>CAIQJL010000281.1 GCA_903872185.1 uncultured Bacteroidota bacterium | reverse complement strand
TTTTTAATACTTTTTTTGAAAAACTTTATACAAATAAAAGAAAAGAAACTTGTGAGGTTACAATTTTAACTGAAGGCAATTTACCAATATACATAAATATTGAGGGCATTATTAATCAGACAGACAACTCTTGTCTTTTGACTTTTGTTGATAACACCGAACGCAAGCAAGCTGATGAAATACTGAAAGAAAGTGAATCCCGTTTTAAAAATATATTTGCCAAGCATAATTCAATTATGTTACTAATAAAACCGGAAGATGGGCAAATAATTAATGCAAATAATGCTGCATCTATTTTTTATGGCTATTCCATATCTGAATTGTGCGCAATGTCAATTAATCAACTAAATACTTTATCTCCAGAAAAAATTGCAGAAGAAAGAAATAATGCATTATTTCAAAAACGCAATTATTTTATTTTTGAACATAAGTTGGCATCAGATGAAATCCGTATTGTAGAAGTTCATTCATCGCCAATTGATTTTGATGGAAAGCAAATTCTTTTTTCAATTATTCACGATATTACAAATCGTATAACAGCAGAACAGGCGCTCAAAGAAAGCGAATGGAAATACCGTTCTCTTATTGAGAATACTAGTGATGTTGTTTTTTGTACAAATGAAAAAGGTGAATATATATTCACCAACAATGTATTTGCAAAAACATTTGGAAAAACTCCCGACTATTTTGTTGGAAAAACTTTTTGGGATATTTATCCAAAAGAAGAAGCCGATCATCGTTTTATTTCAATTAAAGAAATGTTCCGTACAGGAGAGGTTCAAACTATTGAAGTGAGTGTTCCTTTGCCCGACAAAACATTATACTTTTTAGCAAAAGCAAACCCCATAAAAGATGAAACCGGCAAAGTAATTTTAAATCTAACAACTTCAATTGACATAACAGATCGCAAGCTGGCTGAACAAAAGGTAAAAGTTAGTGAAGAAAAATATCGTATACTTGTTGAAAATACCGACACAGGATTTGTTTTAATAGACGAAAAAGGTAAAGTAATATCGGCTAATGAGTCATATAGGAAATTAGCAGGATTTAAAATAAATGATGATATTATTGGCAGGTCGATAACAGAATGGACGGCACCAGAAGAAAAAGAAAATAATGCAAATGCAGTTTCACTTTGTGCTAAACAAGGTTTTATTACTGACTTTGAAACTATTTATGAACAAAGCAACGGTACCAGATTAAATATTAATATTAATGCAAGTACTTATAAATCACCTGAAGGTTTTAATCAAATTATTTCTTACTGTCGTGATATAACACAACGCAAAATAGCAGAGCTAGAACTTAAAAAAGCCAAAGAAAAAGCTGAAGAAAGCGATCTTTTAAAATCGGCATTTCTTGCAAATATGAGCCACGAAATACGTACGCCTATGAATGGTATATTAGGCTTTGCAGATTTGCTTAAAACTTCCAATTTGTCAGGCGAAAAACAGCAAGAGTATATTAATCTAATTGAGAAGAGTGGTAAGCGAATGTTAAACATAATTAATGATATTGTTAACATTTCAAAAGTAGAGTCGGGCATGGTTGAAATTAATATTTCTACATCAAATGCAAATGAACAAACAGATTTTATTTATAATTTTTTTAAGCTAGAAGCCGAAAAGAAAGGAGTTAAACTGATTTTAAATAACGGTTTAAGCCCTCTCGAAGCACAATTTAAAACAGATAGAGAAAAAGTTTTTGCTATACTTACAAACTTAGTTAAAAACGCATTAAAATTTACCGAAAAAGGTTCAATCGAAATTGGTTATGTAAAAAAAGGTGAATTTCTTGAATTTTATGTAAAAGATACTGGTGTAGGTATTCTTCTTGATAAAAAAGAACTAATATTTGAAAGATTCAGACAAGGTAGTGAAGATTTTTCCAGAGGTTATGAAGGAGCCGGACTTGGATTAGCTATTTCAAAGGCATATGTTGAATTGCTTGGTGGTAAAATTTGGGCAAAAAGTAATATAAACGAAGGCTCAATATTTTATTTTACTATTCCTTATAACAACGAACTAAAAGAAAATAAAAATTTTAATAATACTATTGCCGAAACTGAAGAAAATATCAAAATAAAAAATATCAAAATCTTATTGGTTGAAGATGACGAAACTGCAGAACAGATGATTACAGTTATGGTAAAAAAGTATGATAAACAAATTTTTATTGCCAGAGATGGCGAAGAAGCCGTTATCTCATGCTATAGTAACCCTGAAATAGATTTGATTTTAATGGATGTTAAACTTCCTAAAATGAGCGGATACGAGGCAACAAAACAAATTAGAGCATTTAACAAAGATGTTATTATTATTGCACAAACAGCTTATGCATTTTCTGGCGAAAAAGAGAAAGCAATAGAGGCTGGATGTAATGATTATATTTCAAAACCATACGGTAAAGCTGCACTGTATGAATTAATAGAAAAGTATTTTTAACAAAGTACAAATATATTCTCCAAATCCGAATCCATGTTCTTTTGCTCACAGACCCGAATCCGTGGTTATAGCCTCACAGACTCTATAGCCTCGCAGAGTCTCCTGAAAGGGACTTATAGCCTCACAGAGTCTCCTGAAAGGGACTCTGTGAAAAATGAAATAAATATCTATAGCCTCACAGAGTCTCCTAAAAGGGACTCTGTGAAAAATTAAATAAATTCACAATGAATAAAACAATTAGCATATTAGGTTGCGGATGGTTAGGTGAACCATTAGCAGTTCATTTAATAAATAAAGGTTATTCCATAAAAGGTTCTACCACTTCTGAAAACAAAATACAGAAATTATCTGCTATAGGCATTAAACCATATTTAATAAAACTTGATTCTATTGCATCTACCATGGTCTGTGACACACACACCACAGAATATATTTTAGAATTATTAGATGCAGAAATTTTAATTATTGCAGTGCCCTCAAAAGATATTGAGGGGTTCAAAACTTTAATAAAGTATATAGAAAAATCAATAGTTAAAAATGTGTTATTTGTTAGTTCTACTTCTGTTTATGCAAATTCAAACGAATTAATTACCGAAGAAACTCCTGTTATTAATTCAGCATTATCTGAAATCGAAAATATTTTCATAACAAATACTAGTTTTAAAACTACAGTTCTCAGGTTTGGTGGACTAATTGGCTACAACAGAAAACCAGGGTTATTTTATCCCAAAGGAAGAACAATTGATAATCCCGACTCTTCTGTAAACATTATACATCGCGATGATTGTATAGGAATAATTAATGCAATTATTGAAAAAGAAATGTGGAACGAAATATTTAATGGTTGTGCAGATAGTCACCCAACCAAAAGAGAATTCTATACAAAATCTGCAAATGATATTGGAGTTGAATTGCCAATATTTGATGAAACCAAAACAAGTGAAAACAAAACGGTGTCGAACAAAAAGCTAAAGGAGAAATTAAACTATAAGTTTAAATATCCTGATTTATTACTTATTGTTGAGTAACCTCATTTCATTGGTTCGTGTCCTCACGAATAAAAAAAGGTGCCCTTTTGAGACACCTTTTTCGCCCTTGTTGGAGTTATCTCCAACAAAGAAATTATTTTGAT
>CAIQJL010000280.1 GCA_903872185.1 uncultured Bacteroidota bacterium | reverse complement strand
GTTTACAATGTACCGGGTACTGAAAATTATTTTTGCTGGGCTGGGGGTTGTTTTCAACCTTCAACAATGGTATCGCCATCTGCTTTTGCAATGGCAGCAGGAGACAGCACTACTGAATTTACTGCTCATTACAAACCAAACGGTAATGGCGGCATAACAGTAGTAAGATTTACTTTTTATGATTCTCACACAACAAGTGATAGCGGTTATTTCTTTATTAAATACATTGGGATTTTGGGTGTAAATAACAATATTTTAGCATATTCCATCTCTTCACCATATCCAAATCCAGCAAAAGACATTACACATATTAAATATAATGTAAATGTAAACTCTAAAGCAAATATTCAAATTTACAATATTTGTGGTAAAATAGAGAAACAAATATATTTAACAGACAATAATGGTGTTCTTAATTTAAATGTATCAGACTTACCTTCAGGAATTTATTTCTGCTCACTAAACATAAATGGAAAAGTAGCCAGAACAAATAAACTGATAGTCACTCATTAATATTTTTGTGATTTTAATATTTCAGCCAGCCTGGTTACTCCAGTGCTGGCTTTTTCTTTTATAACTGTTACTTTTCTAAAACAGTTTACATCATTTGGATCAATTAAAAAGATAGGAATATTTGGCTTTACATAATTTAATAAACCGGCAGCAGGATAAACATTTAATGAAGTACCAACTACAGCTAAAATATCTGCTTTTTCGGTTATTCTAATTGCTTGTTCCATCATAGGAACTGCTTCGCCAAACCAAACAATAAATGGTCTAAGTTGAAAACCTTTTTCGCATAAATCGCCTTTTTTTAATTCCCAGCTTTCCATTTTGTAAACTAGCGAAGAATCTCCTGTACTCATCGATTTATTAAGCTCGCCATGTAAATGGAGAATGTTTTGGCTTCCTGCTCGCTCATGCAAATCATCAACATTTTGTGTTATTATCTGAACATCAAAATCTTTTTCTAATTCTGCTAGTTTATAATGTGCTTCATTAGGCTTACATTCCAGTAGTTGCTTTCTGCGCTGATTGTAAAAATCTAAAACTAATTCCATATTATTTTCCCAACCTTGTGGACTAGCAACTTCTTCGATATCGTATTCTTCCCACAAACCACCCATATCGCGAAAAGTTTTAATACCGCTTTCGGCACTTATTCCCGCTCCGGTAAGAACTACAAGTTTTTTCATCTTTAATAAATATTAATTGAAAATCATTTTAAAATTAATGATTTTGTTAATTAGTTTATGCTAAATTTCTTTATTCTACATTTAAGTTTTAATACTTTTGAAATATTAAAAATATAAGCATTGATAGACGAAATTACCATACAACGAATTATTGACACATCGCGCATTGACGAGGTAGTTTCGGAGTTTGTAAACCTAAAAAAACGTGGTTCGAATTATATTGGACTATGCCCATTTCATAACGAAAAATCTCCCTCATTTTCTGTTTCGCCTGTAAAAGGAATTTACAAATGCTTTGGTTGTGGAAAAGCTGGAAATGCAGTAAATTTTTTAATGGATCATGATCACATGCTCTATCCTGATGCATTAAGATGGCTTGCAAAAAAATACAATATTGAAATTCACGAAAAAGAAATTTCTGTTGAAGAAATTGCAAAACGTGATGAACGAGAAAGCTTATTTGTAGCGACAACATTTGCCCATGAATTTTTCACAAACACAATACAAAAAACTGAAGAAGGAAAAGCTGTTGGGTTAGCTTATTTTCATGAGAGAAATTTTCGTGATGATATAATCAAGAAATTCGAACTTGGTTACTCGCCAGATAAAGCCACTACATTTTATCATCATGCAATAAAAAATGGCTATAAACCCGAATTTCTTTTAAAAGCCGGATTAATAAATAAAGGAAATTTCGACTCATTTAGTGGTCGGGTAATATTTCCAATTCATAATTTAAGCGGTAGAGTTGTTGGATTTACTGGCAGAATTTTAAATAAAGAGAAAAGCCCTGCTAAATATTACAACAGTCCGGAATCAGAAATTTTCCATAAAGGAAAAATACTTTTTGGACTCTATTTGGCTAAAAAATCAATAGCCGAAAAAGATAGATGCTATTTAGTTGAAGGCAATGCAGATGTTGTTTCAATGCATCAATCAGGAATTGAAAATTGTGTTGCATCATCAGGAACAGCACTTTCTATTGACCAGATTGCACTTATTAAGCGTTTTACAAAAAACATAACACTACTTTACGATAGTGATCCAGCAGGGATAAAGGCTGCAATTCGGGGAATTGATCTTTTACTAGAAGAAGGAATGCACATTAAAGTTGTATTGCTTCCAGAAGGTGAAGACCCAGACTCTTTTGCACAATCACATAGTCAAGCAGAACTTTTTGAATTTTTAAATAAAGAAGAAAAAGATTTTTTCGCTTTTAAAACTACTGTATTATTAAAAGATGCTGGGAAAGATCCTGTAAAACGTAGTGAAGTTTTAAATGATATAGTTAAAAGTCTTGCACTTATACCTGACAATATTTTACGCTCTCTTTATATCAAAGATTGCAGTAGACTTTTAAAAATTGAAGAACAACTTTTACATAGCGAAGTTGCAAAAAGAATTATTGGAAAAAGAACAGAATACTCTTCAAATGTAAGACCTTCAGATATAATAGGCAATAGTCCTGAGACCCCTCAAATTCCTTCTATAATCGACGATTTTTATGCAGAAGAGCAAGAATTCGAAATACTTAGATTAATATTTTTATACGGTAACAGGGTTATTCATAAAGAAACATTAGAAGAGGCTGAAATTGAGCAAACCGTAGTTAAATATGTTATTCAGGAGCTAGTTAACGATGAATTAGAATTAAAAAATCTAGTAAATCATCGGATTTTCGAAATATTTTGCGAACAACTTAAAAGTTATGGATATATTGAACCTAAAGAATTAATATATCACACCGACGATGTTATTCAGGAACTTGCAGCCGACAGACTTAACACTCCTTATTATAGGGCGCAAATTAAAGGCCAAAGCGACTTATTATCAAAATATTACAAAAGAATTGGCATTTTAGTAAAAACAGAAGATGCAAAATTAAAAGATAGTTTGCCTAGAGTAATAATAAGATATAAAATAAAAATACTTGAACTTGTAAACAAAGACATAATCGATAAGCTATCAATGGCACAAGAAGTAAATGCTAACCAGGAAATAATTGATGATTTATTATTACAACACAACGAAAATAGAATAGTATTACAACAAATGTATTCTATTTACGGGCAAGTAGTTAGATAACAAAGATTAAGAATTTCTGATTATAAATTAAAAAACTCCAACTTTTAAACTTTATAAACTTTCTGACTTTGAACTTATTCAACAGTAACAGATTTTGCTAAATTCCTTGGTTGGTCAACATTACAACCTCTTAATACAGCAATATAATAAGATAATAACTGTAAAGGTATAACTGCGAGCAATGGTGTAAGAGCTTCATCAGTTAATGGAACTTCCATAACATGATCTGCCAATCCTTTTATTACTGCATCGCCTTCAGATACAACTGCAATTACAATACCTTTACGAGCCTTAACTTCCTGAATATTCGAAACAATTTTTTCGTAAGATTTATCTTTTGTAGCAATAACAAATACAGGCATGTTCTGATCAATTAGAGCTATCGGACCATGTTTCATTTCTGCAGCAGGATAGCCTTCAGCATGTATATATGAAATTTCTTTTAATTTAAGTGCTCCCTCTAACGCAACTGGAAATAAAAATCCTCTACCAAGATACAAGCAGTTATTAGAGTTTTTGTATAAATCGGCAATCTTATGTATTTCAGTAATATCTTTTAAAATAATATCTATTTTACTTGGTATTGCAATTAATGCTGAAACAAGACTTTGATAATCACTATCTGAAATCACTTTTCTTTCATGACCTAAAAGCATTGCTATCATAGATAAAACTGTAACCTGAGCTGTAAAAGCTTTTGTACTTGCAACTCCAATTTCTGGCCCAGCATGTGTGTATACTCCTGCATGAGTTTCGCGAGGAATACTTGAACCAACAACATTACAAATTCCAATTACAGTTGCACCTTGTTCTTTTGCAAGTTTAATTGCAGCTAAAGTATCAGCAGTTTCGCCACTTTGACTTATTGCAATAACAACATCATCTGATAAAATAACTGGATTTCTATATCTGAATTCAGAAGCATATTCAACTTCTACAGGAATTCTAGCAAGCTCTTCTATTAAATATTCGCCTACTAATCCAGCGTGCCAAGAAGTTCCACAGCCTATTATTATTATTCTTTTTGCATTAACCAGTTTATCCATTATATGAAATAAACCTCCAAGATGAATATTAAAAGGATTATGTGAAATTCTTCCTCTAAAGGTATCTTCAATGGCTCTAGGTTGTTCGAAAATTTCTTTAAGCATGAAATGATCAAAACCACCTTTTTCAATTTCACCAATATCTAAGTCTAAATTCTGAATAATAGGTGTAATTTTTACATTCATTATTGTTTTGAATGTTATTTCATCACGACGAACTATAGCAACATCATTATCATTTAAATAAACTACTCTGTTTGTATGTTCAATTATTGGAGTAGCATCGCTAGCAAAAAAATATTCACCATCACCAACTCCCACAACCAAAGGACTACCTTTGCGAGCAGCGATAATCATATCTTCTTCATCTTTGCAAGTTACTAAAATACCATAAGCACCAATTACTTTTGTAAGAGCTAATCTAACGGCTATTTCAGCAGAAACCTGGCCTTTCATGTAAATATATTCAATTAAATTTACAAGAACTTCAGTATCAGTATCGCTAGTAAAAACATATCCACGATCTTCAAGTTTGCGTTTTAATCGTGAATAATTTTCAATTATTCCATTATGAATTATTATAAATAATCCATTCATCGAAACATGGGGATGTGCATTTATATCGTTAGGTTCACCATGAGTTGCCCATCTTGTATGGCCAATGCCCATTGTGCCAGAAATGTCTTTGCCTTCAACATGAGCTTCTAAATCAGAAACCTTACCCCTACATTTATAAACCCTGCTTTCACCATTTAAAAGAGCAATTCCAGCAGAATCATAACCTCTGTATTCTAATCTTTTTAATCCTGCTAAAAGAATTGGATAAGCATCTTTAGGTCCTATGTAGCCAACTATTCCGCACATAATAATAAAATTAAGGTTTCAAGTATGTTATTGATAATCTCATGCCGTTATTTACACATTTTGGTCCTTTTAAAATCAATCTATTTGCGCTAACTCTATTGTCGCTAACAAATAGTGCTAAGCCAAAATCTGTTCTTGTTTGATCAACAAGTTGCTGAGCATATCTAGAAATATTAAATCTATATGTTTTATCACTTTCGTTATAAGTTCCGCCAAAATATGAACTACCCAAAAAATAATCGAGTAAGAAATCATATGTACCAGAAGAATTATAGCTTACTAAAAGTAATTTTGCAGGAGTTTTATACATTGTTACATCATAAAAATCCTCAACAGGAATAATTAATTCAGCTTTAACAATTGCAATTGTAGCTGAATCTTTTAAAGTTGAAAGATATGGAATTTTAATTTTTGCCATTAATCCTGACATACCTTGTAAATATAACAATGTATCTGAACTCAATGAATCGCCAATTGATGTATTTAATGATGGTACAGTGCTATAATTATGTCTAAATAAATTTACTCTGGCACAACTTGAATTTATTGGGAAATCGAATTTTAAGCTATCACCAGACTGGTTAGAATAATAAAGTGTAACTTTTGAACTTATGCTTAACAAATCGTAATAAATTATGGCTCCGGTTGATGAAGTGCTATCTGCTTTAACATAAAGTCCTTTAAAATATTTTAAAAATTCTACATTAGTAGATAAATTAGTAGAAGTGGCAGTTAAAAATTTATTAGCTAAACTACTATCAAGCTTTATAGCAAGCGGCTCACCGCTAGGTTTAGGATTATAGCTCTTTGTTGCTAACAAAGTATTATTAAGAATGTACTGAGAAGGATTTAATTTAGAATAGTAAGAAGAATCTATAAAAAGATCTTTATCCATTTCATAAACAGAAATTGTTTGGGTGGTATTTGTATCACCATAGTAACTTCTATAGTTCAAATATAAGACAATAGAATCTGCAACAGGTAAAGTTCCAAAACTTACATTTGAAGTAGAAAGGCGAATTTGAGTCATGAATGCAGCATTGCTATAACCAAAAACTGGATCGTTATATGAACCTAACAACGCATAAGTTCTTTCATCTGTTGAAAGAGAATCTTCTTTTATAAAATATGCTTTAACAGTTGAAGTATCTAACGAAATTCCATTAATTTTATCACTATCAGGTTGTAAATCTAAACCCAAAGTGGTTGGATCTTTTTGGCATGAAAAAAACAAACCTACTAATAAACTAAAACCCAATGCTAATTTGCTATTCAGTATTGATTTCAACTTGATTTATTTATAGTTCAACACAATTAGGAGCTAATACACTATCGTAAAAATCAGAATATGAATCAATATAATGTTCTGGGTCTTGATACTCGAGAATTGGTTTTTCTGCTGTTTTAAGATATTCTAATACTTTAGCGTTTATTTTTTGACTTCCAAGAATTACTCCATCAGAAAGATTAATTGCAAGTTTCATTAAATTCACATAATCCAATGAGGACATTACTTGCATATCTTTTTCGGAAACACCATCTATTAATGCTTTTTTCTTAAAATCTTTTGACAAATTTCCCTTAAATTCATCATCGTAAATTGAAAAAACTACTTTAGTATCATTAAATAATGGATCTTCGCGAAATGCTTTTTTAATATAAAGAGGAACAAGTGAAGTAAACCAACCTTGACAATGCACAAGATGTGGTGCCCAACGAAGTTTTTTTACTGTTTCTAAAACTCCTCTTGCAAAAAAGATTGCTCTTTCGTCATTATCAGCATAAAAGCTTCCATTGTCGTCAGAAACAGTACATTTTCTTTGAAAGAAATCTTCATTATCAATAAAATATACTTGCATTCTGGCTGATTGAATAGATGCTACTTTAATAATCAGCGGATGATCGGTATCATTAATAATAAGATTCATTCCTGAAAGACGAATAACCTCATGTAATTGATTTCGTCGCTCGTTAATATTGCCAAAACGGGGCATAAAGGTGCGTATTTCACGACCTTTTTCTTGAATTCCTTGCGGAAGGTAGCGTCCAATAGTGGACATTGGGGATTCAGGTAAGTAAGGGGTAATTTCCTGAGCTACAAACAATACTCTCTCTTTTTCCATGTGCAGCTTAAAAGGTATTAATTAAATGCAAAGGTAAGCAAAATAATGATTTTAATCAATTCTATTATCATTTAAACTAAAAATGATTGATTTTATTTTGAAAGTAACTAAACTTTAGACTTATTTTGCACCCTCATATTTTATAATGAAAGTAATAAATAATATTCTAGAAATCACTTCTTACTTAAATAGTTTTGTAAGTACAGGTAAAAAAATTGGTTTTGTACCAACTATGGGTGCATTACATTTTGGGCATTTAACTTTAATAAATACTTCAAAAGATCAAAATGACATTACTGTTGCAAGTATTTTTGTAAACCCCACTCAATTTAACGACAAGCAGGATTTTGAAAAGTATCCGAGAAATACTACAGAAGACTTAAAAAAACTTAGCGAAATAGGCTGCGATATAGTTTTTATGCCCGACGAAAAAGAAATGTACCCTGAAACAGATTCTACAAAATTTAATTTAGGTAAATTAGAAGAAGTAATGGAAGGTAAATTCAGACCAGGACATTTTCAAGGTGTAGCAATAATTGTAAATAAACTTTTTAAAATAGTTAAGCCTAACAATGCGTATTTTGGTCAAAAAGATTTCCAGCAATTAGCTGTAATTAAAAAATTAGTTAGTACAACAAATTCTACAGTAAACATAGTTTCTTGTCCAATTATCAGAGAGAGTAATGGCCTGGCAATGAGCTCAAGAAATACAAGACTTAAGGAAGAAGAATTTGATCAAGCTTCGTTAATTTTCTCAACTATAAATCAATTATCAAACTATATTGCAAATAATAAATTTTCTGATTTTAAAACATGGGTAATAAGCCAAATAAATGAAAATAAATTATTTAGAACAGAATATATAGAGATTGTAGATACAGAGACTTTAGAAATAGTTACTGATTTAAAAAACCACAAATCAATAACTTGTTGCATTGCTGTTTATTGCGGACAAGTAAGACTTATAGATAATATTCAGATTAATTTGTAATTTTGTCCGCTTTTTAAAAAGACAGTTAAATTAAAAACTTAGCGATGAAAATCGAAGTATTAAAATCAAAAATTCATAGAGTTTCAGTAACTGAAGCAAATCTCCAATATGTTGGCAGTGTCACTATAGACGAAGCATTACTCGAAGCATCTAACATTATTGAAAACGAAAAAGTTCAAGTTATTAACCTAAACAATGGTGAAAGAATTGAAACATACGTAATAAAAGGAGAAAAAAATTCGGGTGTAATATGTTTAAATGGACCTGCTGCTAGAAAATTTTACGTTGGCGATGTTGTTATTATAATATCATATTGTAGCCTTGATTTTGATGAAGCAAAAACATTTAAACCATGGTTAGTTTTCCCAGATACTTCCTCAAATCGCTTATTATAATATTTTGAATAAGACATTAAAAATAATTCTAAACTTTGTTATATTCCCATCGGTTGGAATTTTGTTACTATATTTAGCTTTTAAAAATGTTGATATTCAAAAACTTTGGTACGAGCTTAAAGGAGCAAACTTTTATTGGGTAGGTGTATCTTTAGCATTAGCAATTACAGGTTTTTACAGTAGAGCATTAAGGTGGAAAATTTTAATAGAACCTTTAGGTTATAACCCTTCAAATAAAAATACTTTCTTAGCGGTATTTATTGCATACTTTGCTAATATTGGAATGCCTCGTTTAGGCGAAATAACACGTTGTGGATCACTTAACAAAACCGATAATATTCCTGTCGATAAACTTTTTGGAACAGTTATTACCGAAAGGCTAATTGATTTTCTTTGTTTACTATTAATAATTGGATTTGTATTAATTGTTAAATTTAAACAAGTTAGCGGGTTTTTTATCGATAACATTTTTCATCCATTGTTTAATAAATATTTTTCGTCTCCTACATTTTGGATAATCTTTATTTTGTCTGCAATAACATTTATTGTTTTGTTACTATTATTTAGAAAGAAGTTATTACAAATATCTTTAATAAAAAAAGCAGTTAGTTTTTTTACTGGTTTAACTTCTGGTTTAAAATCGATATTTAAAATGAAAAAAGTTGGGTTATTCTTTTTTCATACAGTCTTAATATGGTCAATGTATATTTTAATGACTTATGCTGCGTTTTTCTCAATAAAAGAAACATCAAATTTAAGCTTCCTAGATTCAATTTTTGTACTTACAATTGGAGGTTTAGGTATGTCGGTGCCAGTAACTAATGGCTTTGGAGCATATCATTGGATTGTTGCACTTGGTGTTAATATGTTGCTTGGAATTCAATCAACAGATATTTCTAATTCACCAGGATTATTATTTGCAACAATTTGTCACGAGTCGCAAACATTTATGGTCTTACTTCTTGGACCAATAGCATTATTTATGGTGTTTTTTGCAAAAAAGAGAAAAACCGTTAATAATTAAAACTTAGATATGGAAAAACTTGAGATTATTAAATCAAAAATTTATAGCAGTTATTCTGATCAGGAATTTTTAAGAATTCTTGCATATTTAAATTTTAAAAATAAAAATATTGTTTTTACTAATGGTTGTTTTGATATTATTCACCGTGGTCATATTGAATATCTAGCACAATCGGCTCAACTAGGCGACAATCTTATTATTGGTTTAAACAGCGATGAATCTGTTACTAAATTAAAAGGCACAAACCGACCAATTCAAGACCAACATAGCAGAGCACTAATATTAGCTTCTATGCAATTTGTTTCTGCAGTTGTTATTTTTTCAGAAGAAACTCCTTTTAATTTAATTAATGTAATTAAACCTAAGATTCTTGTAAAAGGAAGCGATTACTCTATTGAAAATATTGTTGGTAGTGATATTGTAATTGCAAATGGAGGCGAAGTAAAAACCATTGATTTTATTGAAGGATACTCCTCATCTTCAATCATTAATAAATTATAAAAAACATAAACTTCTTCCTTTAATTAAAATTCATTAATTAAAAAATTTTGTAGATTTATTAAAAAAATGTAGATTTGTTTAAAATTCAAAAAATCATGAGGGTTAGAATTTTATTTATTAGCTTAATAATTGCTTCTTTTACACTTTTAGGATGTAAAAAATCAAAACAAAATAAGCTTACAGGCTCATGGGAATTATTACCACAAACTGAAGCTCAACAAAATCAAAAGATTATTTACAAATTTGATTCAGACAATAAGTTGTATAGAACAACTGATACTATTGTAGACACAGCCGATTATGAACTTAAATCTGACTTTACAAAATATTATGTAGTTATTAGAAACTTAGATGAATGGTCAGATGCCAATTATTACATTGAAAAATTAAATAGGAAAATTCTTATTTTGCAATGTCAATCACCTTATTTGCGCAAGGAATTTGTTCGTCATGAGGAATAATTCTTATGAAGCGTTATTTATTATTTATCATATTACTAGTTAATCTTTCTTTTATTTTTTTAAGTTGTCAAAAGAAAAAGGAAGAAAAAATAATGGGCAGTTGGCAATATGTGTATTTAACAGATGTAAATAACACTATACAGAACTGGACTTTTATTGAGCATAATAAATTTATTAAAACAATTAAAACAGATACATTAATTTCTGATACAGCAGATTGGAAACTCACAGTCGAAGCACTTTCAGCCACTACACTTAAAATCACAGGAGTTAACGAATGGACTGATGGCACTTATGAAGTTCTTACTTTAAATAAAAAATATCTCATAATTCAAAGAATTATGCTTAGTAGCGGTAGTTCTGATGGTGCTTTTAACAGGATGGAATTTGTAAAGTCGAATTAAATGGCTAAACAAAAAACAGCATTCTTTTGTACTAATTGCGGTGTTGAATCTACAAAATGGATTGGCAAATGCCCCTCTTGCGGAGAATGGAATTCATACGTTGAAGAACCTGTTATAAAAGCGGTAAAATCAGCTACTGGAAAAACACGTGAGGCACCAATCCCCAAACTTGTTACCGAAATAAATATTGCTAAAGAATCACGATTAAATACAAAAAGCGTTGAATTAAATCGCGTTTTAGGTGGTGGGCTTGTGCCAGGATCAGTTATATTAATTGGTGGTGAACCCGGAATTGGAAAATCAACTTTAATGTTGCAGTTTTCACTTAGAGTGAGTTCCTATAAAATAATGTATGTTTCGGGCGAAGAAAGCGAGCAACAACTTAAATTAAGAGCCGAAAGAATTGGAGGAAAAGGCGAGAACTGCTTTGTTTATTGTGAAAGCATTCTTGAAAATATCCTTCTTCAATTTGATAAACTTAATCCTGATATAATAATAATAGATTCTATCCAAACAATTCAATCAGAAAGAATAGATTCTTCGCCAGGAACTGTTGTTCAGGTTCGTGAATGCACTGCTTCTTTATTAAAATATGCTAAAGAAAATAACAAACCAATATTTCTAATCGGACATATAAATAAAGAAGGAAATATTGCCGGACCAAAAGTTCTGGAGCATATGGTTGATACAGTTCTTGCTTTTGAGGGTGATTTAAATAATTTATATAGAATTCTTCGTTCTACAAAAAATAGATTTGGTTCAACCAGCGAAATTGGCATTTTTGAAATGCAAAGCACAGGATTAAAAGAAGTCCCAAATCCATCTGATATTTTACTTTCACATACCGACGAGATTCTTAGCGGAACTGTTGTTGCAGCTACCATTGAAGGAATTAGACCAATACTTATTGAAGTACAAGCTTTAGTTAGCTCAGCTGCCTATGGAAACCCACAACGTTCTTCAATGGGTTTCGATTTACGAAGATTGGGCATGTTGTTAGCTGTACTTGAAAAAAGGGCTGGCTTCCGTCTTTCTGCAAAAGATGTGTTTTTAAATATTGCCGGCGGACTAAAAGTTAGCGACCCTGCTATTGATTTAGCAGTTATTGCTGCTGTTTTATCTTCAGATTTAGACAGACCAGTACCAAAAGATATTTGTATTGCTGGTGAAATTGGGTTAACAGGCGAAGTAAGACCAGTATCCAGAGTTGAACAACGTATTGGAGAAGCTGAAAAACTTGGGTTTAAAAAAATGCTTATTTCAAAATACGGACTTAAAGGGATTGATTTAACAAAGTATAAAATTCAGGTATTTACAGTTTCAAAAGTTGAAGAAGCTTTCAAAATACTTTTTCATTAAAAATTTTGTCATGAAAACATTTATTATATTTTCGCTAATGTTATTTTCAATTTTCAGTTTTAGTCAACAAGCTGAAAAAAATATGTATGCCAAATCATTTATTGATCAAAAAGCTCCTGAGTTTCATATTACAAAATGGCTAACAAAGGAACCCGTAACAAAGGGCAAATTTATTTTAATTGATTTTTGGGCAACATGGTGTGGACCATGTAAAAAAGCAATTCCAGAACTAAATGAATACAGTAAAAAATTCAGTAAAGAATTAATTGTAATAGGAATTTCAGGAGAAAAAGAAGAAGTTGTTTTAAAAATGAAGTCTCCAAAAATTGAATATTTTTCTGCTATCGACACTATGCGAATAATGGAAAGAACTCTTGAAGTAAGAGGAATTCCGCACGTTATTTTAATTGACCCAAGTGGAGTTGTTCGCTGGCAGGGTTTTCCTTTATTAGAAGGATTTGAATTAACAGAAAAAGTGATTGAAGATATTATTAATAAATACAGTAAGAAATAACAAATCAACGAATAATTTAGAAATTAAAATTACTTGTTAATTTTTTTTATAAGTCTACACCTTCTATTATTTCATTCCCTGGAGTCTCATCTTCTTTTGATCCTTTGCTACAATCTGAGTTTACTTTCATGCTTTTTGGTTTCTCAAATGTTTCTTTAGTTGAATAACCAAGTTTTTTATCAGCATAAACCTTTTCCATATAATAAGCCCAAATTGGAAGAGCCATACTTGCACCCTGTCCGTTTTCTGTACTGGCAAAGTGAACACCCCTATCCTCGCCGCCTACCCAAACACCTGTAGCTAATCGTGGAGTTAAGCCAACATACCAACCATCAGAGTTATTTTGTGTTGTTCCTGTTTTTGCTGCAATATCACCTTCAATTTTATATTTTCCTTTAACACGCCAACTTGTTCCAAAAGCAACTACACCTCTTAATAATTCAATCATTAAGTAAGAAGTTTCTTCGCTGAATGCTTCTGTCCTTGTTGGTTTAAAAGTTGAAAGTACATTTCCATTCTTATCAGTAATTCTTGTTACAAATATTGGTTGGGTATAAATTCCACGATTCGAAAAAGTACTAAATGCTCCAACCATTTCTGATAAACTTAATTCTGGTGTACCTAAACAAATTGATGGAACTGCATCTATTTTGCTTCTAACTCCCATTTTTCTGGCAACATTAATTACCGCATCCGGACTATATCGTTTCATTAACCATGCAGAAATATAGTTTACAGAATTTGCTAATGCCCATTTTAAAGTGACCATTTGGCCATCTTTTTTGGTTGTTCCGCTATTTTTTGCAGTCCATGAAGTTCCATCGGGTAACTCAAAAGTGACTGGAATAAGTGGAACTTCATAGCATGGCGAATAACCTTCCTGCATAGCTAAAGCATAAAGAAATGGTTTAAAAGTTGATCCAACTTGACGTTTTCCTGATTCAACCATATCATACTGAAAATGTTTAAAATTCATACCACCAACATATGCTCTAACAAAACCAGTCTGCTGCTCAACTGACATTAAGCTTGCCCTTAAATAATATTTATAATATTTTATAGAATCCCAAGGAGTAAGTACCGTGTCAATATCGCCTTTCCATGAAAATACAGACATTTGGGTTGGCTGAAAAAATGTTTTTTCAATTTCCTCTTTTGACAATCCTTGAGATTTTAAAACCCTATATCTTTCGCTCCTCCTAACAGCCTGATTCATTACCTCTTCAATTTGTTCCTTACTCATATTCCATGCATAAGGAGCTTTTTCTCTTCCTTTTTGTTCTTTAAAAAACTTCGGTTGAATCTCCTCTTTTAAATGACGAGTCATAGCATATTCTGCATATTTCTGCATCCTGGAATTAATAGTTGAATATATTTTCAATCCATCTTTATATATATCATAAGGTGTTCCATCTGGTTTTAAATTTTTATTGCACCAACCATATAATGGATTTGTTTCCCAGTTTAATGAATCTTCGTAATATTTTTGTTTATCAATATAATTATCTTCAATTGGTTCTTTTGCATCCATTATTGTTCTTAGATACTCTCTAAAATAAGTTGCAATACCTTCTTTATGATCTGCTCTTTGAAATTCAATTTCTAATGGTAAAAGTTTTAAAGAATCATATTGGGCTTCTGTAATATAATCATATTTTTTCATCTGACTTAATACAACATTTCGTCTATCCTTTGTTAAGTCGGGACGGCGAATTGGATTGTACAAAGAAGGATTTTTTGCCATGCCAACAAGCATTGCAGCTTGCTCAATTTTGAGAGAATCTGGTTCTGAATTAAAATAAACTCTTGCTGCTGATTTAACACCTACAGCTAAATTCAAAAAATCGAACTTATTAAAATACATTGTAATAATTTCTTCTTTGGTATAACGTTTTTCGAGTTTAACCGCCATAACCCACTCTCTTAACTTCCTAATGATTTTCGAAAAGAAATTTGAAAAATTTTCACGCGGAAAAAGCATTTTTGCTAACTGCTGAGAAATTGTACTTCCTCCACCTTTACTTCCAGTTCCTGAAATTGCCCTTGCAATTGCTTTTATATCTACTCCTGAATGAGAGTAAAACCGAACATCTTCAGTAGCTACCAATGCTTTAACAAGAAATGGCGAAAGATTTTCAAATTTAATACTCGATCTGTTTTCTAAAAAATAATTCCCCAAAACAACTCCATCGCTTGAAATCACCTCTGATGCTTGATTATTTTTCGGGTTTTCCATCTCAGGAAAGCTTGGCATGTACCCAAAATATCCTTCAGAGATAAAAAAGAATAAAATGAAAATTGATATAATTGGAAAAATAAAAATAAACCACAATATTTTTACATATTTCTTAAACGCCTTTTTATCAATACTATTAACTGGATTTTTCTCCATAATTTTGCCTAAATATTTATTATATTACTATTAAAAAAAGGATAAAAGTAATCCTAAAAATAAAATTTTTAAATTGCACCCCAAAATTACAAAAAATAGATGGAAGAAAATTTAGTCATAGTAGAATCTCCTGCAAAGGCCAAAACTATTGAGAAATTCCTTGGAAAAGGATACCTAGTAAAATCAAGTTTTGGACACATTCGCGACCTCTCAAAAAAGAAACTTGGTGTTGACATTGACGATAACTTCAAACCAAATTACGAAGTTCCGGAAGATAAAGTTAAAACCGTTAACGAATTAAAAAAACTTGCAAAAGCAGCAAAATTTGTTTGGTTAGCATCTGATGAAGACCGCGAAGGAGAAGCTATTTCATGGCATCTTTTCGAAACTTTAGAATTAAAAGAAACAAACACTAGAAGAATTGTTTTTCATGAAATTACTAAAGAAGCAATAAATAATGCTATTCAGAATCCAAGAAGTATTGACTACAACCTAGTTAATGCACAACAAGCTCGTAGAATTCTAGATAGATTAGTTGGATTTGAGCTATCTCCATTATTATGGAAAAAAATCCGTCCAAGTTTATCTGCCGGTAGAGTTCAATCTGTAGCAGTAAGATTAATTGTTGAAAGAGAACGCGAAATATTTGCTTTTACTGCAGTGTCACAATATAAAGTATCTGGAATATTTATAATTACAGATAAAGAAGGAAAAAAATACGAACTAAAAGCCGACATTCAAAAAGGTTTTGCAACTAAAAAAGAAGCGCAAGCATTTCTCGAAAAATGTAAAGGCTCATCATTTACAATTTCAGATATTCAAACAAAACCTTCTACAAAATCTCCAGCTCCACCATTTACTACATCAACGCTTCAACAAGAGGCAAGTAGAAAATTAAGCTTTTCTGTTGCTCAAACAATGACCTTAGCTCAAAAGCTATACGAAGCTGGTCACATTACTTATATGAGAACAGATTCTGTTCACTTATCAAACTTAGCAATTGGAGCTTCAAAAAAAGAAATAGAAGAAAAATACGGTAAAGAATATTCTAAAACCCGCCAGTTCAGCACAAAATCAAAAGGCGCACAAGAAGCACATGAAGCAATAAGACCTACATATTTCAGTAATAGTACCGTTGCTGTTGCAGGTAATGAAAAAAGACTTTACGAACTTATCTGGAAAAGAGCGATTGCATCTCAGATGAGTGAAGCTCAAATAGAAAGAACTATTGTAACAATAAATTCATCAAATGCTTCTGAAAATTTTATTGCAACAGGTGAAGTAATTAAATTTGATGGTTTTCTTGCTGTTTATTTAGAGTCGACCGACGACGAAAATGAAGACGAAGTTGGATCATTATTACCTCCAATGCAAAAAAATCAGAAAATTGAAATGAAAAACATTTCAGCTTTTGAAAAATTTAATCATCATTTACCAAGATATTCTGAAGCAAGTTTAGTCAGAAAATTAGAAGAATTGGGAATTGGTCGACCATCAACTTATGCTCCTACAATTTCAACTGTTCAAAACAGAGGTTATGTTATTAAAGAAGATAGACCTGGAAGCGAAAGAAATGTAATTGTTATTACACTAAGCAACAATAATATTTCCGAACAAATTAAAAAAGAGAATTTTAATTACGAAAAATCAAAATTATTTCCAACAGATACAGGTATAATTGTTAATGATTTTCTATTAGAAAATTTCTCCGACATACTTGATTTTAATTTTACAGCATCAGTAGAACTTCAGTTTGACGAAATTGCCGAAGGGAATAAAGACTGGGCAAAAATGATTAAAACATTTTATAAAAATTTCCATAGTAAGGTAGTTGAAAGCACCGGAAATAGTCAAAGAAATATAAGTGAAAGATTATTAGGTACCGATCCAGTTTCAGGGAAACCCGTTTATGTTAAATTTGGAAAATATGGTCCTCTTGCACAGTTAGGTGAAAATAAAGAAGACGAAAAACCTCGTTATTCAAGTTTACAGAAAAGTCAGTATTTAGAAACAATCACTCTTGAGGAAGCCCTTGCACTATTTATTTTACCTAGAAAATTAGGATTATATAATGGTAAAGAAATTTCAGTAAATATTGGACGATTCGGACCTTATGTTTTACACGACAGTAAATTTTGCTCATTAAAGAAAGGTATTGACGATCCTTATACTATTGTTTTAGAAAGAGCTATTGAAGTTATTATTGAAAAACAAAATCAAGCTGCTGCTGCTGCTTTACGCGACTTTAAAGAAGATCCTGATTTACATATAATAAAAGGCAGATACGGAGCATATATTAAATACAAAGATGAAAACTATCGCATCCCTTCAAAAACAGAATGGAATACTTTAACTTATCAGGATTTTATTGAAATCATTAAACAAAGTCCAGAGAAAAAACCAAAACCTCAAAAAAAGGGTAGCACTGCAAAAAAAGCAACTGATACTAATAAAGTAAAAAAATCTGCTCCCAAAAAAACAAGTGCTAAAAAGAAAGTTGCAGTAAAAAAGAAAGCAAAGTAAGCTACAATGCATCATTTACAAGATTTTTTTGATCCTATAAATATTAACAATATAGTTGATGAAAACTATATCGAAAAATCTCGTTTTGTTAATAGAATTCTCATTAATTCTATTAACAACCCATTGTCAGATCTGGGAAAAGCAAAAGTTGCAATATTTGGGGTATCAAAAGAAAAAAAAGGAGAATTAAATTCTGCAGACTTAGTTAGAAAATTTTTATACTCCTTTTTTACACCATTTAATATTAATGTTATTGATTTAGGTAATTTAAAAAAAGGTAAAAACATTAATGATAATTTATACGGTGTTAGGGAAGTCCAAAGTTACTTACATTCAAAAAAAATAATTTCAATAATATTAGGGGATAACAATAATCTGCCATTTGCTAGCTATCTTTCTTTTGAAGAAAGAAAAAATCCTGTAAACATTGTTTCAATTGATTCTGCAATTTCGTTAAAACAAAAAGAAATAAAAGAACAAGACATACATTATCTGCCTAAAATTGTACTAAGAAATAACAATAGTCTATTCAATTTCTCTTTGCTTGCATATCAATCTTATTTTGTCTCACCAGATGACATTAATACATTAAACCGGTTATTTTTTGATGCAATAAGATTAGGAGTTGTTAAATCAAATATATCCGAAATTGAACCTTTATTAAGAGATGCCGATATAGTTGCAATGCATTTAAATTCAATGCAAGGTTTTTTTAACTCAAATGAAAATTTAAATTCTCCGAATGGATTAGATGGCCGTGAGATTTGTCAATTAGCCAGATATGCAGGTGCTGGCGAAAGAACAACCTCTTTCGGAATGTATGGCATAAAAAATAATAATAGTGAAGCGATCCTCACTGCACAGGCAATTTGGTATTTCTTAGAAGGTTTTTCACAACGAACAAATGAAATCCCTTCAAAAAAAGCAAAATCAATTTTAAAGTTTCATGTTGAAGTTGGAAAAGATACTTCAATAACTTTCTTTAAAAGTTCAAAATCCGAAAGATGGTGGATGGAAGTTCCATACCCTAAATCAGGTTTTTTAAAAAACTTAATTATATCTTGCTCATACTCAGATTATCAAAAAGCTTGTAAAGGCGAAGTTCCGGATAGATGGTGGAAATTTTTTCAAAAAATATGCTGAAAAACAAATATTGACACAACATTTGAAAACAATCTTGCGTTAATAATTCAGAATTTTATTAAAAGTTCTTAAAAAAAATTAATAACCAAATAAAAATACTTTATCAAAAAAAAATAACAGATAAATGCCAACAAAACAAAACCTTTCTAAACTCTTCACGTACAAAACTGAAAATTTTAGCGAGTTATTAACTTAAAAGTGTTGGTAATATTTGGTTGTAAAGAATATTTTTATTTACTTTACGAAGTGATAAAGTGAACTTTAAACATAACAAACAGAGAAGTAAATATTTGAATATGAGGAAATTATTTTCTCTTTTTATCTTAGTTTTTGCGGGTTTTAGTCTGTTAGCACAGCAAGATCCTCAATTAAGCTTAAATAAATACAATATTTTACCGGTAAATCCTGGATTCGCTGGAAGTAACGAAGCTATTTGTGCATCAATGCTTTATCGACAGCAATGGATGGGCTTTGACGGTGCACCTAAAACAATGATTTTTAGTGGCGACATGGCTATTCCAAGCATTAGTAGCGGTGTTGGTATTAATATCATGAGTGATAAGCTTGGTTTCGAAAAGAATACATATTTCAACTTATCATACGCTTATAGGTTACAAGTTGGTGATGGTTCTTTAGGAATTGGCTTAGGACTAGGGTTTTTGAATAAATCTTTAGATGGAGAATGGATTACACCTGACCAACTAAGTAATCCAGGTACAAACCCTTATTTAGATCCTTTAATTCCTCATTCAGAGAATAAATTTGTGCTTGATGCTAACTTTGGAGCTTTTTATCGCGCAAAAGGTGATAAAATTTATGGTGGTATCTCTTCAACTCATCTAACACAACCAGATTTAAAATACTCAGCAGGTAAAATGCCTTTTGTAGCAAGGCACTACTATATTATTGTTGGTTCTTTTATACAGTTACCAGATAAAAATTGGGGTTTAATTCCTTCAGCTTTTATTAAATCAGATGGTAAAACAAATCAATATGACTTAAATGCTATGATAGAATACCGCAAACAATTCAGAGGCGGCATTTCTTATCGCTTTGGTGATGCTATTATAGCAATGATAGGATTTACAACACAATCAAATATTACCTTTGCACTTGCATATGATATAACTACCTCAAAACTTAAATCATATGAAAGCGGTTCAATTGAGTTTATGGCTAAATATTGCTTTAATCTTAAAAAACCTAATGGTAGAGGTAAATATGGAAGTGTTAGATTTTTATAAATTAAATGAAAATTAGAAGTTCTCATAATAAATAAATGTCCTATGAAAACTTTATTGTTAGTCTTGTTTCTTTTCCTTGCAGTAGTTGGTCTAAACAGTTGCTCCAATACCGGTAACGGCGAATTAGTTGGAGTACCCAATCGCGAGGCATGGTTTGAACCGCAACCATATGGTATGCTGTTCTGTCAAGCAGGTAGTTACAACATGGGTCCTGATGATCAGGATGTTCCATGGGCTATGACTGCAGAAACTAAAACAGTTTCTATTGCTCCATTTTGGATGGATGAAACCGAAATAACAAACAACGAGTATCGTCAATTTGTTAATTGGGTTCGCGATTCTATTGCTGCAAAGCTACTTGGAGCTCAATTAGAGCAGTTTTTAGTAACTGAAAATGATTACGGCGAAGAAGT
>CAIQJL010000279.1 GCA_903872185.1 uncultured Bacteroidota bacterium | reverse complement strand
TTCATTAATCGTATTATATAAATCAACACTTATCTGACCACTTTTTGCCCATGCTTCTGATATTTGTAAATTGTCAGTAGTTTTTATTACAGCATCGCTATTTTGGTTTATAATTTCCTGTGAAGGAAAACGAGCAATTGCGGAATCAATAATTATATCTCGAACAGTAATTGAAGTAGTAGCAGTTTGACTTGTATCAATTGTTACAGGAATTCCAGATCCAGGCGAGCTAAGAGTAACATTCCCCCACATTAAATTTTCAATTGTAACATTGTTCAAAAGCACTGTTCTAGTATCAGATGAACCTGATGCAATTAACGGAAAATTATCAGTTAAAAGTATTGTTCCGCTTATTTTATTTTTAAGTTGAAATGTAATATTTGTTAATGATATTGGAAGATGATTGTCAATTTTAATATCTATATATGCCTGTTGAACCGAAATAGTTTGAAAATAACTTCCTGCATCAACAACTATACTATCAAAATTCATGGGTGCAATTGCAGCAATTGTTGTTTGTGTGCCTGTATTATGTGCAGTCATAATAGTTTCATATAATCCACCTGTTGCACCGTTTAAAATTTTATCTTCTTCTGCAATTTTTCCTAAAGAAAAGCTATGAGAAATATTTATAGGGCTAATATTTATATTGCTTAATTTAGCTGAATAAGTAATTGAGGTATCTGGTAATTGAGCAATTGTATCTAGTCTAATATCTGCTAAAGGAGTCTGGTAAATAAGTGAAATACTACTGTCTGAATTTACCTGTAAAAGACTATCAGCTACAATCTGGTTTAATGTAAGCTTAGTTTTTGCAATTGGGCTTAGTAAATTAACATCCCATTGAGGATGAACGTCTTCCTTTCTACAAGAAAACAGTATTATTATAATTAATGATATAAAAAGTGCAAATAACTTCACAATGTAGTTCAGACTAATATTTTAAAACAAAAGTTGCTTTTCGTAAAATTTAAACTTTACCTAAAAGCTATAATAATCCTCTGCTCTTAAGCAACGGTTCAATTTTAGCTTCACGGCCACGGAAGTTTACATACATTTTTGTAGGATCTTCAATTCCGTCTTTTTCTAAAACATTTTTTCTGAAAGAATTAGCAGTTTCTTTATCGAAAATTCCTTTTTCCTTGAATGCGTCAAATACGTCGTTGTCTAAAACTGCCGACCAGATGTATCCATAATAACCTGCATCGTATCCACCCATAATGTGACCAAAATATGTACTTCTGTATCGTGAATCAATTTCAGGAATTAATCCTAGTTTTTTAAAATATTCTTTTTCGAATTTTTCTATGTCAATTTCTTTAATGTCTTTTACAGTATGGTAAGCCATATCTAAATATGATGCAGCAAGGTATTCTGTTGTAACAAATCCCTGATTAAATAATCCACCTTTGTTTAATTTTTCAATTAATTCATCTGGAATTACTTCACCAGTTTGATAATGTTTTGCATAAAGTTTTAACATATCTTTATCAAATGCCCAGTGTTCCATTAACTGACTAGGTAATTCAACAAAATCCTGAGCAACAAAAGAAGTAGGATATGAATTTTTGCTTAATAAACCTTCAACTGCATGTCCAAATTCATGGAAAAGGGTTTCTGTTTCGTCCATACTTAAAAGCGAAGGCTGATCTTTTGTTGGTTTTGTGAAATTGCAAACAACAGTTACAACAGGTGTCACAGGTTTTCCATCTTTTATATGATATGCTCTGTATCCATCGCACCAAGCGCCACCTTCTTTACTTTCTCTTGGATGAAAATCCATATATAAAACTCCTAAATGTGAACCATCAGCTTCTTTTACTTCATAAGCAGTTGCATCTGGATGGAGAACAGGTATGTCTTTAATTTGTGTGAAAGTTAATCCGTACAATTTGTTAGCAACTGTAAATGCACCTTCACGAACATTTTCAATTTTAAAATAAGGACGTAAAGCATTTTCGTCGATATTATATTTTTCTTTATGTAGTTTTTCTGCATAATAACCCCAATCCCATGCTTCTAATTTAAATTTACCACCTTCTTTGTTTATTATTGATTGTAGTTCTTTAGCTTCGTTCTTAGCAACTTTTATAGCTGGAATCCATAAACGGTCAAGCAATTCAAAAACTTTTGCTGGTGTTTTTGCCATACGGCTTTCTAATTTATATGAAGCATAGTCTTCGTAACCTAATAATTTTGCTTTCTGCGATCTTAATATAACAATATTCGCTAAAATTTCTTTGTTGTCATTTGCATTGTTGTTATTTCCTCTGTTTGTATATGCTTTGTATAATTTTTCACGTAAATCACGTTTTTCTGAATATTGTAAAAAAGGAATCATACTTGCTTTAGAGGTTGTGAAAATCCATTTTCCGTTCATGCTGTCTTTTTGAGCAGTTTCAGAAGCTGCGGCAATAACAGATTCTGGCAATCCTGCAAGGTCTTCTTTTTTCTCAATTACTAATTTAAAATCATTAGTTTCTGCTAATAAATTCTGATCAAATTTTACAGTTAATGAAGATAAATCGCTATTTATTTTTTTTAATTCTTCTTGTTGTTCTTTAGCTAAAAGAGCACCATTTCTGACAAAGCTTTTGTAAATATTTTCTAATAAATATGTTTGTTCTTCATTTAAATTTAGTTTCTCTTTTTGATCGTAAATGTTTTTTATTTTTTCAAATAATTTAGGATTTAAAGTCTGTTCATCGCGGTGTGCAGATAACTTAGGACTTATTTCTTCGTTAATTTTTTGAATTTCTGAATTAGTATTTGCTGAATTTGTATTTGAAAAAATACTTCCCACTTTACCAAGTAATTCTCCACTATTCATGTACGCTTCGATAGTGTTTGCAAAGGTTGGAGTTTCTGTATTACTTACAATAGCAGCAATTTCTTCATTCTGTTGCTTCATTCCTTCTTCATATGCCGGCAAAAAATGTTCTGGTTTAATTTTATCAAATGGTGGAACTTCAAACGGAGTTTCAAATTTATTTAGTAAAGGATTGTCGCTTGAACCTGTTGATTCTGTAGTATTAGTATTGTTGCATGAAACTAACAATATTAAAGAAAAACCAATTAAAAACAAGTTTTGTTTCATAAAATTAAATTTTAATAGTTTCTTTTTTTAGTATTACAAACTTACTTATTTTAAAAGAAAAGAAAATATTTTTTGTAATAAACTTAAAACAAAAAAGCAGTTTCGTTTGAAACTGCTTTTTTAATCTTATTAGGAGCTTTGCTTATTACCACAAACTCTTATAAGTAACATTTTGAGGTTGTCCGTTACCATAAGCAACACCAACATCTCTGTATGCTTTAATCATATCTCTTTCAAGACCGATTTCTTTATCATATTTAAAATTCCATTCGCGTTTATCAACTTCAAGAATTCTTTTTCCAATTTTATCTGATAAAGCTTTAGCTTCATTAAAGCAAGAAGATTTAGGATCGATAGTAGCAAGGATTGCACCTGCTTGTTGAGCAGCATCATAGCTTTGACCAGCATTCCATAAATTACTAGCTTCAGTTAATTTAGTTTTGCATTCGAAATCAATTTTTTGTTGGAAAATTGGAGCAATAGCAGCCATACATTTATTCCAACATTCGGTACACACATCAGGAACTGAAGTAAGACTCCAAATAGCTTCATCAAATTTATTCATGCCAGCAAGAACTTTTGCTTGCTTAATAATTACATCACATTGTGCGTTATAATATTCAATGATTTTAACTTTACCTTTATCAATAAATGATTGGTAAGCTGGATCATTTGTTTTAACGCTTTTTAATGCAGCATTATAAGCTTTAGTTTCGTTTTCGCCTACACCTTTAACAGTAGTTGAATAGCTTGAAAAGCTTTTTCCTTCAAAACCATCACCAATATAAAAAGTAATGTTTAAAGTATAAGCTTGCATAGGTGGAGCTGATTCTGTAATGTCTTTTGTCATTACTGTTACATTAGCAGAAATAATAAATCTTGAATTCATAGCATCACCACTAATTCCATTAGCAGTAATAATCTGGCTAAGTTTGTTTTCAAGATTTTTCTTAGCAGCAGCAGGCATTCCTTCAATTTGATCTGGTACCCACGCAGCAAGAGCTAATCGCCCTTTATCATCCATTTTCCCTGTAGTTTGTGCTTTTGCAAAGCTGAAACACATTACTAAAATCAGGATTAGAAAGATTTTGTTGTTTTTCATGTTAATTATTTTTTAGTTATTATTTCTCTCCAATTACTAACTGAGCTTGTCCCAATCCTTTCATCATTAGTTTTGCATCAAGTTGGTAGGTGTCTTTTAAATATTTTTGTAAACCTTTTGCCCAACCTCTTGCGTCAACAGCTTTATTTGCTGCGTCATACAAAGGAATTCTAACTTGTTCGAAAAGCATCATGTTTTCTGTAGCATCAGAAGTACTAAATCTTCCTGCAACAGTGTTACTAGAAACCCATTTTTCAATTTGAGAACCAAGTTCTTCGCCACCGAAATCTTTTTGTAAATCACCATCCCATGAATCCCATGTTTTAATTCTTAAAATAATTTCGCGACCGTTAGCAAAAAGATCATCAAAATGTTTCTGTAACTGACCATTGAAATTATCAATATGAGCTATTACAGCTTCTTGTAAAAGAACTGGTAGTTCAGCTGTAAAAGAAGGAGCACCTGTTCCGGAAGCACCAGCAACTTGTTTGTCAGTATAAGCATCTAAGCCTTGTAAAACAAATGTAATAGATTTTTTTGGGCCTGTTGTAGCAACAGTCCATGTCATTTGCATCCAGATATCAGCTTTAGCTACTTTCTTTAGTTTATCAATTGGGCTTTCGTTTACACTAGCGCCACCTTTGCTGCTAAGCATTGCATCTTCAGCAGATTGATCAGTTAAAGTTTTCATACATGATTCTAAGTTCTTCAATGGAAAACCTCTTTCGGTCATAAGTTCGTTGATTTTACTAATTACTAAAAGTAAATCAGCATTTTCTTGAAGAGCTCTTTTGTAATCAGGTACTTTTATTTTTGTTCCTTGATTATCAAATTCTGTCATGTAACCATTTGTATTGCACCAAACATCGCTTGGTACAACCATGATTGTAGGTTTTTTTGCTTGAGAGAATGCTCCGCTGATACTAACTAGTAAAAGGAAGGCGATAAATGAAATTTTCAAGTTATTTTTCATATTTTATTATTTTATTATTTTATTGAGCTAAGATTTTATCTTCAATCATTTTAGCTTTTAATTCAGCACGTAATACTCTTATAATGATATTATAAGTTTCTTGTGAGCCAGATTTTTCACGATTTTGAATTACTTCAATGTGTAAATCAGAACCATCTTTTCCTGAAATGAAATTTGTGTAAGCTCCACCATCAGCAAAAAATTTATTGAAGTAATCTTCGTATTTTTCCTGAGCGTTTACTTCAGAAACAACTGGTTTCATATTGCACTCTGAACTACCAGCACGAATTCCTTTAAAAAGAACATCACGAACACCATTCTTTTTTGCTTGTTCTACTGCATCAGTGCGGTTACGTCCGTTTCCAGACACTTTAAGTGTTTGCGAACCATCTTGTTCAACGCCTAAGCATGAAGATTCATGAGGATAACTTCCTGAACTCTGGCGTTGTTTATTTAGGTGTGTACCGCAAGAAGTAATAATAACGCTTGTGAAAAGCATTATTAATGCTAACAAAATGTTTATTTTTTTCATCTTTATATGGTTTTTAAATTAAAATCCTGAGCCTAATCCTTTAATAACTCCTGCAGCTTCAAGATCTTTTCTTAAAGCGTCAACATTTACCGAAAGAACTACTCCAACTTTATATTCTTTTCCAACTTTTAGTCTGTCTTCTGCAGCAATTGAACCATCTCCAGATACGCTAACAAATTTCATGTATTTGCTATTGTCTGCAAAAAAATCTGTAAAGAAATCAGCTTTTTCATTTTCTAAGTTTGGATTGCTGGTTAAAGCTTTTTGACCAGGTACGCCTTGTTTTCCAGTATAGCCTTTAAATATTATACCATGAACAGCGTTCTTTTTAGCTTGTTCAATTGCTACTACAGGTTTTTTGGAATATGACCATACTTTTATTAGGTATGTTCCTTGGGTTCCAACTCCTACTCCTTCGATTTCATATCGAAAATTTTCTGTGTCTTTGTCGGCTTTTTTTCTAGCCTGAGCCGAAACGCTCATTGATACGCCCAATATCATAAATAATACAAGGCTACTTAAGTTTACAATTTTTCTCATAATTTTTCTATTTTGGTTACTATTTTAATTGTTTAATTAACATTCCAGAATAAAAACCTTTACCACCTTTAAAAGTAGTTCTATCAAGTATTGGTTTAGGTTCAGCTTTTGCAGTTGAGTCAACAGCAGTTGTATCCGCTTCAATTATTGGACCGTCACCTGCGTTGTATCTATTATCCCAAATTAATTTTTTATCAACCTTAATAACTCCTTTACTTACATAAGCAGTTAATCCTGTTTTTGGATCTTGGGTTTGTTCAAAAACTTCAAATTTTTCACCGCCTTCTAAACCTTCTTTCATACCAATTTTAGCTGTAATAGGCTCGCCAGTATGGAGAGGAACTTTTGGTTTAAATACGTCATATGCTTTTTGAAGTTTAGCATAAACTGCGTCAATTGTTCTAACAGTTGCAATTGCAATAATTTTATCTTCAGATCTTTTTTCTTTTAGCGAGAATAAAACTAAACCAGTAGCTTTTTCATCTCCAACAAATTCAAGTTTAAATAAATCTGAATTATCAAATGCGACTTTTTTAGCAGGGTTTAGGCTGGATTTATCCATCCATAAATCATTGTAGAATACAGCTTCAATTGAATCGTTCCAAACTAATTTATATAAATATGAAGTTGTCCAAACTGAATATCCTTCTTTCATTTTATTATATGCAACATCAGCACCTACAGATGCAGCTTTACTTAAAAGTCCATTTGGTATTCTACTTGCAGCAATTTTAGCAATATCTCTGATAATACGAGCAGCAATTTCATTGCTAACGAAGTTAAATTTAGAAACTACAACAAAAGTGTTTCCTAATAATTCAACACCAGCATCTGCTAAAGAAGAAACGCCTCTTGCAGAACCTTTTGCTATATTTGCCTGCATTTCAGATGCATTATATGAACCTCTTTCTCCAATTAAGTTCATATCAAATGATCCGTCTTCTTGTCTGTTAAACCATTTTGCAACTAATTTGTTAGCAATCTTTTTTTGTGAAAAATAGTTGTCAATTACAGGTCTGTAATTAATTTTTCCAGTTGGGTCAGCTTTTGCAGCAGTATCAGTTGTGTCTATTTTTATATCACCAAATTCATATGGATTAAATGATTTTTCACCAATTGTATGGTTGTTATACTTATCTGGGAATGGTGCGTTATTATAAGCACTAATAACAGTGTCTTTGTAGGGAAACTTATCTGATTCAATTAAAATTGTGTGTAAAGAACTTCTGCGATATTTAATCTCAGGTTTAGTGTCTTTTACATCCTGTCCGATAACATAATTAAAGCTAAGTACTGTAATTAAGCTTAAAAGTAAGAATTTTCTCATAATGTTTTTTGGTTAATTGTTCTATTCTTTAGGATTTTCGATTCTCCTCTGAAAATACCCTTTCAGATAAGGCCGTTTTTTTAAGTGGTATATGGCCCACTAAAAATAAATCTCAAATTAAAAAAAAAATAATAATTACAACGACTTAAAAATAATCGTTGTAACAGTACGTGCTCTTTTTAATCTTCCATTTAAATTACGGATTAAAGATAAAACAAAAATTAAATTAACTCCAAATAATTTTAAAATTGTGATAAAATAAAATAGCTTAATTAAATTTCGTTCTTACAAATTTAAGACCAAAATTTGTACTTTTGATTTTTAAAATTTCAAGTTTATTGGAAAATAGAATTCATATAGTTTCTTTTAATATACCTTATCCGCCTGATTATGGCGGAGTTATTGATGTGTATTATAAGATTAAAGCATTATATGAAAAAAATGTTGAAATTATTTTACATTGTTTTGAATATGGAAGGGAGCAAACCGATGAACTTAATAAACTTTGTTATAAAGTACATTATTATAACCGACCAAAAAGCTTTTTTTATGCTTTAAAATCATTGCCTTTTATTGTTGCAACACGAAATTCAAAAGATTTAAAAAATAATCTGTTAGAAGATAATTATCCTATAATTTTTGAAGGTTTACATTCTACTTATTTTATTCCTGAATTAATTTTAAATAATAGAAATATTATAGTTCGTACTCACAATATTGAGCATAATTATTACAGAGGATTAGCAAAGGCAGAAACTAATATTTTAAAAAAAATATTTTATAATATTGAATCAAAAAAGCTGAAAAGCTACGAGTCAATTTTAAGGCTGGTAAAGCACATTGCAGCAATATCTCCAAAAGATAAAGAGTATTTTAGTTATAAATATGGGCATACTGTTTTAATACCTGCATTTCATTCTCATGATGATGTTGAAATTAAAAGTGGTAAAGGAGAATATGTGCTTTTTCAAGGTGATCTTTCTGTTTCAGATAATGTTAAGAGTGTACTTTTTTTAATTAATGAAGTGTTTAATTCACTAAATGTTCCTTTTATTATTGCAGGTAAAAATCCTAATAAACGAATATTCTCGGCAATAAATTCTAATCAAAATATTAAGCTAATAGCTAATCCTGATGAGTTTCAAATGAATGAGTTATTAGCAAATGCACATGTAAATATTTTAACAACATTTCATAGTTCGGGAGTCAAATTAAAGCTACTATCTGCTCTTTATAGGGGTAGGCATTGTTTAGTAAATAATCTTATGGCAGAAAATACTGGATTAGAAGGGTTATGTCATTTTGCTTCAGATGCCTCGGAATTTAAAAGTCAGTTAAAAAATTTATTTAACATTTCTTTTGATATTGATGAAATTGACCACCGTAAAGGGATTTTAAACAATCTTTTTAATATAAATCGAAATGCTGAAAAGTTAATTGAAATAATTTTTCAGAAATAAACTCGTTAACCTTGTTATTAATAAATATTTTTGTTGAAATAATTCATTATTTTGGGAGTAATAAGAACACAAACTATTAAAGGTACAGCTTATACTTATTTAGGTGCTGTATTAGGAATTGTTACAAATCTTTTTTTGCTTGCAAAATATTTTTCAACCGAAGAAGTTGGTTTATTAAGCATATTGGTTTCATATTCTTTACTGTTTGCTCAGTTTGCCAGTTTGGGCTTTGATTACGCAACTTTAAGGCTTTTTCCGTATTTTAGAAATGACTCAAATAAGCATAATGGATTTATGTCTATTCTAATTTCAACAATAACTGTTGGAATGGTTTTGTCAACTATTTTGTTTTTTATACTTAAACCATTCATGATAGAGGATGGTTCGCAAAGTTCAGGTTTGTTTGAGCAATATGTATATTTTGTTATACCGCTTACATTGTTTACATTATTATTTAATTCTTTTGATTCATACTCAAGAGTTCTTTTTAAAAGCGTTAGGGGTACATTTTTAAAAGAGTTTTTACAAAGATTGTTAGTTGTTATGGCAATTATTATTTATATGTTAAATTTTTTAGATTTTAAAAATTTTGTAATTGCCTATGTTATTGCCCTTTCTTTGCCAACTTTAATATTGATATTTATGGTTATGCTCGATAAGCAGATTAGCTTAAAAAGAGTTAAAGGCTTTGTCAGTCCTGAGCTAAAAAAGAGTATGATTAGTGTTAGTTTTTATGGGATAATTGCAGTATTCTCAAGTTCGGTTATTTTGAGTGTTGACAGGATTATGCTGAAAGATATGGTAGGTTTATCCGCAGTAGGTATTTATTCAATAATGTTCTTTTTTGGAACAGTAATTTCAATGCCATCAAGATCGTTATCTAAAATATCTTCAATTGTTGTAGCCGAAGCATGGAAAAATGATGATTTACAGGCAGTAAAAGATATTTATTATAAAAGTTGTTTAACTCAAATGATTTTTTCTGCATTACTTTTAATTGGTATCTGGGCAAACATCGATAACATATTTCATATTCTGCCCGATAAATATATAGCTGGAAAATTTGTAATTCTGTGGGTTTGCATAGGTAGTTTTATAGATATGTCAACTGGGGTTAATACAATGATAATTTCTACTTCTAAATACTATAAAGTACAGAGTTTATTTATGGCTATATTTGTGTTAATTGTTATTCTAACAAATTACATATTTATTCCGCTTTATGGTATTACAGGTGCTGGAATTGCTAATGCTATTTCATTTTTTGTATTTAATTTAATGCGTTGGATTTTTTTGTGGACTAAGTATGATTTTCAGCCGTTTAATTTCAGATATCTTTTAATCCTTTTATTTGCTGTAGTTTCATATATCCCTGGATATTATATGCCCGAAATGAAATCTTTTATTGTAGATATAATTATAAGAAGCGGAATTATATTTATTATTTTTAGTTTGTTAATTTATTTTTCAAAAGTTAGTGAGGATATTAATAATAGAGTAAATACATATTTTTCAATAGTATTTAAAGGAAAAAAGTCTAACTAAATACTTCCGTTAATACTTCCAGTGATTTTACATCCATATTTGTTCCTGTGTGCAAAGTATAGTAATTTAACAAAGCGCCAATAAATTTTCTGCGCTGCAGGCTGTTTAAAGAAATTTTCCAGAATTCTTCATTTTCAATTGTCATAAAATTTTTAAGAATTTCAGAAAGCTCAGCATTTATAGTTTGTGAGCCTGATTGAAATTCAACAAAACAAGCATTTAATAAATCGAAATATTTTGCATTAGGACTATAATTATTTACAGGATAAAATCCCAGATAATGCGATAATCCCAGTAAAAAATAAATATGAAAATTGGCAGAGGAATTTTCCTCAATATCCAGTTTGTAAATCATGTTTTCAAGAAAATCAAATAATTGCTCGTCGGTATTTTGATACCTTACAGTTTTGTTTAATACTTCTGCAAGAAACATTGCAACTGCAAGTTTTGAATGATCTTCTCTAAGCTTATTTAAAGAGTTTTTTAAATTAACTTCTTTAATAGGATGTATTTCTTTTTTGGGATTGTAAAATATTTCAGCATTAATTACAAAAAATGGATGAAAGAAAGAGGGAGAAAATTTTGAGCTTTTGGATCGTAATCCCTTTGCAATACAAGAAATTCTTCCTCTTTCTTTTGTATATAACTGAATAATAAAAGAATTATCAGAATACTTAATAGTTCTTAAAACAATACCCTCAACTTTCTCAACCACAAAAATTCTTTCTTATTTTTTAAACATTGCTCTAAATATGTATGGCAGCATTCCAACTAATAAAACCAAAACGATGATTATTATTCCACCACCATGATGTGGATTATTTCCACCAGCTCCAATTCCGCTAAGCATTGTGTATGCATGGAATGATAAACCGCAAATAACAACAACAATGCCTGCTAATGCTGTAAAAAATGCAATTAATTTACTTGCACTACGAGGATAAAAAATTTCTTCTTTAGTTTCTGTAATTGTTTTTGAAGAATCATTTGGGTCTTGACGAGTATTAGTTGTTTTTAAAACCTCTGGTGATTTTGAAGATAATGCATCGCTAAGTTTATAATTTTCTTTGCGAAGCCAGAAAAGAAATACTAAAAACACGAAAAGGAAAAGTAAAACCGGCATTAAAGCAAATAATTTTCTTGTGTGTGTCATTGGATAAAGTCGATGTGATGAATTAAATTCTTTCATTCCATGTTTATCTCTTTTCATGAATTTCATGTGTTTTTCGCAATTGCCTCCACAGTTTTCGTCAAACATTTCTTTACCGCCACACATTGGTCCATTGCTTTCAATCTCAATATTTTCCTGCCCACCGTCATCTGTCATGACGATAATTCTTTTTTCGATTGTTTTAATCTGTTTGCTTGATGTGTCTTTGGCGTTCTGGCTAAAACCAATGAATGTAAAGAACACAAAAGTTAGGAGTAGAATGATAGTCTTTTTCATAAAATTGATTTTTAATGGGTTTAATTTGATAAAAGTACAAAAATATATATACGATTCATGAATTTTAACATTAATATTAGTTTAACATTTAATCAATAGATTGCTTTTGATTAGAACAATTAATATGAATAACGATTTTTGGAATGAAAGATATTCTTCAGATGAATATATTTTTGGAGCTAATCCAAACGAATATTTTAAAAGTAAAATTGCTGAATTAAAACCTGGAAGAATTTTGGTTCCTGCAGCAGGCGAGGGGCGTGATGCAGTTTATGTTGCTACTCTTGGATGGGAAGTTATGTCATTTGATTTGAGTGAAATAGGTAAAGCTAAAGCTTTAAAACTAGCTGTTTTACAAAATGTAAATATAGATTACTGAATAATTATTGGCTTTCTGATAATATTATTTCCTGATTTTAATTCAATATTATAATAACCTTTAGAAAAGGATACGGTATTAATCGGAATTTCTATAGATTCTATATCTTTTTTGTATTCTTTGTTATAAACTGCTGTTCCTTGTGAAGTCAATATTTTGATTCTAACTATACCAGTAGATTGTGATGTGTATTTTATTTTAAAACTTCCATTTGTTATTGGATTTGGAAAAATTGAAAAGTATTCTTTTGAAGAAATGCTGTTAATTAAAGTTGTAGTGCATGAGGTTGGTGCAGTATATGTCGCATAGTATGTGCAAGTTCCTGCTTCGGAAAATATTGCAGTTAATGTGTGCTGTAAACCATCTGAAGAAATGTTGTTAAGTGTATAAGGGATTGGACTTGTTGAACATGAAAATGGTCCATCAAATACCTGGCTAATTCCACTTGGTTGATCAACTATAACAAGTTGACCGGATAATTGGAAAGAAGGAATAATTTGAAATATTTGGTTTCCTGTAACTGAATAGTTGTTGGTGGCAGGTTCACAGCTACTTATAGTATATGTAAGATTGTTAAAATCACAAACATGCAAATTACAATTAGTTGCTCCTGATCCTGTCTGTCCAGTATTTGTCTGTACCATAACTATATTTGTGGCTTGATTGGAGTAATTTGAGATTAATAAAATATAATATTCACCACATGGTGCTGCACTTGCATTTGGAATATTACACCATTCCTGACTTGAACTACTATAACTACAACTAATAATTTTATCTGATGTTAACCCATTTGTACAAGGAGTAGTTATACTAGAAAATGGTCCCCAGCAAATATAATTTATATTTTCCCCGTTACTTGAATGAATATCAATTTGAATATTACCTGGTTGGTACATATTTAAGAAAAACCAAGTAGGGTTAGGTGTTGATCCTAAACAGCCGTAATCTGGCCCTATCTCAGCATTTCCTGAATTTATAGGCGCAGGGAAATTATAAGTAAGTCCAGTGCAAAATGGATCAGCGCCATTACATAAATTATTTTGAGAAAAAATATTTAAAAATGATGTAATTAGAAATAAAGTAATAAATAATATTTTCATGTTTTACTGAATAATTATCGGCTTCCTAATAATATTATTTCCTGATTTTAATTCAATATTATAATATCCTTTAGTAAATGATACTGTATTAATTGGAATTTCTATAGACTCAATATCTTTTGTGTATTCTTTGTTATAAACATCTGTTCCCTGTGCAGTCAATATTTTGATTTTAACTTTACCTGAATATTATGATGTGTATTTTATTTTAAAACTTCTATTTGTTATTGGATTTGGAAATATTGAAAAGTATTCTTTTGAAGAAATATCATTAATTGAAGTTGTGTTACATGAGGCTGGTGCTGCGTAAGTCACTGTGTATATATCATCAGAATAGGGACTGTTAATAAATGATGCATTAAGAGTATGAATTAAACCGTCAGAAGGAATACTGTCAAGCATATAATTTATTGGACTAACTAAGGGTTGGTTAAAAGTTTGTGTTATTTCACTTAGTTGATCAGTTATTGTAATATATGCATTAGGAATTACGCCAACTTGGTTATCGAAAATAATGTTCCCATAAATTGAATAATAATTTGTTTCAGGAATGCAGGGGTTTATATTATATGAAATGTCATTAAAATATCCACATTTACATGGATTACAATTCGTGCTTCCAGTGCCAGGTAAACTTAAATTTGATTGAGTTAATATAATATTACAAATTGTATTTGAATAATTTGTAATCATTAAAATGTAATATTGGCCTGATTGTGTATTTGGAATATAGCACCATTCCTGAGAAGAAGAGTTATAGCCGCAATCAATCATATTTCCTGCAGGATAATTGGGACTAGCGAGTGAGTCGTTGTGTGATGGTGTAATCCCAGTTGCAGTAAGTTGAGCTACACATGGTGTTGTTTGGGAAGTAAATGGTCCCCAGCATACAAAATCAAGATCATGTTGTGGTACTGAGTGAATATTAATCTGAAAATTGCCAGGTTGGTCAATTAATAAATAAAACCAGACAGGATTAGGCTCAGAACCTAAACAGCCATAATTAGGCCCTGATTGAGCTGCAGGTTGATTAACGCCAGCAGGAAAATTATAGGTCATTCCGGTACAAAAAGGATCTGAACCATTACATAAATTATTTTGAGAAAAACTACTGAAGTGTAATGCGATGAATAAAAAGCTAGTAGTAATTATATTTTTCATAAATAATAACATTAATATAAATAAGACAAATGAGGTACGAATTTCGTTGCCTTAGATAATTATTTTTTTGCTATTTTTAGTAATTTACCTGTATAGAGGCAATTATCTTGTGTGAATTTGTAAAAGTAAATTCCTTCAGGACTGGAATCAAGATTTATTTGCATTTCATGATTACCACTTTTTTCTGAAAATTGTTTCGAAAAAATTATTTTTCCAGTTAAATCATAAACTTCAATACTAACATTTGTGTTATTTGTTAAGTAATATAAAATTTTAAATGAGTCTGAAAATGGATTTGGAAAAGCTTTAATGCATGAATTTGAAGATTTTATTTCTGATATTTGAGTTGTTGGATTCTTCATAATATCAATAATTACACCTTCAATAACAGTTAAACTATAGGGAATTTCTTGAGGAATCAAGTACCATCCGTTGTAATTGCCACCCCAGCCAAAATTTAAATGATAATAATTATCGGTATTATATCCGTCAACAACAACATTATGTCCACTTGTCCAGCTTGGATTAACAATAGCCATATGAGCCGGTAATGTGTCTTTCATATTCTGCATTAATCTATCAAATAAATCAAGATTAGTTGTGTCAAGTAAAGATGCAGTAGTGCAATTAAAACGCATGTATGCTTCATAAGCTTGATTTACTCCAAATGTTCCAGAACCACTTGATGTGTATACTTGTGTAGCAGCAATGCCACAGGCAAAAGTTAACGCAGCTTTGTCTTCATTTGTAGGTGATATATTGTTTAAATAATGTGCGCTTAATGTGTCCAGATATATGTTTAATTGAGGAAATGAAGGAAAACCTCTTGCAATAAAATCGTTGTCAATCCAATATTGTCTTCCAGAATAATTGTGATAATAATCGTCAAAATTATCAAAATAAGTGTTGTTTGTAGTTGCGTGAAAATTTAATATTTGTCCTATTACAACCGATGGACAGCCAGCAATACTTCTTAGATTTGTTACAGGATCCATTGGACAAAAATCATTGTATGGTGAATCTTGAGTCCAGTTTGTTTTTAACCAGCCATTACCAAGGTCAGGCCATTGCTGAAATAATGTGTCTTTTTGTTGTTGATTTGCATTAATAATGTTTTCCCATTTTATATTGTTATTAATTGAATAATTGCTAGATGATTTAGAAATAAAATTATTTTGTTTAGAAATATCGTTAACAATAATTGTGTATAGTGGATTATTGTTATTTAACTCACCAAAATTACTTTCAAAAGAATATGCAATAATAGGGGGGAGGTTGGTATTTGCGCAAACTACAATATAACCAGTAGGTAATAAGTCAATAGTATAAGCTTGAATATAATTATTTGATCTTATTTCGTTAAATTTAGAAATAGTAAATTCATTTGTTTTTTTTAATTTTATTAATATGTTATACGCAACAGTTTTAGCTTCGTGTTTATTAATCTGTTTTGCAGATGTGGTTATTATATTTAATGATAATAAAACAAATAACAATAAGAGAATTTTAGTTTTCATTTTGTTAAATTGTTCCTTTTATTTAGTTAAGCTAAAAGAGAATAATATGATATCCTAAAGTTATTAATGCATCAGGTGGCTCTTGTGTGATTTTAATATTTGGATTTTGTCTTAACGATTGAAGATCCTTTTCGAAACTTTCTGATCTGTTTGGTACATTTAAACCAAGACTAAAATAATTTGTTAGTTTTTTTGACCTGAATTCTAATCCAAAGCATACAGATGAGCCGTAATATGTTTTATTGTAATTATCTGCACCTACAATTACTATTACAGCATTGTATCCATACATTATTCCAAAATACGGACAAATAATTTGTTTTGGAGCAATTCGAAATAAAGCACCAATATTCGCACCTGCATCATTTAGATTATACCCTAAACCAAAAAATACAGTTAAATATTTATTCGGTAAAGAAGAAATTCTAATCCCTAATATACCTCCATAATCTAATCCCATTCCAAAGCCAGTGCCGAATTGAGGATATTTTGGATGTGTGAGATTGTTAGCAGAACTTATTTTATTTGTATCGGTTGTGATTAAATTAGGAACAATAAATTCTTTGTTATTTGTTAGCTCATTCTTTACCGCTTCATTTTGTTGGACATAATAATCATATTGATCTTGAAAAATTTTATGTAAAATAGTGTCATTTAATAATTTGTATTCTAAATATTGGACTTTGTCATTTATGATTTTACACTTAATGGTATCCTTGTTATTGTTATAAAAAATTAAATCCTGAGATTTAGTATTTACTGCAAAAAGCATATTGCATAAAACGGTAATGATAATAAATTTATACATTTGTTATAGGTTAGAAATAGTTCCTGTTTATTTTATATTTACTGAAATTTTGTAAAAAAATATTTTAAAGTTCTATTTGAATATTATATAAGTTAATGTTTTA
>CAIQJL010000278.1 GCA_903872185.1 uncultured Bacteroidota bacterium | reverse complement strand
GATTATCTCTGCTGTTGCGATGGAGACGGAGTTTCAGATTTTGAATACGCTGCTTTCGGACAAGGCGGCGCAATTGCAGCTTACGGAGTATCGGATCTTTGCTCTTTTCTGTGACTGGGAGGGGATTGATGCATCAACAACTGATTATGAGGTTATCTATCCCAGCCGTTTTGAGTTGCGTGATAAAAAGGCTGATCTGGAGTTTATCAAGGAGGCGCGCGATGTTGCCGCTCTCATCAACTCGGTCACCCTGCAAAGAGAGCTGAATAAGCAGTTTGCCCGTGTTGCGTTGAGTGATGATGATTTGATTGAGACGGTTGACAAGGAGCTGGATGGGATTAAAGCATCAATGCCCTCACCCGCGACTGCCAAGTAATGCGGCTGACGGAATTTTGGCGGCAAGCGGCGGAATGAGCTGCCAACTGACTACGGGACGAAAACCAGAGGGAAGGCAACGGTTACGTATATGAAACGTTTGGCCTTTCGAAGCTCTTTCCTAACAAGTTACAAGTACTTTTGATACGGGCTAAAATGTTCGATAACCCATTGATTGCCAAATGTTTTATATACGATGTTAGCCGCTCGGTTTTCATTTTTTATACTTTTCAAATTTACTCAAGTCTATTTTTCCAACTATTTTCACCCCTCCGTTTTGGTTGGTAAGTTCTGTTTGTCTTAAATCACTTTCTTCTGTTAAGCCGTTTGTTTTGCGGTCTTTTAAAATCTCAATTGAATGTCTATCGCAGTGTCGTTTGCTTTGATAAAATACTTCATTTCGGAATGTCCAAAAACATTTACGTTGTCGTGTCCTGAAACATAGCTGTTGTTTTCTATATATTTTTCGTCTTTAAATAGTGTTTTTTCAATGTTTTTTGCATTTAAAATTTTTGCGTTGCCAAAGTTGTTCTTATAAGAATTACCAATTTCATTTATGAATTTATTATTTTGAATAGCTGTATATGGATGCAAAACAATTAAATAGTCTTTTGCTCTGCTTATTGCAACATTGTAAATGTATTCTTTTGACAATAGTGCTTTTTCATGTCCTGAATAAAAATAGTTGTTCGGGTTGCAAACAAAGAACACTATATCACATTCATCGCCTTGAAAACCGTGAACAGTGTCGGAATACACTTTTACATTTTCAGAAATACCGTAAGACGTTATCAATTTGTTTAGCAATATTGCCTGTGCTTTATAGGGTGCAATTAGTCCGATTGTCCATTGTTCGCCATTGTTTATCGTGTCAAAATATTTGATAATTTCTGCAACCAAAATCGCACAATAGGTATGATATGAACTATAAAAAAGTTTATTTACTTTGTAAATGGAATTGTCTTGATTTAGCGGAATATCAATAAATGTTACGTTTGACGAAATCAAGTTTTTGAATTTTTCGGGTAATGGTTTACCTTCTGTTCTATTCGTTTCTCTGTCGTGTTTTAATAAACTTGAATAGGCAAGTTCGCTAAAAAGTTGTCCAATTTTTGGAATACTGCGGTATTGCGTATTAAGGTTTTGGATTGTGTCAATTTCTCTAATTATCTGTTCATTGGGATTAAAACTTTCAAAGTTCATCATTTTGTAAATGTTTTCGTCTTGAAAGTCAAAATTTTCCAACTCTTTTTCATCTATCTCAATAACAGGTGGAATTTGTTTCGGGTCGCCTGCAATGATGAAATTTGTATTCAGATTTGTTTTGAACAAAGCCATTATTGCAAATGTGATGTAGTGTAAACCTGTCATTGATGATTCATCAAAAATTACATAATCCCATTGGCGATGTCTGAAAAGTTTATACTCAAATTGTTCTCCGTCCTTTTCTCCATTTATATCAAAATAGGGTAAACGATGAATGGTTGAAGCAACAACGTTGATGTTGTGTAGGGATTTATTATCTAATGAATCAACATAAATACCACTTCCTTCTAATTCAGGGTCTGTTGGGCGACTTAAACGAACAGCGTAAATATCAGCATTGATGTCTTGTAATTTTTTACAAACTACGTCCGCTGCTTTGTTAGTTGGCGTAAGCACCAAAAATTTCGTATTTTGATTTTCAGCTAAAATTTCGTTTATTTTATTGCAAAGTGTTGTTGTTTTACCTGTCCCCGGTGGTCCATAAATGAAGTTCAAAGAAGGTATTGCTTCTTGAATGTTTTCCCACTCGTCAATATAATTGTAGTTCGTGAATGCTTTGTATAATCTGTCAAGCAAATCAATAACAGGTGTAAAGTTGATTTCAACTTTAAAGATGTTTGAAAGTCGGGAAAGTGTATTACTTGACAATGGTTCACGGCAATAAATCAATAAGTCTTGCCCTTTTTTAGAAACACCTTCAACAGTTATGTTTTCTCTTTTGCCACTTCCAAAAACAAGTGAAACTTTAAAATCATCTGCATTTTCAATTTCAGGCGATATGTAACTACTCGCACCGCAAAGCAAAAAGTATTTATTATCGGCTTTGTAAGGCTTAATTTCTTGAAACGAAATTGATTTTTGTTTCTGTGTGTCTTGTTTTTCTCCGTAAGTAGTAAGCAACTGTAAATATGCCTTAAACCAATCGTAGGAATATTTAACGCTCTTATTGATATTTTCAGCTAAATCAACTCTGCTTTTTTTGATTTCAAGTTGCTTTTTTAAATCTTCAATTCCTTTTGCAAGTTCTTCATCTTCGTCAAAGTCAGGTAATAAATTTGTTTTTTCTTTTTCGGTTTTCGGTTTTGACACGGATTCTGAAAGATTTTCTAAACTTTCAATCGCATCTTCTAAATCGTCTGTATCAACCTCGTTATTTGTTCCTGATGTTTTTCTTTCTGCCTTGCGTTTTTCCTTTTCTCTCTTTTCTTCTAATGCTTTTCTTGCTTCTTCCGCTTCTTCTTCACTTTCAAATTTCTGAGCAATTCTTTCTGTTTCGGTCAAAACAACAGTTGGCTTAAACCCAAGTAAACGTTCTAATTCTATATTACTTTCGTAACCTTCAGCTAATTCATTTATGGTAATTTCGATTGGTGATACAAATTCGCCATTTTCTGACAAGAGCCATTTTCTTTTTTTTAGTTGGGTTAGTGTGGTAGATTCAAAAGATTGAGAATATTGTGAGTAAGAAAAATATTTATGATCACCTTTTGAATATTCAGAGTTCGATAATTTTCCTAAATAACGCCATAATAATGACGATTTAGTACTATCAATTTTTGTTAAAACTTCTTTACAACCATCTATAACTCGATCAATAGTTGTATTTCTGTCATTATAGCCGTATGTTGATTTGCTAAGATTTAATTTTTCTTTTATTGACGAATCTGTTATTTCTTTTTTAAATATTCTCGGCAATACACTAACACCCAATTTCAACAAAAACTCTTTCAGAGTTTGTTGCTCTTTTTCGTCCGTTATAAAAGTATAATAATCTTTTAAGTCAACAAATTTGGTGTCAGGCTTAGTTTCAAAATACTTTTCTAAATCTGATGTTGGATAATAAATGTCGCTTGCCTCGCCTCTAAATCTTGTTTCAACATCATTTGTTTTGTAAAGAATAAATGATTTACCCCTTATCAGATTTATAAAATCCTCTGGTCGCCCTTCTTCTTTCCAATATTTGAAAAATATCTCAAAATGAGGTCGTGTATCAATACCTTTATTTGTGTCATATAATGGCAATATGTGATTATAAATTTCATCTTTTAAACTTGGTTTTTTGACACCGAAGTTTTCAATAAATTCTTTTGTCTTTTCATTTTTTAGTAATTCAGCGTCAATGGTTTTGTATGATGAATTCACTTCGTCTAATGGCAAAAATAAAATTCCGTGTAACTCTTTTCCTTTTTGTTCAAATGCAGGAACAGCATTTCCTTGTGTATCCTTGAAAATTGGTTTTGTTTTGAATTTGTCTTGGTATGATTTTCTTTCGGATAAATATTCGTAAAACTTATTAAGCCATTCATTTGATTGGCTTTTTATAAAATCGCTTGTTATCAAATCAGCAATTTTATTTTCAAAGTCCATACTTGATTTTATCAAATTAGGCTCTTTTCTATCAGAAGACCTTTCAGAGCCACCATCAATATAATCAGTTATTTCTTTGTCTTTTGTTCTGCCGATTGTTGAGAAAACCCACTTTGCGTTTTGATTTTTGACTAATTCTGCAAGTTGTTCGTTAGAAATCAAGTTTGCCAAATCTGGCGAATCAGCCCAATAAGCGTTTCTCTTATGGGCAAAAGTTTTGTCTTTTGCAGGAAGTATTTCTTCGGCTTTGAGTGTTTGATTTACTTTTTGAAAAAAGTCACCAAAAAAGTTATCGTGACCGTATTCTACATTCTTATATGGAAGTATTTCAAGAATTCCATCATTAATTAATTTTAAGTCTTTCAAAATTAACAAGCTGTCGGCTGTGAGTTGCGAAAGCAACTCAACCATTTCAGAATTGTGTTCTTGGGAACGGTGTATACCTTCACGGCTATTAGTTAGCAAGAATGGTGCGTGTAGAATAAAATTTAAGTTTGTTGTTTCCTTTGTTGGGAAGAAACAAAATGCAGAAAATTGTTTTGGTGTTAGCTTATCTTTTTCGTCAAGAAAATAGCCAATAGAATAGGGGTGATTTTCTTCTGTGGAACGAGTAAATAGATATATTTTTTCTTTGGTTTGGTTGAATCCAATTTGGTGATAGAGTTCAACTTTTTCATAAGTGATGCCATCAGCTTGTTTTTGTTTGCTGCTTTTTTTAGTGTATTCACCGGTTTCGATTCCGGCTTTCCATTTTACTTCTTGTAAGCTTAATAAAAATAAAGTAGGGAAAACCAATTTTTTCAACTTTTCTAAAATGTCTGAATGTGCCTTTACTGCTGACATTTCATTTTTGTTGAATGGAAAATAAAAAACAGTTTCATCTTTCTGTCTGTCCGCTAAATCATTTTCCAATTTCACAGGAATAATAAATCTTTCAATTTTAAATTGAAAATTCGGGTCATATATTTGTGGTGTTTCGGTGTATTGAAATACAGCTTTAAAGCCAACTCCAAATTTTCCGATTGATGATTCTGTTTTGTTACTGTTGGCTATAGATGTAATTGAGTTAATGTGCCCGAGGGTGTTGTTTCCTTTGTCTTGGTCTTCTGTTTCAGGATTGGAAACGCTAAAATGTATTTTCCCGTTGTGTTTAAAGTGTAAACCGTCAGTAGTTAATTGAAATGAAGATTTTGTCGCTTTAGCGTCATTTGCATTTTGTAAGAGTTCGTATATAAAGTGCGCTTGGTCGCTATATTTTTCTACAACACTATTTTTAATCCCACGCATTGAAGGCTTTTCAAGCATTGTAGCACTTTCTTCTCTGTCTTTTGCGAGTTTGTCAAACCAAATTTCGTGTTGTTCTGTCATTTCTTTTCGTTTGTTATTTTGGGCACTGGTGTCTGTGTCGGTGGTCTTTTTAAACTGACGGCTAACTCCTTTATCTATGCACCATATCTCACCAAAAGGTGTATATAGCCAACTATTCTGGCATGCTTTATACACCTTTGAGGTGCATAATATTTTTTTTACAAATTATCAAAGGGGCTGGAAATTTTTAGTAAACTCTGTTCGCATACATGGGTATAGATTTCTGTCGTCTTACTGCTCTTATGCCCTAATAGCTCTTGTATGTATCGAAGATCTGTTCCCGCTTCCAGTAAATGTGTTGCATAAGAGTGCCGCAACCAATGAAGCGTTACTGGTTTTTTGATTTTTGCATGATCGAGTGCATGTTTTAACACTTTTTGCAAGCTGGTTTCGCTGAACTGTGTACCAGGTTCCTGACCCTCAAACAACCAAATCTTAGGGCGATATAATTTATAGTATTCCCGCAACATTACAATCACTTT
>CAIQJL010000277.1 GCA_903872185.1 uncultured Bacteroidota bacterium | reverse complement strand
TAATTTAAGAGCTGCAAAATGGATAATTGGAAATAGCGGTATAGTTACATGTAATTATTTAGAATGTAGTGCTAGCGGTACTGCAGGACATGAAATCGAAATTCTTGACGGAGGAAAACTTAATTTAAATACAAATAATGGTTTTAATAATTTTAGTTCAACAAATAATGTTTATGATTTTCAAGATGGATCTACTGTAGAATATAGTTCACCAAGTGGCACTCAAACTGTAAAGGCAACTATACCAGGTGTTTTTGAATATTCTAATCTTCTTATTTCAACAAATGGCGGAACAAAACAACTTGCTGGAAATATTTTAGTTAAGCGCGATCTAACTATAACAGGAGGAGTACTTGTTGCTAACTCATTTAATATAAATGTTGGAAGAAACTGGGAGAATTTTGGAACAAATGGATTTACAGAAGGAACATCAGGTACTGTTTATTTCAATGGAACTTCAGCACAAACAATGACTTGTTCGGGCGGTGAAGATTTTTATATGACTGATTTTTCCGGAGCAGGAACCAAAACGTTATTAAATGATATTACAGTTGCTTCTAATCTTTCTATTAATAGCGGGAGTGGTGCCCTAATTGCTAATAGTAACAATGTTACAGTTGGTGGAAATTGGAGTAATTTTGGAACAGCAGGTTTTACTGAAGGCACAGTTGGAACAGTTACCTTTAATGGAATAGCAGCTCAGTCTATTACCTGTGCAGGAGGAGAAAATTTTTATAATTGTAATATTAATAATACATCAATAGGTGTTACGTTAAATAACTCAGTTAATATTTCTAATTTGCTTACGCTTACAAGCGGGAAAGTTCATACCGGAACTAATGAAATGAATGTTACTTCATCTGTTTCTAATTCTATTGCTGGTTATCAAACAGATCCTAGTATAGCTACTTTTATTCTAGGGCCATATATAAATGGTAACTTAAGACGATCTGTTGCAACTAGCGGATTGTATGATTTTCCGATTGGAACAGCTACAAATTATGAATTTGTAGCTGTGAATTTAAACTCATCATCTGGGATTAATAATATTTATGCTTATTTTAAATCACCAGTTGATGGTGCTGCGCCAAACGTTACCTTAAATTCAACTTTAATTACTACATTATTAAATGCAGGTTATTGGATTATTTCGCCTGACGCATACACTGCTGTAGATTATGACATTACAGCTTCTTCGATAGGTCATGATAATGGTGGTGGTGTTGCTACTCAATATACAATACTTAAACGTGAGTTAATTACAGACAGTTGGGCTTCATTAGGCACCCATAACAATGCAACACAAACTCTTTATGGTAGTGGTGCTTCAGAAGTTATTACAGCAAAAAGAACCTCTTATAGTTCATTTTCGCATTTTGGAATTGCAAAAGGATTAAATCCATTGCCAATTGAACTATTAAATTTAACAGGAGAATTTTTTGATAAACAAATTCTTTTAAACTGGGAAACCGCATCTGAAACAAACAACGATTACTTTGAAATATTCAAATCTAAAGATTTAAGTTATTTTGAGAAACTGGGAACCGTAGCTGGGGCAGGTAATTCAAATTCAACTAATACTTATAGTTTTATTGATGAAAATCCATATCCTGGAAACAATTATTATAAATTAAAACAAGTTGATTTTGATGGCAATTACTCAGAAAGCAATACTATACTTGTTAAGTTTCTAAAAGCAGGAGAGTTAAATATTTATTATAATAATGCTAATAGTGTTATAGTTTCAAATACT
>CAIQJL010000276.1 GCA_903872185.1 uncultured Bacteroidota bacterium | reverse complement strand
CTTTCCTTTGTTGAAAATTTCAACAGGGTTTCATTATGTCCTATAAACCAATCCATACTTTCTTGATAATTATATAATAAAATAAGTAATTTTGCAGCCTGTAAATTTAAAGGTTCTTAAAGAATTATGTTAAGCCGTAGATTATTACGAATCAAAGTGATGCAAGTGTTGTACGCATTTTTCCAACATGATAACAACGACATGCAGTTAAGTGAAAAAGAGCTCTTTCATAGTATCCATAAAGCATATGAATTGTATCATTATCTAATGCTGCTAATCATTGATATACGTGATTATGCTGCAGATAAAATTGAAATGGATAAAAATAAAATGCGTCCAACCGACTATGATTTAAACCCTAGCGAAAGGTTCGTAAATAATAAAGTTTTAATTCAGTTAGAACAAAATAAAAACTTTAAAAAGTTTTTAAATAACTATAAATTTTCTTGGGTTAACTATCCCGAGCTTGTTAAAAAAATATTTGTTGAAGTGTACGAATCTGAAGAATTTAACAAATACGCAAAGGGAAAAGAGCCTGGATATAAGGAAGACAAGCAAATTGTTATAGATATTTTCACTAATTATATTGCTAACAACGAGGAATTATTTTTGTCTCTTGAAGAGCAAAGTATTTATTGGAATGATGATGTTGAGTTTATTATTAGTATGATAAATAGGTCTATAGGCGGCTTTAAGGAAGATCAAAGTGAATTAGAACCACTTGCTTCTTTATATAAAAATGATGACGATATAGAATTTGTAAAAACCTTATTCAGAAAAACTATTATTAATCATGATAGTAATGTTTCCTTAATTAGTAAGTATACTAAAAATTGGGAAATTGAGCGTATTGCATTTATGGATATGTTGTTAATGGAAATGGCCTTAGTTGAAGCAGTTGAAATGGATTTTATTCCTACTCGAGTTACGTTAAATGAATATATTGAAATATCAAAGTTTTATAGTACCGAAAGAAGTAGTGTATTTATAAACGGTATTCTTGATAAAACTTTTACAAGTCTAAAAGCTGAAAATAAAATTGTTAAAAAGGGTAGAGGGCTTATTGGAGAAGATAAAAATTTGAATTAACATTTTTTATTTAGTCTGACATTAAAATCTTATAAATGAAAATTAACTTTGTCAAAAAATAACTGCAAATGAAAATAGTAAATCTATTAATTTTATCTTCTATTGTATTATTATTTGCATGTAATACAAGTAACGACACAACAGTAAATAGTGATTTAATAAATAACCCAATTACTGCATCCGGAAATAATGGTGATACAACCTTACTTCCAAAATTTAAATGGAATGAGCAAGTTCATGATTTTGGTGTTGTTATTCAGGGTGAAAAAGTTTCTTATACTTATACATTTACAAATATTGGAAAATCTAATCTTGTAATTAGCTCAGTTCACGCTAGTTGTGGCTGTACTGTGCCAAAATATGATACAGATCCAATTGCACCTGGTAAAACTGGTAAAATTGAGGTTGTATTTGATAGCTCTGACAGAAATGGAATGCAAAATAAAACTTTAACTGTTCTTGCAAATACTCAACCAAATACTGTTGAGTTACATTTTTCGGCAGAAGTTGCAGAACCTGAGAATAAATAAATTATCTTTAACCTTTTAAATTAATAAAATGAACAATTTACTTTTAGTTTTACTTATGGGTGGTGGCAAAGACCAAAATCCTTTAATGTCTCTACTTCCTTTATTACTTATTATTGTAGTTTTTTACTTTTTTATGATTAGACCACAGATGAAAAAGCAAAAAGAAATGAAAAATTTCAGGTCATCACTTAAAGTTGGCGATAAAGTGATTACTTCAGGTGGTATTTATGGTAAAATTGCTGAAATGAGAGAAACTACTATCATTATGGAAGTTGAAGATAAAATGCGTATGAAAATTGACATTGCATCTATATTCCGTGATTCAAGCGATTTGGAAACAAAAAAATAAATATTGATTGAAATCTGATTTACTCAGGCAATTTAGAAACTTATTTAAAGAAGAAAAGGTCAGGCTTAATCAACGATTACTGATCTTTTTCTTCTTTCTTGTTTTATCTACTTTTATTTGGCTTTTAAATGCCTTAGATAAAGAGTATGTTACTGAAATAAACTATCCTGTTTCGTATTTTAATTTTCCCGAAGATAAAATAGAAACACTTGATTTACCAGAATATTTCACTTTAAGGATAGAAGCTTCTGGTTATCTATTGCTTAAACAGAAAATAGGTAAATCAATTTACCCGCTTCAAATAGATATTTTAAAATATTTACCTGAGATTTATTTGCAAGATACTCTAGGTTTTTCTATTAAAACATCAACTTTTAGAGAGACTATAGAAAATCAAATTTCTGATTTGATAAAAATTATAGAGATTAAACCTGAATCTGTAAAATTTTTGTTTGCTAAAAAAGTTTCTAAAGAAATAATTGTAAAGCCAGATTTGAAATTTAAACTTTTTAAACAGTTTGTTCTTAAAGAAAAGATTACAAATACACCTGCAAAAGTTATAGTAAGTGGTCCTGTAAATATAATTGATACAATTACTTATATTTCAACAGAATTTAAAGATTTAGGTGTTATTTCTGAATCAACAATAGATGTTATTCCCTTAAAACAAATAAAAAACCTTAACTATTCTGTTAATCAAGTTAGCGTTGCAATAAATATTGAGAAGTTTACCGAGTCCTTGGTCGAAATTCCAGTTACTGTTATGAATTTGCCCGATTCTATAAAATTGCAATTATTTCCTGAGCTAATAAAGGTATATTATTGCACAGGTTTGAGTAAGTTTAACTTAACAAATCCGGCACAATTCTCGGCAGTAGCCGATTATAATGAGATAAAAGAAAGTAATGCTAAAAAACTTACTGTTTTGATTAAAGAGTTCCCTTCTCATGTATTTAGTTTAAAAGTTAGTCCTAGAACTGTCGATTTTATAATTAAAACTCAGAAATAATGGTTTCTGTTGGACTAACCGGTGGAATTGGAAGCGGTAAATCAATTGTTGCTGAAATGTTTACAATAATTAATATTCCTGTGTATGATTCTGATATTCAGGCTAAATTATTAATGGAAACAAATGCAGAAATTAAAAATGAGATTATAAAACTCTTAGGTATTGATTCTTATATTGAAAATAGAATAAACAGAACATTTATTTCTTCAAAAATTTTCGCTAATAATGATTTAAGAAATAGTTTAAATAATATAGTTCATAAGCATGTATTTGAGGATTATAAAAAATGGTCAATTAATAATAAACTCGCAAAATTTGTAATACTTGAATCGGCAATTTTGTTTGAAACTGGAAATGCAGATTTTAATAATTTTAATATTTCAGTTATTTCATCTTTAGAATTGAAAATAAAGAGATTAGAGAACAGGGGAATGAATAAAGATGAAATTAAACAAAGAATGAAAACGCAATGGTCTGATGAACAAATTTCTGGACTTTCTGATTTTGTGATAATAAATGATGAACAAAATTTTATTTCAAAACAGGTATTAAGTATTTATGAAAATATAATTTCAAAAATAAACGATTAATTATAATGAAGTTAGGTAAATGGATAGGTGGTGGTTTAGGTTGGGCTTTCTTTGGTCCAATTGGTGCTTTATTCGGATTTGCAATAGGAGCAGTTCTTGATTCAGGTGAGGTTAAGGTACAAAAAACTTCACAAACAACACGTGGCGACTTTACATTAAGTTTAATTGTGCTTGTAGCAGCAGTAATGAAAGCTGATGGCAAAGTTTTAAAAGTTGAACTTGATTATGTTAAAAGATTTTTTGTTCAAAGTTTTGGAAGTGAAGAGGCCAAGGAAGCTCTAATAATGCTAAAAGATTTGTTAGATAAAGATATTCCAATTCATGAAGTTACTGGTCAAATACGTCAATATTTAGATTATTCATCTCGTTTACAACTACTTCATTTCTTAAATGGTATTGCACAAGCAGATGGTCATGTGCATGAATCTGAGCGAGTACTTATTCAAGAAATAGGGATTGGAATGGGACTTTCTAATGAAGATGTGAATTCTGTTGTTGCAATGTTTTCAAATAACTTAGAGTCAGCTTATAAAGTTCTTGAAATTGATTCTTCTACAACAAACGAAGAAGTAAAAAAAGCCTATAGAAAACTTGCTCAGTTACATCATCCTGATCGTGTTAGTTATCTTGGTGAGGAAATGCAGAAAAATGCTAAAGAAAAATTTCAAAAAATTAGCGATGCATACGAAAAAATAAAAAAAGAAAGGGGTATGGTTTAAATGTTAATAAAATCATAGTTATATAGGGGAATTTTTAAGTTCAACTTTTTACCTTTGTGCAAAACTGAATAAATAAAATTATGGATTTGAAAGGAATTATGGCAATATCAGGTTATCCTGGTCTTTTTAAAATGGTATCTCAAGCTAAAGGAAGTATTATTGTTGAATCACTGATAGATGGAAAGAGGATGCCTGCGTTTAACTCTTATAAGATTAGTTCTTTAGAAGATATTGCAATCTTTACGGAAGATAAAGAAGTTCCATTAACAGAAGTATTTAAAAAAATGCTTGTTATCTATGAGAACAAGCCATCGGTAGACTCAAAAGCAACTAACAATGAACTTATAAAAGCTTTTTTAGTTATTCTACCTGATTATGATAAAGATAAAGTCTACGTATCTGATATTAAAAAGGTATTTTCGTGGTATAATATGCTTTTAGCTAAAGATTTACTTAAAGATGAACCTGAAAGTGAAAAGAAAGAAGGCGAAGAAAACCTTGAGGAAGTTTCTGCAAAACCAACAAAAGCTAAAAAAGCAGCTAAAACAGCTACTCCTAAAGATTTAAATTCTTCAAAAGCTAAAACTGCAAAACCATCTAAAACTCAGTCAAAACCTGCAGTTGTAAAGAAAAGTAGTAGTTCAAGTTCAGGGAAGTAATAGCGAAGAATCGCCATAGCTTAAAAATCTGAAATCATTTTTTAAGGCATAGCTGTAAATATCTTTCCAGCTATTTCCAACTAAAGCTGAAACCAAAGCTAATAATGTGCTTTTTGGTTGATGAAAATTTGTAACTATTCCTGAAATTATTTTGAATTTGTATCCAGGTGCAATCATTATTGATGTAGATGCATTAATACTATCAATTCCAATCTTTTTCATGTGATTTTCAATAGTTTCTAATGCGAATAATGGGCTTTGTTCTGAATTTGCGTCATATGCGTCCCACTGATTTACAGTAAAATAATCAAGATTATTGCAATTTTCAATATTGTTTCCAATAATGTATAAACTTTCAAGAGTTCTAACCGAAGTAGTGCCAACAGCAATGATATTTGGGTAATGTTTTATTAAATTCTGAATCAAATTTAACGATACTTGAAAATGCTCGGTGTGCATTTCGTGATCTCCTAATGTTTCACTTTGTAATGGTTTAAATGTTCCAGCTCCAACATGAAGAGTTAAATAATCAGTGTCAATCCCTTTTTCTGCTAAACTGTTAAATTCAATATCTGTAAAATGTAATCCTGCCGTGGGAGCTGCAACAGATCCATCAATTTTAGAATAAACAGTTTGGTATCTGTGACTATCACTTTCTTCTGGCTTTCTATTTAAATAAGGTGGTATTGGAATTTCGCCATAAAATTCAATTATTTCAGCAAAACTAAAATTGCCAGTCCATTCAAATTCAATTATTTGTATGCTTTGTTCAGATTCAATCAGTTTTGCTTTAAGATTAATAGATTTACTTTTGTAATTTATTTCTTTAATAAGAGTTTCCGATTTCCATTTTTTTAGATTTCCAACCATACATTTCCACTGGCACTTATTTGTCTGTGCAAATGAAATGGCATATTCAGATGGAAGATGCGGTTCCAGGCAAAATATTTCAATTCTAGCTCCAGTTGACTTATTAAATTCAATTCTTGCATGAATTACCTTTGTATTATTAAAAACTAGTAAGCTGTTTTCTTCTATATAATCAGCTAACTGCGCGAATTTATCATCTAATATTTTACCTGATTTATATACCAATATTTTAGATTGATTTCTTTTAGGCAAAGGAAATTTTGCAATTCTTTCATCTGGTAATTCATAATTGAATTCAGATGTTGCAATATTACGGGGATCAAGGTTTGACATAGCGTGCAAAAATAACTAACTTTAGGGTTTAAAATAAATATTATGGCAATTTGTGTTGGAGATACCGTTCGCTTTTTAAATGACGTTGGCGGTGGAAGAGTTACAAGGATAAAGGATAAAACAGTTTATGTGCTTACTGGTGATGGTTTTGAAATTCCTGTTAATGTTTCTCAATTAGTAATTATAAATAAAAGTTCAGAAGAAGCTCCATCTAAAAATGAGACAAAGGCAGCAGCTCAAAATCAAACAAAAAAAATAGTTGATTTTAAAATAAACTATAATTATGCTGAAAGAGAAGAGACATCGTTTGAAGATGACTTCCCGAATCATCAAGATAATGATAAAAAGCAATATAGCTCAGATAAAACTATTTCAGAATTCCCGAAAAGCAGATCTAAAGAAGATGATAAAATTTTTGTAGCATTTGTTCCCGAAAAAGGCAAAAAAGATGGTGAAGAGGGGGTAAGTGTCTATTTAATAAATGATTCTGATTACAGCTTACTATATTCAATTGGAATTTATGAGGGTAATGAGCATGCATTACTTGATGCTGGTCAGGCTGATAGTTATGAAAAGATTAATATTTCAAAGATTGCAAAGGAATCATATCCAGCATTAAAAAGTGTCACAGTTCAAGCAATTAAATTTAAAAAAGGTATTTACCAAACCGAAAATATAATTGATGAAGAACTTAAGATAAAGTCATTTAAATTATTAACTGACAGTACTTATAAAGATAATGAATATTTTGATTTTAAAGCTTGGTTAATACAATTAGAAACAGATTTTACTGATAACGAAAAAGTAAAAGAAACTTTTAAAAATATATCTGATATAATTTCAGTAAAAGAAATTGTTGAACCCGATATTTCTAAAAGATTTAAGAAAAGGCCAGAGCCAATATTAATTGAAGTGGATTTGCATATAAATGAGTTAGTAGATCAGATTAGGGGAATGTCAAATTCAGAAATGCTAGAGATTCAGCTTTCTAAGTTTAGATCTGAATTAGAAAATGCCATTCAGGATAAGAGTGTAAATCAAATTGTATTTATTCATGGTATTGGAAACGGAACTTTAAAAATGGCTTTAAGAAAGCAACTTGAAGAATTATATAAACATTTGCATTTTCATGACGCTTCTTTTCAGGAATATGGATACGGAGCAACTCTTGTAATAATAAGAAGATAAAATAAATAACCTCAAAAGTATTAACTTTTGAGGTTATTTATTTTGTAAGATTATAATAATTAGAATTTTACTTCAGGAACTTTTTCTGCACCAGCAGCAGCTTTAAAATATGCCTTTGCATTGAAATCAAACAAGGAGGCAAAAATATTACGTGGAAACTTTCTGATAGCAACATTATATTCCATTGTAACTTCGTTATAAAGACTACGTTCTTTAGCAATTCCATCTTCAATTGTACTTAATTTTGTCTGAAGCATAATAAAATTCTGATCAGCTTTTAAGTTAGGATATTGCTCTACAACAACCATTAAGCGTTGTAAGCTTGATTTTAATTCACCTTGAGCTTGTTCGAATTTTTGAATAGATTCATCATTAAGATTTTCTGGACTAATTGTTATAGATGAAGCTTTTGAACGTGCTTCAATTACTCCTGTTAGTGTTGATTGTTCGTGAGTTGCGTAACCTTTAACAGTAGAAACAAGGTTGTTAATTAAGTCAGCACGAAGCTGATATTGTGTTTCAACTTGAGCCCATTGCTTATTAACCATTCCTTCGCGCTCTACTAATCCATTATAATACTGGTAGGATGCAAATGATACAATAATTAAGAAAACTACTAAAATGCTTATAAGTAATGTTGCACCAAGACAACCAGCGCCTTTGGTTTTTAAATTTTTGTCATATTTGTTTTGTAATTCTTCCATAATAAATAGGATTTAAAAAATATTTAGCGAAGTTAATGAAAACAACTAATTATTTTATACTTTTATGCTTACAAACCTTAAAAATTATTAATATGGATAATAAAGAAAAAGTTTTAGAAACAATTAAAAAAGGCGGTAAACCATTAAAAGGAGGAGAAATTGCAGAAGCATCTGGTATTGATAAAAAAGAAGTTGATAAGGCAATTAAAAGTTTGATTACTGAAGGAAAAATTGTTTCGCCACAACGTTGTTATTATTCACTTAAGTAATTAAAAAGAAAAAAGCTTTAATGGAGACTTTTTATTATAATTTGTTATTTATTAATATCTTTAACTTATAAGTAGTCAAAAGTATAGTATTCTTACTTATTTATATTACCTTTGCAACTTAATAATTATTCATTTAAAGATTAGTAAAAAAGAATGGCAAAATCTCAGCAAACTTTCAATAAAAGCGAAAAAGAAAAGAACAGACAAAAAAAGCGTAAGGACAAAGAACAAAGAAAAGAAGAAAGAAAAGCTAATGCCAGTGATGGAAGCTTCGATAGTATGATTGCTTATGTTGATGAAAATGGAGTAATAACATCAACACCTCCAGATCCAAGCAGAAAAATAAAAGTTAAAGCAGAACATATTCAAATAGGTATTGCAAAACGTGAAGAAGGTGAAGAGGCTTCATTAATAAGAACTGGTATTGTAACCTTTTTTAATGATTCAAAAGGATTCGGATTTATAAGAGATTCTGTAACACAAGAAAGTATTTTTACTCATATTAATGGTCACGTTGATACAATTAAAGAAAATAATAAAGTTACTTTTCAGGTTGAAAAAGGAAAAAAAGGCCTGAATGCAGTAGATGTAAGGGTTGTTAGATAAATACAAACATGGCATTTAACTGGTTATATATGATAAAAAAAAACAAAATTGCACATTATTTTGTTTTTTAAACAGTTATTATGTACTTTTACAAATTATTAATAAAACTCAAACAATAAGAATTACCAATTTTAATTTAAAATAACATGAAAGAAGGAGTAGTAAAGTTTTTTAACAACACAAAAGGATTTGGATTTATTAAACAATCTGATACTGGCGAAGACATTTTTGTACATCAAACCGGTCTTATCGACTCAATTAACGAAAATGACAAAGTTGAATTTGAAGTAGAAAATGGAAAAAAAGGATTAAATGCTGTAAAAGTAAAAGTTATACAGTAATAATATCTTTTCTAATATTTGTTGAAAGCTATCCTTAATTGGATAGCTTTTTTTTATTTTATAAAGAAAGCTCTTGAATTAATTTCTTTAAATAATCGATAAAAAAGAATTCAACTTATCAATAAATTGCTGTCTTAAAAGCACATCAGGATTATTCTCAGTAAAACAATATACTCTAGAAGTCATCCAATATAAATACTAAATAAATTTAGAAAAAAATGAATGTTTCAGGGTGTTACAAAGTGACGTAAGG
>CAIQJL010000275.1 GCA_903872185.1 uncultured Bacteroidota bacterium | reverse complement strand
TTCTGTGTTGGTCTTTTTGCAATTACGTTAGGCATTTTATTTAAAGGAATGAATGTCTCATTTCTTGTAGGACTTGCTTTTGCTGTAGCTGCATCAGCTAACTTGCCTGCAATATTATTCCTTTTGTTTTGGAAAAAAACAACTGCGAAAGGTATTGCATCTTCAATTATTGTTGGGATTATTTCATCTATTGGAATTATTTTGTTTTCTCCAACCATGTACGAAAAATATGGTTTGATAGCGAAAGATGCACCAATTCCATTGGATAATCCAGGTATTATTTCAATACCTTTGGCAGTGTTAACTTTAGTTGTTGTCTCTTTGATGACACAAAAAGATAATGCAACAAAAGACTTTAGTAAATAAGTATTAATTTAAATTTAATAAAATGAAAAAAATAGTATTGTTCTTGTTTGTTGTTATTTCTTTAACCGCAAATGCTCAGGATAAAAAAGAAGAACCAAAATTCGGAATTTCATTTTCCGGATTCGTAAAAACTGATATTTTTTATGATACACGCCAAACTGTAAATATTAGGGAAGGTCATTTTTTACTATACCCAGAAAATGAGTTGTTAGATGCATTTAATAAAGATGTAAATGCTAGCGCTGCTTTTAATATTCTTTCTATACAGTCAAGGTTAAAAGGTGCTATAACTGGACCAGAAGCTTTTGGTGCAAAAACTGCTGGCGTAATAGAGGCTGATTTTTTTGGGAATGCAAGTACTGGTTTGGATGATGTTAATGGATTCAGATTAAGACATGCTATTGTAAAACTAAATTGGAAAAAAACGGAATTGCTTACAGGACAATATTGGCATCCAATGTTCATTGCAGAAGCTTTTCCTGCAGTTATATCATTTAACACAGGAGCACCATTTCAGCCATTTTCAAGAAATCCACAGATTAGATTAACTCATAAATTAGGCCCTCTTAGCTTAATCGGTTGCCTGTACTCCCAACGTGATTTCTCAAGTGCTGGGCCAACTTCAAATACTAGTGCTGTACTTAGTGCAAGTTCTAAGTATGCGAGAAATTCGGGAATTCCTGCAGCGCATTTTCAGTTGCAATTTAAACCAGATTCTACAGAGCATTTATTTGGTGCAGGTGTTGATTATAAAACTTTAAAGCCTGAGTTATATACTACAGTTGGTACTAAAAATTATAAATCCGACCAAACAATAAGCAGCCTTTCTGCAATTGCATTTGCGAAATTAAAATTTAAACCTGTAACAATTACCTTGGAAGGTGTTTATGCTCAAAATGCTTATGATATGGTGATGTTAGGTGGATATACAATTGATACAATCGAAGTGTCTACAGGAAAGAAAGTATTTACTAATATAAATACTGCTTCATTCTGGACGGAAATCCAAACAAATGGCAAAAAAGTTCAGTTTGGCGTATTTGCTGGATATACTATGAATTTAGGTGCTGCAGATTCTATTAAAACTGCAAGTTTCTACTCAAGAGGATCTAATATCGATAATATTTATAGAGTAGCTCCTAGAGTAGTTTTTATTGCTGGAAAACTAAATGTTGCAATTGAAATTGAGCATACAGTTGCAACTTATGGCAAAGCAAATGGCGATTCTAAAGGTGGTGTAACCGAGGGAAAAGCAATTGCAAATACAAGAGCACTTTTAGCTGTAATTTATAAATTTTAAGGTTGTTATACAAACAATGATTATAAAATAGCCCAACCTATTATCCCTCTTTTTGAAGAGGGTAGGGAGATGAATAAAAAATCGGGCTATTTTATAAATATAAATGATACTAATAAAATAAGGGCTTTGATAATATCAAAGCCCTTATTTTCTATTCAAAAATGGTAAATAAAAAAGTCCCACATTTCTGAGGGACTCTTTTTTTAGATTTAAGTTGACAACTATTTGTTAACAGTTTTCTTTAAATCAGCACCAACGCTAAATTTTACTACTTTTTTAGCAGCAATTTTAATAGCTTTTCCTGTTTGTGGATTTCTTCCTGTTCTAGCAGCTCTTTTAGCAACTGAGAAAGCGCCGAATCCAACTAAAGCAACGCGGTCACCTTTTTTTAATGCTTTTGATGCAGAAGTAATGAAAGCGTCTAAAGCTTTTTTTGCATCAACTTTTGTTAATTTTGTTTCAGCTGCAATTGCGTCAACCAATTCTGTTTTGTTCATTTTTTTTGTTTTTAAGGGTTAAACAATATGTTTACGGAGCAAATGTATTACATACATCAGCAATAATGCAAGTTTTAAGAGGATAAAACGTCGAAATGTTAATAAAATAAGGAATTTGTTAATAACCACAGTGAAAAAATCAATTATAATGGGGTTTCAGAGAAATTTTACATCTAATTCTTATTAAAATGAGGATAAAACTTACAAAACTTAAAATATTTCAGGTTGTTTTTGTATTGTGATCAATTAAAAAACCCTTATAAGTTTTATTTTATAAGGGTTTTTTTGAGGTCTCTTCCGGATTCGAACCGGAGTAGACGGTTTTGCAGACCGGTGCCTAGCCGCTCGGCCAAGAGACCATTTGGGATTGCAAAAGTATAAAAAAATTTCATTATTGGACAAAATCATCTATAAAAAGAAACTAAGTTTGCAAAAAATTAATACTTTTTAAGTGAATATTTCTTTTTATAACGATTTCATTAATTGGCTAGAGGGGCATTTAGGAACTTGTTTTTATAAAAGAATTTTTGGTGTAGAATGCCCTGGCTGTGGAATGCAACGCTCATTTATAGAATTATTAAAAGGAAATATATTTGAAAGTATTTTACTTTATCCTGCTTTACTTCCTCTGATATTTACATTAGTGTTTCTTGTTTTACATCTTATTTATAGGTATAAAAACGGGGCTTTAATTTTAAAAATTTCATTTATATTTACAGTATTGTTAATGATAATTGCTTTCGTTGTAAAGCTTGTAAATTCAACTGTTTAAAATATGTCCGACGAAGAAATTAATATAACCCAACCTGTTTATTCTAATAATTCTGAACCATTAACAAAAAAGAATTTGCCAAATTCGGCGGGTATTTTGGTAATGGGTATAATTTCAATTGCCGCATGTTGGTGTTATGGTATTCCGGGTATTGTTCTGGGCATAATTTCACTTTCGTTATCTGGAAAAGCAAAAAAACTATATAATGCAAATCCAGAAGTTTATTCAACAAGTTCTTATAAAAACATAAAAGCAGGTAGAATTTGTTCAATTATTGGTTTGTCGCTTTCTGCATTGTTTATAATGTATTTATTAATAATAGTATTCTTTTTTGGTTTAGCACTTGGAACTGTTTCTGGATCTATGCCGTGGGATACATATAATTATTATTAATGTTTTTTGTTTAATCAGTGTTTATCGGGGTTAAAATAAATTTTAAATGAGACTGGAAAAAAGAATAGAGGCTTTTGTAAATCTTGGTAAATTGCTAAGAGATTACTTTAATTCCAGTGAAACAAATAATCCTTTATTGGAAAAATGGAAACCAGAAATTGAAAAAATAATTGTCAACCAGAAAATATATAACCAGTGGTTTACAGCCGAAAATGTTACGCTTGCGTTAAAATCGTGGTCGAATTTGCTAAGTGTTAATAATATTAATAATTGGCTTAAGCCATATAAAGAATTATTAAATGACAATAAAAAAGCCGTAAATGTTGGAGTTATTTTAGCCGGAAACATACCTTTAGTTGGAATGCATGATTTTGTTTCAGTATTAATGTCGGGAAATAATTTTATTGGAAAACTATCTTCAAAAGATGATTTGCTTATTAAATTAGTTACTTCTATTCTTTGCGATATTGAACCTGAGTTCAGTTCGTCAATATCATTCTCTGAAAATAAACTAACTAATTTTGATGCAATAATTGCTACCGGAAGTAATAATTCTGCAAGATATTTTGAATATTATTTTGGAAAATACCCAAGTATAATAAGACGAAATAGAAATTCAATTGCTGTTCTTACTGGAGATGAATCAAAAGAAGATTTAGTAAATCTTTCTGATGATATTTTTCAATATTTTGGTATGGGTTGTAGAAATGTGTCAAAAATTTATGTTCCCGAAAATTATAATTTTGATGCCTTTTTTTTAGCAATGGATCATTGGAATTTTATTTCTAAACATAATAAATACGCTAATAATTACGACTACCATAAATCCGTTTATCAGATGAACAGAATAGAGTTTTTTGATAATGGTTTCATGCTGTTAAAAAACGATCGTCAAATTTATTCGCCACTTTCTGTAATTTTTTATGAGTATTATTCAGTAATTACTAAATTAGCCGCCGAAATAAACGAAAACATCAACGAAATTCAATGTGTTGTGAGTAAGGATAATATAATTGAAAATGCGTTGCCTTTTGGGAAATCGCAAAGCCCAAATCTTTGGAATTATGCGGATAATGTTGATATAATGAAATTTTTATTAAAGCTTTAATTATTATAAAATATGATTTACAAATTCAAGGTTTTGTCAGAAGAAGATCCAAAGTTCTTTATGGACATAGAAATAATGTCCGATCAAACCTTTTACGATTTACATGATTTTATCCAGGAAGAGTTGGAATATGACAGTAGTCTTCTTGCTACCTTTTTTATTGCAAATCATAATTGGCAACAAAAACAGGAAATAGCTCTTATTGAGACTGACGGAAAAGATGGCGAAAAAATTATTGCTATGGATAAAGCCGTTTTATCTACTTTTATGAAAGATGCTCATCAAAAACTTATTTATTTATTTGATTTTATAAATAACAGAACATTTTTTATTGAGTTAATGGAAACAAAACAAGAAACAGCAAATAAGTATTATCCTATTTGTATCGATTTTGGAGGAGAAATTCCACCTCAATTTGGAAAAAAAATAACTAAAAAATCAAGTTTGTTCGAAGATGATGATGACGATATTAATGTTTTTAGTTCCAAAAAAGTAGCGCCAATTATCGACGATGAGTTAGAAGAAGATTTTGCAAGTGAATCCTTCGAAAAAGATATCCAGTTTGAGTTTGAAGATGATGCGTTAATGTCTGGTGAGGCAGAAGAAGAAGAAGATGACGTTGATAAAGATATGACACCAGAAGAAGATGATGGTGATTCTGACGAGGATTAGTCAGTTTTCTTTAGCTGAAATTTTTCTTTAGTGATAATAAATACACCCTTATTAGTTGTTCTTGCCGGACCTACGGCAGTTGGAAAAACTGATATAGCTATTTCTTTAGCACAACATTTTAATTGTGAAATAATTTCTGCCGATTCACGTCAGTTTTATAAAGAATTGGAAATTGGCGCTGCGCCCCCTGATAAAACTCAGCTTGAAATTATTAAACACCATTTTGTAGGTTTTAAAACTGTTTCTGATTATTATAATGTAAGCAGGTTTGAGCAAGATGTTATCACATTACTTCCAAATCTTTTTGAGAAGAATAAAGTTGTTATTATAACAGGCGGATCTGGTTTGTATATTGATGCAGTTTGCAATGGTATTGACGATATGCCAGACTTTGATCCAGAATTGAGAAAAGAACTTACCGAAAGAATGGCTACCGAAGGAATTGAAAGCTTAAGGTTAGAACTTAAAACCCTTGATCCAGATTCATATAACAACGTTGACTTAAAAAATACAAATCGTGTTTTTCGTGCACTCGAAATGTGTTTGCTAACCGGAAAACCTTATTCGCAATTTTTACAAAAACCAAAAAAAGAACGACCATTTAATCTTTTGCGAATAGCTGTTAATATGGATAGGGCAAAACTTCATGAGCGAATAAATTTACGTGTAGATTTGATGATGGAAAAAGGGCTCGAAAATGAAGCTCGCGAATTATATAAATTTCGTTCATGTAATGCATTAAAAACAGTTGGTTATAAAGAATTATTTGAATGTTTTGATGGAATTCATGATTTAGAAACAGCAATTGAATTAATTAAGCGTAATACCCGTCGTTATGCGCGTCGTCAGATTTCGTGGTTTAACCGTAACAATGATTACGCTTGGTTTGAACGGGAGCAGATTCCTGAAATTATTGACTATATTGAGAATGTAAAATAATACCAAAAATAATCCGCGGCGGCGGATAAAATAGACTAACCAATTGTTCCTCTTTTTTGAAGAGGGTTGGGAGATGAATAAAAAAATGAGGCTATTTTATAATCCGCCGCGGCTGACAAATGTTATAATTTCAAAAAATGTATAAGCCAACAAAATTCACAATAAGAGCTTATGCCTTAATTATTAATGAAAAAGATGAGGTTTTTAGAGTCTCACAGAGTCTTCATCTAGTCTCTCAGAGTCTCCATCTAGTCTTTCAGAGTCTCCATCTAGTCTTTCAGAGTCTCCAGAATGGGGCTCTGCGTTGGAATAGATATTGAAATAATAAAACTTTCAAAGAGATTGTTAATTTTGTATTTTAATATTA
>CAIQJL010000274.1 GCA_903872185.1 uncultured Bacteroidota bacterium | reverse complement strand
GGCCAGATGCTTATTAAAATTGTTCATGATGAACTAGCTCTTTTAATGGGCGGTCAGCGTGTTGATATAAATATTAAAGGAAGTCCAGCTGTTATTTTAATGGCAGGTTTGCAAGGATCTGGTAAAACTACATTTTCTGCTAAACTTGCTAATTATTTAACTACAAAAAAGGGACGTACAGTTTTATTAGCTGCTTGTGATATTTATCGTCCTGCTGCTATTGAACAATTAAAGGTGCTTGGAGAGCAAATCGGCGTTCCTGTATATAGTCAGGAAGGCAATATGAACGCTGTTAAAATTGCACAGGATGCAATAAAAGAAGCAAAACTTAAAGGAATAAATACAGTTATTATTGATACTGCAGGTCGTTTAGCTATTGATGAGCAAATGATGAAGGAAATTTCTGCAATCAAACAAGCTGTTTCTCCTGAAGAAATTCTTTTTGTTGTTGACTCAATGACTGGTCAGGATGCTGTTAATACTGCAAAAGAATTTAATGATAAATTGGATTTTCATGGAGTAGTATTAACCAAACTTGATGGTGATACAAGAGGTGGTGCAGCTTTATCTATAAAATCAATTGTAAATAAACCAATCAAATTTGTTGGAACAGGTGAAAAAATTGATGCTTTAGATGTTTTCTATCCTGAACGTATGGCTGATCGTATTTTGGGAATGGGCGATATCGTTTCTCTTGTAGAGCGTGCTCAGGAACAATATGATGTTGAAGAAGCCCGTAAACTTCAAAAGAAAATTGCAAAAAACCAATTTAGCTTTGACGATTTTCTTTCTCAAATTCAGCAGATTAAAAAAATGGGTAATGTTAAGGAATTGGCCTCAATGATTCCTGGTATGGGCAAGGCTCTTAAAAATGTTGATATTGATGATAACGCATTTAAAAGTATAGAGGCAATAATTCGTGCAATGACTCCGGCAGAGCGCGGAAATCCTGCAATAATTAATGGTAGTCGTCGTAAACGTATTGCTGTTGGAAGTGGAACTGATATTCAGGAAGTAAATCGCTTAATAAAACAATTTGATGAAACACGCAGAATGATGAAAATGTTTAGCGGTGGAAATAACAAATTGAAAAATGCGATGCGAAATATGCAGCAACCACAATAATGAAGTACTTAGAGTGCATAAAGTGCCTTAAATACTTAAAGTTGAAAACAAAAAGTAAAAAGTTTTTGTCATTTTTAACGATTGAAGAATTTTAAAATAAAATAAACTAAATTTAATCCTAAATCGTAATTCCTAAATCCTTTATTGTTATTTGTTTTTTGAAATTTGTTATTTTATAATTATGGAACTTATTGACGGGAAAAAAATATCTCTCGAAATAAAAGCAGAAATTGCTATTGAAGTCGAGAACATTAAAAAAGCAGGAGGGAAGGTTCCTCATTTAGCTGCTATACTTGTTGGGCATGATGGCGGTAGTGAAACTTATGTAGCAAATAAAGTAAAATCATGCGAAGAGGTTGGTTTTAAATCAAGTCTTATTCGTTTTGAGGATAATGTTACAGAAAAGGAATTACTGGCAAAAGTTCACGAACTTAATAACGATAACGATATTGATGGTTTTATAGTTCAACTACCATTACCAAAACAAATAAATGAGCAGGCTGTTATTGAAGCTATCGATTCTAGTAAAGATGTTGATGGTTTTCATCCTGTAAATGTTGGCCGCACTGTAATCGGACTGCCATCATTTATTTCTGCAACTCCATTTGGAATTATAGAACTTTTAAAACGCTACAAAATTGAAATTTCAGGCAAACATTGCGTTGTGTTAGGAAGAAGTAATATTGTTGGTAGACCTATAAGTATTTTACTTTCACAAAAAGGAAGTTATGGTGATGCTACTGTAACTGTTCTTCATAGCCGATCTAAGAATCTTGAACAGATTTGTGCCTCTGCTGACATTATTATTGCAGCATTAGGTCAACCAGAATTTGTAAAAGCAAATATGGTAAAACAAGGTGCAGTTGTAATTGATGTAGGAACAACACGTGTAAAATCTGAACTAACAAAATCTGGTTTTAAACTTACCGGTGATGTTAAATTTGATGAAGTTGCTCCTAAATGTAGTTTTATTACTCCAGTTCCTGGTGGGGTAGGACCAATGACTATTGTAAGTTTGTTAAGAAATACTTTACTGGCAGCAAAAAAGGAGATTTATAAATAACGTGAGCTAAATATAATTTGTCATTCTGAACGTAGTGAAGAACAATTTCTAGCGAAGCTAAATCTATACTATTACAAATTATATCTATTCGTATTAGAATAATTTATTTTCTCTTCTTTTTTATCTAATAATCGAGCAAACTCCAGTAACCGGATCATTTTTGTCAATTATCACAATATACACATACCCACCCATAGGTAAATCTTTGCCATTAAATTTTCCGTCCCAGCGTTTAGCTTTATCATAATATTCAATACCATTTCCTTTAAAATTGAATATCTGATTGCCCCAACGATTAAAAATCTGAATTGTAACATCAGAATAATATTGAATATTTTTAATTTCAAAATCATCATTTATGTTATCGTTGTTAGGAGTTATTACTGATGGTATAGTGTATGGAATGTCTAGAATATTAATTGAAAAAGAGTCAATTGTATAGCATAAATTAAAGTCGGTAACAGTAATTAGATATGTTCCATTAGCAAGGTTTGAAATGTCTTGGGTTGTTTCAAAGTTTGACCAGTTATATGTATATGGAAAAACTCCACCACTAATTGTTAAGTCAATAGTGCCAGTATTATTTGCTGAAGTCAAAATTGTATCAGAAATTAAAATTGCTGATGGACTAGTAAGCGAAGTATTTAATATTGCAGTGCAATTATTTGCATCGGATACTGTAACGTTATAGTTTCCTACTCCAATATTTGTTAGGTTTTGAGTAATTATATTTCCTGTCCATGTGTAATTATATGAAGGAGTTCCCCCAGTTGCATTTATTGATATTGAACCATTGGAACTTCCAAAGCAACTTGGGTCAATTGGAGCGCTGCTTATTAAAATTGACGAAGGTTGGTTTACTATTATATTTGTTGATGATGTACATCCATTATTATCTGTTATAACATAGTTAAAATCACCTGCATTTTCTGTAAAATTCCCAATTCCGGTATAAGGTAAAGTTCCTCCATTTGCAATGACTGAAATTGAAGTCGTTCCTCCGTTACATAAAATTAGATTTGATGTTGCTGAAGCAATTAATATTGTAGGTTCTGTAATGCTGATAGAACCAGTCGCCTGACAATTTGAAGCATCTGTAACAGTATAATTATAAATTCCTGCTAAAATATTCGATAAATCTTCTGTTGTTGAAGAATTGTTCCAGAAATAACTAAAAGGTCCGGTTCCTCCAATAACTGTTAAATCTATTGCACCTGTATTTAAACCGTTACATAAAATATTTGTTGGAATAGTGCTTGTAGATGGTGCTCCAATATTTGAAATACTTGCTACATCGGTTGAAGTACAATTATTGTCGTCAGTAATTGTTATTATATATGATCCGGCTGCAAGACTATTTTCAATTGTATTTGTTCCGCCACTGGGCCACAAATAACTAAGTGTGCCTGTTCCGCCTGAAGCTGTAATAGTAGCACTTCCATTTGATAAACTACAGCCAGCAAGTGTTGTAGCTATTGTTGAAATAATAGCTGATGGTTCTGTTAATGTTATAAATGTGGTGTCGGAGCAGCCATTGTTATCGGTAACAATATAATTATAGGCTCCTGCATTAACAGTATAGGCTCCATATCCTGAATAGGGCGCTGTTCCACCTGTGACAGAAACATTTATTGTAGTATTGCCTCCATTACAAAGTATTGGAGTTGAACTTGAAGAAGTATTTAAAATTGAAGGTTCGTTAACTGTTATATTTGTTGTTGATGAACATCCATAATTATCCGTAACAACGTAGTTGTATGTTCCTGCTGTTACATCGAAATTTCCTATTCCAGTATAAGGCGATGTACCTCCTGAGCCAGATACTGTGATGGTAGAAGAACCTCCATTGCATTGAATGTTTGTTGAACTTGAAGTTGCAACTGGTAATGGATTAATTGTTATAGTATCAGTTGTGGTTATTTGTGGGCAGCCTGCAGATGGCGGAATAGTGTAGGTTATAGTATAAGTTCCAGTAGTGCTTGTGCTAGGTGTTATTGCTCCGTTTGTTGTGTTTAAAGTTAATCCAAAAGGCGCAGAATAGGTCCCGCTTCCAGAACCGGTTTGAGTTACTGAAACAGATGAGACAGATGTACAGTAAGGATTTCCATTATATGAAATTGTTGCAACTGGAATAGTAGTAATAGTTATTGAGCCTGTTGCACTTGTCTGAATACAAGTTCCGGAAGTTAATACAGTGTAATTAAATGTGCCTGATTCTGATGGTATTCCGCTTATAGTGAAGATTCCTCCGCTATAATTTCCAGTTATTCCTGATGGTAATCCAGTTATAATAGCACCTGTTCCTCCACCAGAAATTGAATATGTGATATTTGTTATTACAGTGCTACTGCATAATGTTTGATTATTTGTTCCAATAGCTGATGTTAACGAAATAGTTGTATTTGGAGTAACAGTAATAGTTCCGGTTGCTGAAGTTTGAGTGCAAGTGCCGGAAGTTGTAACTGTATAGTTAAATGTTCCGCTAACTGAAGGAGTTCCACTAATTGTTAATGTTCCACTGCTATAAGTTCCCGACATTCCTGTGGGTAAACCAGAAACACTTGCTCCGGTTCCTCCGCCTGTTATTGCATATGAAATATTGTTTGCCAAAGTATTTATACAAAGT
>CAIQJL010000273.1 GCA_903872185.1 uncultured Bacteroidota bacterium | reverse complement strand
AGATTTTGAATACGTTGCTTTCGGACAAGGCGGCGCAATTGCAGCTTACGGAGTATCAGATCTTTGATATTTTCTGTGACTGGGAGGGGATTGATGCATCAACAACTGATTATGAGGTTATCTACCCGAGCCGTTTTGAGTTGCGTGATAAAAAGGCTGATCTGGAGTTTATCAAGGAGGCGCGCGATGTTGCCGCTCTCATCAACTCGGTCACCCTTCAAAGAGAGCTGAACAAGCAGTTTGCCCGCGTTGCGTTGAGTGATGATGATTTGATTGAGACGGTTGACAAGGAGCTGAATAAGATTAAAGCATCAGTGCCCTCCCCCGCGACTGCAAAGTAATGCTGCTGACGGACTTTTGGCGGCAAGCGGCGGAATGACCTGCCAACTGACTAAGGGACGAAAACCACGCGGAAGCCAACGTTTTTCGGCTTGACGATGTGGCGAAAATCGAAGCACAAATCTTCAGTTTTGCACAAAAGTTCAATCGAAGAACTGAACTTGAATTTAGCACTTCAGCCGCCAGATTGCCAAGCCGATGTTAGCTGATGTTTTTATTTCGGTGGTAATCCAAATTTTATTAAAAAATATGTCAATAATGCAGTTAATACAACTTTTAAAACTTCACCTGTTAAGTCTGCTGGTAAGTCATAAAATTTCTCTTTGACTTTGTCAATCCAAGTTTTATTAAATCCACTGTCCTTATTAATGTCAAATTTAAAAATGTGTTTCAAATTGTAAGCGACAGAGTTTTTCTCTTCAATATTGCCAATCCATTTTCTCTCTAAAATTATAGTTGTTTCTTTTAAGTACTCATCACCAAAAATTTCTATTATTTCTGCTTTATGTTCATCACAAATATAACCCAATGCAATATCTATTCTGTCGTCAAATTTATTTCTTGTGAAGTCCGCAACACAACCACGAGTATCAGAATGAGAGCCAATACATATTAATTTTGCCTTTTCAGATACTTCTCTGTCTGGCAAAGTTTTTTGAGAATATATTAAACAGCAATAGATACTATGTAATAAATATTCAAATAAAGAAGGTGGCGAAAAATATTTGTCCCAAATATCAGTTGTAATGATTGAACTATTCTCAGTTGCATTAAAAAAATAATTATTATCAAAACGACTTGTAATAATCCCTATTAAATAGTCATAGTTTTCTGTTGAGTTATTTACAAAGTCTTCTAATTTCTTATTTGCTGATTGAAAAATAGTAATCTTTTCATCAAATGCATAATCATCAAAGTCGGGAAAGCAAAATTCATAGGTATCTTGAAGTTTGTTCAGTGACAAAAAGAAATACTTAAAAGCATCTTTGTCAAAGTTTGGTTTACTTCCAAAAACTATTATAATTTTTAGTTTTGTCATACTGTCCTCAATCTTGATGGGGCTTCCTGTAAAATATCAGCTAACGGAAAGCTATATGCGGCGTTTTCAATATTTTGGCTTGTGTTGCGCCTGCGGCAAGCCAAAATATTGAAAATGAACGCTATATAGCATGTTACCAACATTTTTTTTATTGCATAAATCCGTTTTTTTCATCTATTACAAGCCACCTGTCAAGAAATGAATTAAACTCTTCACATGATGTTTCAGGCAATAATGCACATGAGTAACAGGCTGCTAAATTTAATCCGGCTGTTCCTTGTCCTTGTTGGTCTGTGTCATAACAAATTGGGTCTGATGAACAGTCTTTTGCTCTGTGCAATGCAGATTTTATTAATTCGCCAATTTGATTTGTCTTACATAACGAGACAAGCCCGCCATAACTTCCTTCTGCACCAGCAACGGTATAGACTAAAAAGCCGGACATTCTTTCACTAATGTATAATCGCTCTTGTAAAGAGGCTGCTGGATATCCACACAAAAACTCTAACTCTTTAATAATTAAATGCGATAGAGTATGGATTAATACAAAACGGGGCGTTATTTCTTTTGTTCTATTCTGACCTAAAAAGCTATTGTTAAAATTTGTTTGTAAACCTTCAATTCTTGCATTAACAAACTCATTTTGTTCCCATACACCCAATTGCTCAATATCTAATTGCACAAAAATTCCCTCTCCAAAACTTTCATAAGCTGGTAAATAATGTGTTCTTTCTCTATACGAAGAAGTGTATTTTCTTTGTATTTCTCCTTCCAAAGTTGCATTCAAAAAGGCATCTTTATCAATTGGTTTTTGACGTGTAAAAGAAGTTTGCGTTGTTGTAACTTTTAGCCTATCGACCCGGAAAATACTACTTATCTTGTTACTGTCAAACAATACAGGTGAAACTCTGTTGCATATTAAATCTTTTTCTCTAAACTTTTCATCAATTGAAGTAATAAAGTCATATTCTTCCCAACGATATTGCTCTTCATTTAATGAGGCATTTATCATAGGTTGAAAATTGTTCTGAATTATACTATTTATGACTTCTATGGTTAAATTAATTTCATCATCTTCTAAATCTTCTAGTATTGTTTCAACAGATCTACCTCTTTCGTGTTTCTTTTTTATCTTCTCACAGATACTTGTGCTTATGGTATTTTCTATCGGTAAATAAATACTTTGCGAAATATTTGGATAATACACACTATTACTTGATCGTAAAACTGTTTTTAACTGTACTCCGCTTTTGCCATATTTAATTTCAAGGTGTTGATTTTCCCAAATGCGCAAATTGAAAATACCTGCAAGCGTTGTTGAGGCTGTCATCTTACCTTTACTATATGCCTCAATTCTAATCCCTTTTAAATCACCAAATCTTGCAGAAATTCTATATTTTAATTGAATATCATCAGGAATAGTAATTTCGTCCAGATTTAAAATAATTTGGTTTGCGTCCTCTCCTTCGTCACTCTCATTGGGTTCCGTATTTTCGTTTTGAGTTACAGGCATATTGCGTAAAACCCAATGTAGCCAGGGAACGTCAACAATATTGCCTGATGGGGAAGTCATAATAAAACGAACTTGTTCCAAATCATAGAATTGTCCTTTTTTATTTGTGTCTGCATAACATTTATAACATTTTGGTGGATTAAAGAACTCTTTATGTTTATCAGTTACAGTATTTTTCCAATGAGTTTTCCAATTGTCTATATGGTTAAACGAATGACAAGAAGTGCAATAAAACCATTTTGGAAAATATGATGCAGAAATCAAGTTTCTTGGGTTTTCAGGCGTGAAAGTTTGTTTCAATTGGTTTTCAGGTAATGAAATAAGTTCTTTTAGTTCTGTAAAATATTGCCTCAATCTGGCTTTAAAACGCTCATCTGTAATGAAATTATGAGATTTATTTGCTTCTTTTGTTATAAAAAAAGGCCATTCATTAAATTTATCAATTGTTACAGCTCCATGACGTGTTTCAATAATTGAACCGACACCACCATAAGCACTAATTAATTTTCTATTTTGTATTTCTTCGTATTTCATAATTTAGTCTTTTATTAAAATTACACCCTGTTTATCAATTTCTCGCATTGAAAACATCAAATTCCATGGTTCTGATTTAGAAATTAATGCGTGTTTGTCGCCATTGTAGCGCAAGGTTTCTCCTACACTATTGGCAGTACTAATTTTATCAAGCCAATTTTCAGCTAATACATTTAGTCTGTTTGTGAGATAAGTTTTCAATTGTATTTCCCCTACCGTACTTTCTATCAATTTTTCGACGGACAAAACATCTGCCGCGACAAAATCATGAGCTTGCTTACCTAATTTATGCCTAATGTAGCCAACAAGAATTGAATTTAACATTTTATCAAATGTTATTTCAGTGTTCGGGGTGAGTGATAAAGGTTCAACAAATTTGTAATAGGCATGATGAAAACTATGGTAGTTTTCAAAATGTGATTTTTCTCTGGCTCTATTGGCATCTAATAAGTTAAAGACTATTCCTTGATTGCTTCGTGCAACGCGGCTGCTTGCCTGAATATATTCAGCTACATTTCGGGGTTGACCGTTTATCAACATAATGTTAAGTCTGCCAACATCAATTCCTACTGAAATCATATTTGAAGCAAGCACTAAATCAACACCTTTTTCAATGGAAAACTGTTCTTTTGAGATTTGTTTAACTTCCAAAGGTGCTTCTAATTTATCTAAGGTTTGTTTTATTTTGTTGCTTGGCACCCTACTCGTTAATTCCTCAGTTCTGGAAACTAAACTGGAATTCATGAAATTATATAGCGGGTTATCTTTATTAAAATGTTTTAATAGTCTTCTATATTCGTTGTATATTTCATCATTTACTTTGTTGTATGTCTTGCCAACATCTCGCAAACTATTGTAATAACTAACAATTGTAAAATATGGGTCTAAGTCTTTCCATATTTGGGCTTGATTTGGGCCGTGTTCTTTTCTTAATCTTTGTAACAGTTCACTTCTTGCAAATAATAAATTTGCCAATAATTTTAACTGGCTGTCCATGCCCGTTTTACCAGTTGGCATAAAACCAATATATTTCCGTTTGCTTTTTAATAAAGTATAAGCAAAAAAACTATCATTGTAATGAATACCCGATGGTGGAAATACAGCGACATTTCTATTGTATAAATTTCTTATTTGTAAATCGGTATTTCTTGTTGTTGCTGTTGAAGCAATTATTTTGGGTTTTATGTCATTTTTTGTGCATAGTTCTTCTACTAAGCGTTCAAATAAGCCAACCACAGAACCTAATGGGCCATTTAATAAATGCAATTCATCTTGAATGATTAAATCAGGGGGCAATAAGTCATCATTTTGAGAATTAAAAAATCTATTACCTTGTGGTTTGTGTGAAAGCATTGCAAACTTGTCAACAGTTGCAAATAACAAGGTTGGTGGATTTTGATATAAATATTCATCGACAACGTAAACAGGTATTTCATTATCGTTCAAATCAGAAAAATGGCAGTCGTCATTTAAGCATTTCATCTCGCCTTTTTCAGTAAAAGCATTGTTAAATTTTCCATTTTTGGGGTTTTTTGATATTACTTTACAACCGCACCAAGGGCATGCTTGTATTTGAAAATTGTTCTTATCGTCAGGATTGCCGTTTTTTCCTTTGTTAAGTTTTTCTTTTTCTTCTTCAATGTTTTTGTGTGTCAATTTGGCATCATCGAAAGAGTTTGGACTTGTTGCCGCGCCAACCCACATACCTATAGTAATACGGTTGGTTCCAAATTTACCGGATTTAACTCTCAGAAATTCTAATGCTGAGATTAGACGGGACGCTCTTTCAAACTGTTGCGAAGTAAGTAGTCTTAAGGTATAACGCATTATAACTGAAACGCCTTGGTAGTTTTCCGGATTGATTAAACGCCTCCATAGAATAGTAAAAGCTGAAACAGCTAAATATGCTTCCGTTTTTCCGCCACCTGTGGGAAACCAAAGCAAGTCGACTAAATTTCTTTCTTCAGAATTAGAGGGATTAATAATTGATTTCAAGTTTAAAAGAAAAAATGCTAACTGAAACGGACGATAAGCAAATAAAGATTGATTATAATCTTTAAAAAAATCAAGATTATCATATACTTCTTTATTGTCGGTTATTTCTTTTAAATCTTTATGCTTCTTTGCAAAACGATTATCTGTTGACGTTATTAACTGGATATACATTGCAGCATTTGCATATCGAAAACATTCGTAAGCATCTTTATTCTTTTCTAATAAATCAATGCTCTCTGATAGGCGTTGTAAAGCACTTTCTTGTTTTGCAATTAATTTATATGAATAATCCTTATATTCAGGTTCTTTGTTAGCTTCTTGTATTTGTAAATCAATCCAATTCTTATACATTGAAACGAAATCCCTTAACCCTTGAAATACTGTATTGTCTTCAGTCTTTGACCAAATTGATAATTCTTTTATTTCAAGAATGTTATTTAAACTGGTTTTTACATTTTGCTCAATTTTATTAAAAAATGGATTTTCATCAAGTTTGTTGCTTACAAGAGGTAAGTCTATTTCTGGTAAGAAAGTGGTGCAAACAGTAGTTATGTTATTTTCTTTCTGAGAAAAAATACCGCAACCATGGCCAATTGCATACTCTTTTATTGAACGGTATTGATAGTTTACTAAATTGGCTTCGAGGTCAAATTGATTGATTGAAAAAGAAGGTTGTTTGTATGGTAAAATATCAGAACTGGAAATTGATAATTTTACCTGAAAAAATGAATTGCGATTTAATTGTTTGTTGGAATTTGTAAATCTATTTTGAGGGTGTTTGGGTGAAGCATTGTATAACAAGCATTTTAGATACTTATTCCCTGTTTTTTTATCATTTATATTTTTTGTTAGTAATTCAAGCTTTCTATCTCCCTCAGTGATTACAGATATTCTGCTATTTTTTACTGTTGCGTCAATCTTGATTGGTTCAGAAAATGGAACTCGTTTCCATAGTCTATTGTCAGGCGTTAGTAGTCTTTCAAATTTATCTATTATATGCAGTGAACCTTCTTTTGAACTACGCAATTTTTGAGGAATAGCATAATCCTCTGTACGCCCCCCCTTTGTTTTGCCTTTGGGTTCTTGAATAAAGAAAAGCATATCATTCTCATATTGAAGTCGGCTTTTGGTGTCATCAGATAGTTTTGTGTATAATTCGTTCTTTTCGTCCGAACTAAATACAATTTTAGTTTCAGAGGGTGTTGCCAGTTTATAATATGCTCCCGATATAATAACTTCAATTTCTTTTGTCTGAGGCTGCAAGCATACAGTTAAGCCAATATTAGTTGGAAAGTATTGATTGGCTACCACAAAAGCTTCGTCATCTTTATAAGAAGAAGACGAATTCTTACTTTCTGGTGCATCTTGGTTTTCGTCTCTAATAATTTCAATATCATCATCTTCTTTTTCCGCTCCTACTTCGTCTCGCCCGTCTTGTTCGTCAGGTGAATTTATTGTTTTTTCCGGGAATAAAATTCCTGTATAATATCGTTGTAATGGATACTCACTAATAACTTCTTCATTCTCTGGTAATGCAAACACATCGCTGCCAGGGCCTAAAAGTGATTTTTGTATTTGAATTGAAAAGAAATCTCTATTTGCCATGATAATTTACTTTTTTACTGTTACTGATTTAATTTTACCTCGTTTGATATTCAATTTCAAAACATCAACAACTTCATCGTCTAACCGTTCTAACAATACACCTTTTCTACCTGTAAAATAGTATTTAGTTACCTCCGCACTAATATCCCTTCCCAAAGTTATTGTAAGCGAATGGTATTGTTTTTTTCTTCTGATAATATTTTCAAGCTGTTGACTATTTTTTAGATAATTATCGGATAAATTTTGTTCAACAGCAATATTTCTAATCGCTTCTAACATCTCTGTTTCTTTGGGAAATTTTCTATCGTGCTTTAAGTAACCGTAAAGAGTTTGTTCTGTAACATATATGTTTTTACGATTAAGTAAATCCATGATTATGCATACATCGTTGTTGTTTCTTCTGTCAATCTCCCTAATTGTACTAAACCATAAATTTGACGCCCTTTCAATTTCTTTTATCAATCCAGATGCATCATGTTTTTTTAGTATTTCGTAAAGCAAATCTTTGTGTAGGTTTCTGTATACAATAATTTCAAGACCTGCTTCTAAACCTGCAACTGGTACTGTAACATGCCTATTTTCATCTATTAAAATTACACGACGTGAACCGGATAATGTAAATATTTCATCGTCTGCGAATTTAACTTCATACTCCGTTGTATCGTTAGGGTTGTACTCTCTGGTTTCTTTCAAATAATCTACATTGTCAATTTCATATAAACCCTTAAAGAAATCCTTTTTGCTATCAGACAAGGCTTGATATTCTCGAAAGATAATATCTTGTCCGTTTTTCCCAGTAACATCTTGTATTTTTTCCTCCTGAACAACGATTTCAGGAATTATATATTTACAATTAATAAATTTAGACCTATCTGAATGATATATCTTTTTTGAAAATCTTTCCTCATTTGCTTCCATGACTTTTACAAACTTGAAGTCTTCAATATCTTTGTATAAATACAATTTAACATCTCCGTTTGCTTCAAGCATGCTTTCATATTGAGACCGATTAAAAATAAAGGGAAAGATAAATTGCGCGCTCTCTGCATTTAAGTCACTATCTACAATTTTGTCGAAGCTATTTTTTTGGCTATCATACAAAGGGATTGCACTTATTTTTCTCTCGTTATCATGTAAATCATTGCACCCATTTGCTTTTTCTATCAACTCTCGTTTTGTGATGGTGTATCTTCCGCCAGTAAATTGTTCAAAATCAGTTTTGTTCTTTAATCCGCTAGTTATATGATTGTATTTGGGGCTGTGTTTTACGAAAAAATTATGTAACTTATTGAATTTTTCTTCAAAATTGCTTTTCCAATTATTGATTTCTTGTTGGTCGAAAATAGCTTTATCATAGAAAGCATCAATAAAACCTTCCTCATTAAGGTATTCTGTAATTTTCTCTTGTATATCGTACAAATATGCGTGATTTGCTGGAAGCAAGTAACGCATATATTCATTTATGAAATAGTAAATATTACTAATACTTATACCTGAGTATTTTATTTTAAGTTGATTAATTGAATCAATTAATTGATTTACAATCTCTTTTAGTTGACTAACTCCATTGCTTTCGTTGTTCCAAACCTGTTCATCTGTGATTTTAAGCCTTACGTTTCCTGTTATTTTTTTATTACTCCATGCGTTATACTCTTCTTTTGTCCAATGCCATTCAACTAATTCAAAACTTGTTTCCGGTTTCTTTGTTCCAATAATAACAAAACGTTCAATTCTTTCTTTATCTGTAATTTTTATTAAATCTGATAAATGCTTTTCTATATTTCGGTCTCCAATTATGTAAATTTCGTTATAGTCAGAATTTATCGTTCTTGTGTTGTTAGCAATATCAAATGAGGAAAATATATCCACAACAGGTTCGTAACTTGTACAAGCATTACTTTGTTCTTTGTCATATACAAACGGAATATCGCCGTTTTCTTTTAGTACTGTTACATCTCTTTTGCCAGATACAATAACAAGGATACGGTTTTGTTTCCTTTCTTCTGAATTGTCAATTTTGCTATGTGAATATTTTTGCTTTATTATACTTAACCATTCAATGTATTTTAAATAAAGATTACCGTTATTAGAATTGAATGTTTTGAAATTAACTTTTTTATATTTACAATCCTCTTTTTCAATAGGTATAACTGTTTCTTTCGATACATCCGTTTCAATATTCTCAAAAAGTTTTACAATTTTAGCACTTGAAAAATCAATATCAATTACTTTCCATACAAAATCATTGTAAAGTACCAAATCATCAGTATTAACATTTGTGGTTGTTTTTTGTATCAATTCGTATTTGTTTTTTACATATCCCAGAATAGATTGAAGGAATAGAGGTAATTCTTTTCTTGATTTTAGAGTGATTAATATGTTCTTTTCATCAAAGTTCAATGATTTTTCAAATAGATAGGTGTTAAATTTGAAAAAATCATTTGCGCTGCTTGTTGTCTTTATGCAGTCGATATATTTTTTAATCGCATCTTCTGTTATAAGCATTTGTCTATCTTTTTGTTAAAATTGTTGGTAACTCCTTTATCTATGCACCATATCTCACCAAAAGGTGTATATAGCCAACTATTCTGGCATGTTTTATATACCTTTGAGGTGCATAATATTTTTTACAAATTATCAAAGGGGCTGGAAATTTTTAGTAAACTCTGTTCGCAAGAAACGCTTCTGGCAGCGATTGTGTGAAGGGAGAGTGTGAGAATGAAAATAGAAATAATGCAGGT
>CAIQJL010000272.1 GCA_903872185.1 uncultured Bacteroidota bacterium | reverse complement strand
CTTATATTTCCTTTTCCATCAGTTAGAAATTCTTCGCTAATATTTGCTTTGCCTGTTTCAAATACTTCCTTGTCCTTAGCTAAAAATACTTCATTCTGATTTGCAGGAAAATGTTCATAACCTGTTGTTCCAATAATTTCATCAGCTTTAAGATTTAGAAGTGAACATAATGCGTTATTTACCAGAGTGAATTTAAGTTTATCGTCTTTAACAAATATTGGTAATGTTACTGAGTTTATAATTTCGGTTAAGTAATTATTTAGTTTAATATGTTTGCACTTAGAAATATTGGACATAACACCTCGTATGCCAACAATTTTTCCATTTTCTTCAAAGCTTTTAGTTGATAAACAAATCCATTTAGTTGATTTGTTTTTAATTGTAATTAGAAATTCTTCAGTATTATCTTCGGTTTGATACATTTGTTCAATATAATTCTTCCGATTATCAAGATTAAAAAAATCGAAAAAATTTTCCCCAGTAACTTCTTCAGATGTATATTCAGTTATTGTAGCAATAGCAGGTGAGATGAAAATTATTTTTCCAGTTAAATCTATCTCGAAAATAACATCATTTAGATTTTCTACAAGTGTGCGGTATTTTTTTTCGCTTTTTTGCAGCAATTCTTCAATTTGTTTTCGTTCGGCTAAATCTTTCTCAAAAAACTCTTTTAAGGAATCGTACTTGAGTTTCAATTCCTGTAATTTAATATCGAGTTCTATTTTGTTTTCATCATTCATAATAGTGCCTTTAAAGAATTATGTGTCTGTTTTAAGAATACCTGGATTTGTAATGCATTGTTTTAGTTTAAATAATGTTATTTTTAGTTAAATGATATATTTTATATAGAATAGTTGACATCCTGTTTAGTTATAAATTTGATATATTTTTTAAGCTTCAATAATATTGCTCTTTGTTTTACTCCTTATTCCTTTTATTTTTTAGCTATTTGTTAATTTCTTTGTATCTATATTCTTTTCCACATTTAGAAGCTGGAGAAAAAAACCATCCATATTCTAACTCAAAAAAAAATGAAAAATTTTTAACTATTTGTTTAATTAAATTAAAAACAAATCTTAGAACTGTATTCGTTTTTTCTAATAATGCACTGTTTTTTCTGACCTTTGCTATTGAAATTACTTTAGTTGTATCATGACTCTCATTTTCGCACAAAAGCCTTTTTAGCACTTCAAGCATTAAAGCATCTTCCTTTTGTATATCTGTATATTTAAGTGCTTTCTTTTTTTCAATAACATTATTCATTTTATCTCTGATGTTTTTTATAAGGTATTTTGTTTTATTTTTAGTAATTCCAGTAAATCATCGTCTCTTTTATCTTATTATACCTTGTCAATTTCATTCATTTAAAATTTTAGTATTTTACCATTAATATTTCTTTTATAGCTTTTCTTGTTTATAAAAAGCCAATTCCATTACAATGGCTACAAGGCCAGCCGTCAGTCCATTTTCCTGTTCCTTTACATTTATCACAAACTATATCGCTTATGTAATGATTAAATCCTTTTCCATTACATACCATACACGAAATTTTAGCACCTATTGGATTAATACCAGAACCATTGCAATAAATACATTTATGTATAGGTTCATCAACTTCAATCTGCCCCGTGCCGTTACATGCATGGCAATTTGATATTGAAGAGTGTAATTCGAAAGGATCTTTTCCAATTCCGTTACAATATGCACATTTAATTATTTTTGTCATTGCACTAGCACAAATTATGATTATGAATTAAAAAAAAAGTAAGGAGTCGAAGTATCAACTTGCTTTTAATCTTCACCGTACTTGATATTATTTTATTGGGAAGTAACAATTATCAAATTTTCCAATTTTCTCGTCATCAAGTAAAATTTTAGCGGTAAACCCAAGTTTCATTCGTGTTTCGCTCAATGGTTGTTCCATCTCAGATATTTTAACTCCATTTGGGTGTTTTTTTACGAAATCAAGTATTTTTTCCTCCAGCGTTATTGGTATATACTCTTTATTTCTTGTTTTTGGCTGGAGTTCAATTTCATTAATAACCTCAATAGGAGTATTTATTTTT
>CAIQJL010000271.1 GCA_903872185.1 uncultured Bacteroidota bacterium | reverse complement strand
TTTTTAATTAATAATTGAAAATATATCAGATCGGTTTTTAACCGGAAAAGATTCAAATTTTTATCATTTTGTCCCACTTGACTTGTCCCAATAAAAAATGGGACAAGTGAGACATACAGCTTCGTTATTTCCATAGTAGTTTTATTAAAAAAAGTTGAATGTGTATTCGTACATTTGAGTAAGTGAAAAAGAACTCAAATAATAAATATCATTTTTGGTCTGTATTATTTCGTACCATTTGTACCATTCTATACTAAAATGAGACAAGTGATACACGGAATCGTTTTGTACGTTATTATTGGTGCTCATAATCTGATTGTTAGTTATTAGTTTTTTGCTGTATCATTTTAGAAAGGGCATGTATCATTTGTATCATTCTGTTCCATTTGTATCATTTGATACAGATTTTCGGTTGAATTTTTAGTCCATCGTTGAATGTTTGCATGCGGAATATTTAATTGCTCTGAAATTGCCCTAATAGACATACCTTGTCTTCTTAATTCTCTGGCAGCTTCTTTTTTCTCTTCTTTCTGGTTGCTTGGATCATTTGTTAAATGTTCCTGTTCGGCAGAATATCCCAGATGTGAAAAAGTAAGAAAACAATCATTTTTTACTATCTCACAACAAAGTACATTATCGCTGTCAAAAAGTATTTCACTACTTCGACTTGGTTTTACTTGTTTAATATACCTAACGCTTTTTCCATGTGTGCTTTTTCCAATCGCTGAAACGCTGTCAGCAAAATTACTCAAGTGTTTACTTCCTGCCAGATCATTAATCGTTATTGGAAAGCTCATACTTCTTTTTGGAGTGTGAGCAAGAACAAGAATAGAAACATTGAATTCCTTTTTAATCTCGTTTAAATTTCTCATAACATCAAGAGCTACCTGAGTGTCTTGAGTGCTTTGTCCATTTAAAAAGGTAAGATTGTCTATTATTATTACATCAGTTTTATACTCTACAATATCATTTCTAAGTTTTTCGAATAATTTACTTGTAAAAGTGCGTCCAGGATATTTTTTGTCAAGCTCGACAAAATCAATGGTATCAATAAAAAAGTAGGAACTAAAAGAATATTCTTTTCCTTCATCATCTGAATACCTTTTTCTGAACTGACGATCAGAAAGCTCAAAATCATAATATAAAACTGTTTGAGGAGCGTGATGATTCTCTTGATTCAAAATACCTCTTCCTTTGCTTATGGCATCAGCTAAACTAACAGCAAGTATGCTTTTACCTATTCCGGTATCGGCAAACATGAGGTGCAGTTCATTGCTTTGCCAGATTACGGAAAACAATTGTTTCACATCAGGTTGATTTTTTGCATCCAATAATCTTTGTGCTGCATTTCTGATAGGTGTGCTAACAATTTTCAGTTTACCTGAATTTGTGGAGTAATCTGATTCAATTGAAAATGATGAACCCATTATTGTTTGCTTTGTTATTGGTCTATGTTCAATCATGATTGAAAGGGATTTATTTCAATAAATGAGTAATTGTGTTTATTTCCTGGCTTAGTGTGCAACACAATTGTGTGTGCATTTAGTTGCGGATCTATTTCTTCAAGTTTCTCCATTCGTTTTTCAAGTTCTTCCCAAACTTCAATATATTTTAGATAAGATAATTTGTTGTAAAGAGTTGTTAAATCGAAGATTAATTCGTTTTGTTTTTGAATATAAAGCTCATTTGCATTATTTTTCATAACATAACGTCTAAGTCCATTGGAAAGCTCCAGAATAACTTTTTCTAGTCCTGCCATA
>CAIQJL010000270.1 GCA_903872185.1 uncultured Bacteroidota bacterium | reverse complement strand
TAAAAACAGAAAATCCAAGATCATATGCATACTGTTCGGATACAATTTATACACCCGATATAGTACCATATATTAAAGGTGTAAATTTACTTTATCATGAAGCTACTTTTTTAGAAAATTTACTTGAACGAGCAAACACAACATTTCACTCAACAGCTTCACAGGCAGCTGAAATTGCAAAAACAGCAAATGTAGACAAGCTTATTATTGGTCATTATTCTGTAAGATATAAGGAGCTTGATGAGTTCTTAGTAGAATCAAGAGAAGTTTTTAAAGAAACATATTTAGCAATTGACGGACTTCAATTATCTGTGTAGAATTTAAGAAAAACTACTATCTTAGATAAAAATAATTTAATAATTCTAAATCATGAAAAAAATTGTTCTACTGGCAATTACATTTTTTGTAATTACAATTATTCAGGCGCAGGATAATAAAGATAAAGCTATATTTAAATTGTATCAACCGGGCTATTATCAAAATGTAATAATGAAAGATGTTAGGAATGTAGAAGAAAATGCTGCTCCACCTAAACAAGTTCAAAGGTTTAAAGCTGATTTAAAAGGAAAAGACTTGCCAAATAAAATTGATTTATATAAAACTCAATGGCATAACTCTCCTATTTCACAGGGAAATGCAGGCACTTGTTGGTCATATTCAACAATTTCATATTTTGAATCAGAAGTATTTCGTTTAACAAATCAAAAAATTAAACTAAGCGAGATTTTTATTGCATACTGGGAATATGTTGAAAAAGCAAGAGAATATATTAAAACTCGTGGTACTTCAGTTTTTGGTGAAGGAAGTGAAGCAAATGCTGTTACAAGAATATTTAAATTATATGGTGCAATTCCATATGAAGCATATAACGGATTAAATAATTGTCGTAAATATCATAGTCATGAGGCAATGAAGGCAGAAATGGATTCGTATTTAAATTCTGTGAAATTATCAAATGCATGGAATGAAGAAGAAGTTATTTCTACTATTAAATCTATTATGAATCATTATATTGGCGAACCACCTACATCGGTTACTGTTAATGGAAAACAATATACACCAAAACAATATTTAAGTGATGTTGTGAAAATTATTCCTGACGATTATATTGATATTCTTTCTATTATGCAGGAACCATTTTATCAGAAAGTACTATATGATGTTGACGATAACTGGTGGAGAAGCAAAGATTATTATAATGTTCCACTTGATGAATATACAGCTACTCTTCGTAAATGTATTGAAAGTGGCTACACAGTTGCAATTGGCGGTGATGTTTCAGAAGCTGGTTTTGATTCAGAAACACAATGTGCTATAGTGCCTTCTTTTGATATCCCATCTAGTTCTATTAATGATGAAGCTCGTCAGTTTCGTTTTTCAAACAAAACAACTACAGATGATCATGGAATACATTTAGTTGGATATGTTGATTATAAAGGACAACGGTGGTATATGATAAAAGATTCCGGTTCTGGCTCAAGAAACAATGATGTTAATGCAAAAGAATTTGGTTATTATTTTTTCAGCGAGGACTATGTTAAACTTAAGATGATGAATTTTACAGTTCATAAAGATGCTGTCAAAGATCTTCTTAAAAAGTTTAAATAAAAAAATTATTAATGCTCGAAACTATTCGGGCATTTTTTTATTTTTATAAAAATTTAGATTATGATTCGAAAAATTGCTTTTCTCATACTACTGTTTTGTTCAATAAACAAATTGCAGATATACGCCCAGCCTATTTCCACTGACACTTTACAACTAATTGCCAAAAATTTTTATTTAGAAAAAGCAAAAACATTTTTCTCGGTAAAGTCAAATGAAACAAATATTATTAATTATGAATTAATAAATTCAACAGACAATATACCTTTATATTATATTTTCAATTTTGAGCCTAATGGTTTTGTTATTGTTTCGGCTCAACGAAATGTTTTTCCAATATTGGGCTATTCGTTTGAGAGTAATTATTCTAAAGATCAGGAAAATCCAAATTTTATTTTTTGGATGAATAATTATAAAAAACAGATTTATAGTGCAGTTACAAATTTAAAACAAACTAATAGTACAATTGATAATGCATGGAAGTATTATCAAAAAAATAATAACAACGTTCTAAAAGAAAAAGCTATTGCTCCTCTCCTTACTTCAACATGGAATCAAGATAAATTTTATAATGAATTATGTCCTGCCGATGCTGCTGGTCCGGGTGGTCATACATATGCAGGGTGCGTTGCAACTGCAATGGGACAAATTATGTTTTACCACAGATGGCCACAAACTGGTTTTAGTTCATACACATATAATCATCCTGATTATGGTGTTATTTCTGCAGATTTTTCAAATAGCACTTATGATTGGGATGCAATGGCAAATCATTTAACTTTTACTAATCTAGCAATAGCTAAGTTGTTATTTCACATTGGTGTTTCAGTAGATATGAATTATGGACCAGGTGGCTCAGGAATGTGGAATCACCATGCTGCTCTTTCATTCAAAAATTATTTTAAATATTGTTCTCAAACCAGATATATTTTTAGAGATAGTACAACTTTACCATGGGATAGTATAATAATTGCAAATCTGGATCAAAAAAAACCATTATATTATGCAGGCTGGGAAGATACTACTTATATTAGCGGTCATGCTTTTGTTTGCGATGGTTATCAGTCAAATACTTTCTTTCATTTTAACTGGGGTTGGGGAAGTTCACAGGATGGTTTTTTCTACCTAGACCAATTAAATCCAAATGGTTATAATTTCAATCTTTGTCAGGAATTAGTTGTTGATATTTACCCAGATACAATAAATTACACTTATCCTACATTTTGTTCGGGTTATAAAGAAATAGTTGGAAGCAACGGTACATTTTCAGATGGTAGTAGTATAAAACTTTACAATAACAATTCCGATTGTTCATGGCTACTTAATCCGGATTGTGGTATAAAGCTTAAGCTAGGTTTTAATCAATTTGGTTTATCAAATGGTGATACACTAAATGTTTATGATGGTAGTAATGCTCAATCGCAGCTATTGGCAAGTTATAATAGTATGAATTTTCCTTTAACTTCAGAAAACCTATCTCCTACTTTATTAGAGTCGAGTTCTAAAAATTTATTTGTAACATTTAAGTCTGATAATAGCGAAGTTTCTGATGGATTTTTAGCTAACTATTCAGTAAAATATTGCCAGACCGATACAGTAACAAATCAAAGTGGAAATGTTTCTGATGGAAGTGGAATTTGTGATTATAATAATGCTACAAATTGTCGTTGGGTAATAAAACCAGCAAATGCCCAATCTATAACTTTAAGCTTTACTGAATTTAATCTGGCAACAAATAATCTTGGTGATTATGTTCAGATTTATAAAAACAACTTTTCAAGTGGAAGTTCTATAGCTACTTTTAATCATTTAAACCCACCTACTGGATCATTAACAATACAAGCGCCAATTGTTTGTATTAAATTCTTTACAAATACTGATATTACTGCGTCAGGTTGGGCAATTGATTATGTGTCTTCAACTACTGGAATAGAAGAAAACACACTTCCTTCAACTGGATTTATTGTATTTCCAAATCCTTTTATAGAAAATGCAATAATTCGATTTAATTCTTTAGATTCTAAATTTGCAAACATTTCTATAATTGATATTTCTGGTAAAAAAATAATTAGCAAAGAATTTGAAACTATACCAAAAGTAAATGAAATTCTTTTAAGTGATATTACAGCAAAGCTAACCCCTGGCTGTTATTTTCTTAAAATAGAGTTAAATAAAATTGTATATACTCAAAAATTGATTTGTTTACCTGAGAATAAAGCAAATATCAATTATTAATATCAAGTTAAAAACTTTTATTTTAAATATAAGATTTCGCATATTCAAATGCTAATTTTACAAATTAGTTAAAAACTTAAATACGTGGCTGAAAAAATAATTATTTTAGATTTTGGATCTCAGTATACTCAACTAATTGCCAGAAGAGTAAGAGAATTAAATGTTTATTGCGAAATACATCCGTTTAATAAATCTTTTTCTGTTGATGAAGGTGTAAAAGGTGTAATTTTATCTGGTAGCCCATATTCTGTTAGAGATGAAAGTTCTCCAAAATTTGATAGTGCAAATATTAAAGGTAAATTTCCATTATTAGGAATTTGTTATGGAGCACAATATCTTTCACATCATTTTGGTGGTGAAGTATTGCCTTCTAATCATAGAGAATATGGAAGAGCGAACCTTCAATTTATTGATAACAACGATAAATTATTTCAAAATATTTCCAAAGATACTCAGGTGTGGATGTCGCATGGTGATACAATAACTAAAATACCAGAAAATTATAAAATAACAGCGAGCACAGAAACTGTAAAAGTTGGAGCTTTTAAAATTGAAAATGAAGAAACTTATGGAATTCAGTTTCATCCTGAAGTATACCACTCAACCCAGGGAATGGAATTATTGAAAAATTTTATTGTAAATATTTGCGGTTGTGCTCAAACATGGACTCCTGCTGCTTTTGTGAATTCAATAGTTTCTGAAATTCAGGAAAAAGTTGAAAACGATAAAGTAGTTTTAGGTTTATCAGGTGGCGTTGATTCTTCTGTTGCTGCTCTACTTTTGCACAAAGCAATAGGTAAAAACTTATATTGTATTTTTGTTAATAATGGTTTGTTACGCAAAAATGAATACGATGAAGTTTTAGAAGCATACAAAAAAACTGGTTTAAATATTAAGGGTGTTGATGCTTCTGAACAATTTATTAGTGAATTAAAAGGTGTAAGTGATCCTGAGCAAAAAAGAAAAATTATTGGTCGTGTTTTTATAGAAACTTTTGACCATGAGGCTAAACAAATAGAAAATGTAAAATGGTTAGCTCAAGGAACTATTTATCCAGATGTAATTGAATCATTATCTGTTAACGGCCCATCTGCAACAATAAAATCACATCATAATGTTGGTGGCTTACCTGCAAAAATGAATTTGCAAGTTGTTGAGCCTCTCCGCCTCCTTTTTAAAGATGAAGTTAGAAGAGTTGGAAAAGAATTAAATCTTGATGCAAATATTTTAAATCGCCATCCATTTCCAGGACCAGGTTTAGCAATTAGAATTCTTGGCGATATAACTCTTGAGAAAGTTAGCATTTTACAAGAAGTGGATAGCATTTTTATTTCTTCGTTAAAAGAAAGTAATTTGTACGATTCTGTTTGGCAAGCTGGTGTTATGTTGTTACCAATTCACTCTGTTGGTGTAATGGGTGACGAACGCACATACGAACAAGTTGTTGCATTACGTGCTGTTCAAAGTACTGATGGAATGACTGCTGATTGGGTGCACTTACCATACGAGTTTCTTGCAAATGTGTCAAATAAAATAATTAACAACGTGAAAGGAATTAACCGCGTTGTTTATGATATTAGCTCTAAACCACCTGCTACTATTGAGTGGGAATAAGCTTTGTAAATTCCAAGACCAAAGTCTCAATCCGCCGCGGCGGATCAAATTCCAAGGAAAAATAGGAATATGGAAATAAGAAAAGAAAATGATCTTTGCGAAAGACTTTTAAAATTTGCAGTTGATGTTATTTTATATCTTAGAACCGTAAATAATTCCATTGAAACAATGGATATTAAACTCCAACTTATTAGAGCAGCTACTTCAAGTGGAGCAAATTATGAGGAATCATAAGGCTCACCAACAAGACCAGATGTTAAAATGAAAATTGGAATTTCACTAAAAGAAATGCGTGAAGCAATTTATTTTCTACGATTACATCAACAACTAAAACTTGGAGAATTAGAACAAAATTCTTATTTGGTTAAAGAATCTTATGAATTAAAACGAATTCTTGCCTCTATCATTAATAAACTTTAGAAATTAAAAAATACCAATTCAAAAGGGATATGCTTTTTCTTTGAATTTGATCCGCCGCGGCGGGTTGAGATTTGGAATTTGAGTCTTCTTTTTTGATTATTCTCGCATAAGCAAAAAATTGTACTTCGATAGCAATTCATCTGCTTGGTTAATGTGCTCAACAGTACCTAAGTCCATCCAAAAGCTGTTATCATGATTGTATGCTTTTATCTTATAATTAGAGCATAAGTTTAGATATACATCTGTAATAGAAAAGCATTCTTCATAGGTAGTCATCATGTCAAATAAATCATTATTGATTACCTGAATACCACTAAATGCGAATGGACGAAGTTTTGAAATTGATGTACATTTAATTTTAATCTCATTTGTAGCCATATTTTTCCAACCACAAAGCGATTCGTTCTGATCAAAAAGAAAATATCTTGAAGTTTTTCTGTTTCTTACTGCTAATGTTGCTATAGCTCCACTTTCAATATGATTATTATATAGTTTTCGAAGATTTAAATCAGTAAGTACATCAACATTATAAACTAAAAATGGTTTGTTGTCATTAAAAAAATGAGATGCATTTTTAAGTCCTCCACCAGTATCTAGCAATTTGTTACGCTCATCGGAAATTGAAATTTCTATTCCGAAATTATTTTTTGATTTAAGGAATTCAATTACCTGATCGGCAAAATGATGTACGTTAACAATTATTTGTGTAAACCCAAAATGTTTTAAATTTCTAATAGCATATTCCAAAAGCGTAATACCATCTATTTCGGCCAAGGCCTTTGGTTTTAATAAGGTAATAGGATGAAGCCTAGTTCCTAAACCGGCAGCAAATATCATCGCTTTACCTTTACTTGCCATTATTTTTTCCAATTAATTCTATTAGTATGTTCTATTTCAATCTTTAAATTATATTTGGATTGTAAATGTGCTTTAAGTTTTTCTGCACAAAATACCGATCTGTGTTGACCGCCAGTACATCCAAATGAGATTTGAAGATTATTAAAATTTCTTGAAATATATTTTTCTACACTTTGTTCCGAAATTTTAATAACATTTTGTAAAAAATGTTTTACTTCTTCATCATTATTTAAAAAATCTGAGACTTTTGAATCTAACCCACTAAAATTTTCATATTCTGAATATCTTCCCGGATTAGGTAAGGCTCTGCAATCGAATACAAATCCACCACCATTACCTGATTTATCTTCAGGAAATTCTTTTAAAAATGAGAAGCTGTTTATTTGTACACAAAGCGAGCTTTCTGGGAAAACTTTTTCGTTATATTTTTTTAATTCTTCTGAAGTAGTTAATGATTGTAATACTGCTTTTAATGCTGGAATATTAATAGGAATCTCAACATTTTCCAATAACCAATCTAAATTTTGCAATGCAAAAGGTATACTCTTTAAAAAGTGTTCTTTCTTTTCGTAGAAACCTCTAAATCCGTATGCTCCCATAGCCTGCATAATACGGATTAGTACAAAACAATAATACATTCCTTTAAACTCTTTTTCATTTACAGGAATAATACTTTTTACTTTACTAATATAATAATCAAGTAATTCTTCTCTTTTATTTTGTGGAATATTTGCTTTTGCATCATAAAGTAATGAAGCAACATCATAATATAATGGTCCTTTTCTACCTCCTTGATAATCAATAAAAAATACTTCATTATCCTTTAACATTATATTTCTTGACTGAAAATCGCGATACAAAAAATAATTACTTTCAGCTTGCGATAAATAATTTACAAAAACCTCAAAATCATCTTCTAATTTTTGTTCGTCAAAAGGAATTTTAGCAAGTTTTAAAAAGTAGTATTTAAAGTAATTTAAATCCCACATCATTGATTGTTTATCAAAGCTTGAGCGAGGATAACAGAACGAATAATCCAATTCATTTCCACCTACAAATTGAAATTCAGTTAAATCATCAAGTACTTTCTTATAAGTACTAACAATATCATCTGAAAATTCGCCTTTTACTCTTTTTGTTTCTAAAAATGAGAATAGAGTTGTATCGCCTAAATCAGATAGAATATAAATATGATTATCAATATCTTCTGCAATTATTTCGGGTACATTTAAATTGCAGTTTAAAAAATGTTTTGTAAAGTGAATAAATGCAAGATTTTCTTTTGGATCAGGATTAAATGCACCTATAAAAGTTTCATTTACAGTAAATAAACGAAAGTATCTTCTGTACGATCCAGATGGTGGTAATTCTTGAATATTAGTAACTTCAATCGATTTTGCTTTAAAAAGCAAATCTTTTAATTTTTGTTCTGAACTTTGATTATTCAATGGTTTAAATTATATAGCAAACTTAGCAAAATTGAGCGATTGTGAGCAAAACCGATTCTATTAGTTATTCACATACTATATTTGAAAACTTAAATACGTGCGAAATAACATGAATTATTTTGTAATTTAAATCTAATTTTGCAAAAAGAAATAAGTGCCATAAAATAATGAATAGTCTGTTTAATAAGGTTTTAGAAAAGAATAATTTAAATAAAGAAGATCTTATTTGTCTTTTAAATGCAACAGACAATGATAGAAAATTACTTTTTGAGAAATCTGCTGAAATTAAACAGCAATATGTGGGTAATAAAGTTTATTTCAGAGGATTAATTGAATACTCAAATATCTGTCATAAAAATTGCCTTTACTGCGGAATAAGAGCTGGTAATACAGAATTAACTCATTATACTTTATCTGACGAAGAAGTTATAAATGCAGCAAAATTTGCTTTTGAGAATAATTATGGATCTGTTGTTTTGCAATCTGGTGAAATTGAAAGTTCAGCTTTTACAGAAAAAATAGACAAACTTATATGGGAAATAAAGAAATTATCGGACAGTAAATTAGGTTTAACCTTATCTTTAGGTGAGCAGTCTGAAGAAACATATAAACAGTGGTTTAAATCTGGAGCACATAGATATTTGCTTAGAATAGAAACAAGCAATCAGGAGCTATATTCTAAAATTCATCCTAATAACTCAAAACATAGTTTCGAAAAAAGACTTATTGCATTAAATACTTTAAAAAAACTTGGTTATCAATCTGGAACTGGTGTAATGATTGGTTTACCATTTCAAACTATTGAAGATTTAGCAAACGATTTATTATTTTTAAAGGAGTTTGATGTTGATATGTGTGGTATGGGTCCGTATATAGAACATAAACAAACACCGCTTTATGAGTTCAGAGATAAATTACTTCCTTTAAACGAGCGATTTGACCTAAGTTTGAAAATGATTGCCATACTTCGCATTTTAATGAAAGACATTAACATTGCATCAACCACTGCATTACAGGCAATTGATCCTATTGGTCGAGAAAAGGCAATAAAAATTGGTGCAAACATAATTATGCCCAATATTACCCCTGGAAATTTCAGAGATAATTACCTTTTATATGAAAATAAACCATGCACAAATGAAGAAATTGAAGACTGTAAATCATGTCTAGAAGCAAGACTTCATTTTGCTGGTGCCGAAATTGGTTATGGTGAATGGGGAGATTCAAAACACTTCGAAAACAAAAACCTTTAATTAAGTGATTTAGATAAATTATTTACATTAAGCCCTACATATAAAAAGAAAATATACTTTTGCACCACAATTTAACAAACTATAGTTTCCGTGAAAAAAGTTTTTAAGGTATTAATTTATACTACAGTAATAATATTCTCAATTATTGGATTTGGTTTAACTGCTTCATATTTTGCTGTAAAATGGCATTTAACAGACGATCCCGGTGCCGTTGATTATAATGATAGAGTTTATAAAGAAATTGCTGATAAAACTTCACATTCAGTTAGAAACGATTCTGCATATTTTCTAATGCTAAATAACGAAAGAGCAGAAGATTATATGAAAATTATGGTTATTGGAAAGTTTTATCCTTACAATGCCAACCTTATTTTAAATGCAGTTAATTCAACAACTGACCCCACTCTTGCAGATAAATTACTTGCTGCAATGGATTATAAATTAGCTGATAATAAAGATTACCAGTTATTGTTATTGAAAGCCAAAGAATTGTCTGAACAACAAATTAAGCTAGATACCATGCCAAGCGTATATGCCTGGATGAATGTTCCGGAATGGAATGATTTACGTATTGCTATTTCCAGAGATAAAAGAATAATTGACAGTGCAGCAAACCTAGCTGGAGTTGAGCCAAGATTAATTGTTTGTTGTTTAATTGGTGAACAAATCAGATTATTCAATTCAAAACGTGAAATTTTTAAATCGTATATTAAACCATTAAAAATACTTTCTGTTGAATCACAATTCTCATTAGGTGTTACTGGTATTAAGGATTTTACAGCAATGGCAATTGAAAGAAATCTGAAAGATTCAGTTTCAGATTATTATATTGGTAAAAAATATGAAAAATTACTTGATTTTACTACTGAGCTTCCTGATACTGAAAGATATTACAGATTAGTAAATTACAGAAATCATTTTCATCAATATTTATACACAGCATTATATTTGAAACAAGTTGAGAAACAATGGAGATCAAAGAACTTTGATATTTCAAACAGACCAGAAATTCTTACAACTCTTTATAATGTTGGTTTTATGTTTTCAAAACCTAAAGCAGACCCAAAAGTAGGTGGATCAACAATTATGATAAATGAAAAACCCTATACTTTTGGCGGTGTAGGATTTGACTTTTATTATTCTGGAGAACTTGCTAAAGAGTTCCCATATTTAGCGAAGAAGTTCTGGGACTAAGCTTGTTTTAATGAAAACTCTCTTCCTAATTCTAATGCTTTAAGATTTAAATCAATTACTTCTTGTCCTTTATTTTTGAATATTTTGGTTATTGCAATAGTTAATACTTCTAAAGGAATATCCAGATATGGAGAAGCTGCGCCAAGTATAACAATGTTTGCAGATTTTACTGATCCTAAATCTTTAGCTATACCATCAGCATCAATTAATACATGATTTTTAAACTTCTTTACTTCAGTTAATACTTTTTCAACTTCAGGATAATGAGAAATATTTTTAAATGGAACTGAATTAGTTATTAACCAACCATTTTCTGATAACATTGGTAAATATCTTAAACTTTCCATTGGCTCAACAGAAATGATCATATCTGCTTTTCCAAAAGGAATTAGGTCAGAGAAAATTTCTTTATCAGAAATTCTTAAATTAGAAACTACATCGCCTCCTCTTTGACTCATTCCATGAACCTCAGATTGTTTTAAATGTAGATTCATCTCAAGAGCGGCCATTCCAATAGTTGTAGCTATGGAAAGTATCCCCTGACCTCCTACTCCTGCTATTATAATATCTTTTTTCATGATTACTTGTTTTTAAATTTTTCTCTCATTCTTTTATCTAATGTTATAATACACTCACGACGAGGAATAATAACTGAAGGTCCATCATATGCTAACTCCTCACGAATAATTCTCATATTTTCTTCATGATTTTTTGCTAATGGTTTAATTACTCTGATATGTTCAGGCTCAACTCCAACTCCGCTGCATATAGCTTCAATTCGACCCATTGCTGCTGAAGGTTGTCCGCCAGTCATTCCTGTTGTAAAATTATCAAGTATAAAAACTTTAACATTAGCTTTATGAACAACGCAATCTAAAAGACCAGTTATTCCACTATGTGTAAAAGTTGAATCGCCAATAACTGCAATTGCAGGAACTAATCCAGCATCAGCAGCTCCATATGCCATTGTTATTGAAGCACCCATATCAACACAAGTATTTATTGCCTCTAGAGGTGCTAAAGCAGCAAGCGTATAACATCCTATATCTGAGAATACACGACCTTTTGAATAATCTTTTAATACTTCATTTAAGGCCAGGTAAGAATCAGTATGAGGGCAACCGCTGCATAATGCAGGTGGACGATTTGCTACAACTGCTGGAATAGGCTGACCAATTGTATCTTTTAAACCCAATGCAACAGCAACTTTATTTGGATTAAGTTCGCCATCTCTTGTAAGTGTTCCATCTAATCTGCCATGAATTGGCTTGCCAAGGTTTAATGAGCCTTTTAGCATTTCTTCAACTAAAGGATAACCATCTTCAAATACATAAATTTCCTGGCATTCATCATATAACTTCTTAAGCATATTAGTAGGTACAGGGTGTTGTCCTATAGCTAACAACGGAAATGGAAATCCATTTTCCTGAAAATTCTCCATTAAATAATTGTATGCAATACCGCATGCAATTATTCCTTTAGATTTATCTTTACCTTCAACATATTTATTAAAGCCAGAAATTTCAGCATCTTTTTCAAAAACTTCCTGATTATCTAAAAGTCGTTTGAAATTTTTTCGTGCAATTGAAGGCAATAAAACAAATTGTTTTAAATCAGCTGGAAGTTTTAATTTATTCTGCTCTTTTTCAGCCATTCTGCCAACGCCTGCTCTACTATGAGCTAAGCGGGTAGTTATTCTAATCATAACAGGTACACGATATTTTTCAGAAATATCGAAACCATAGTGCACCATGTTATAAGCTTCTTGTTGTGAACTTGGTTCAAATATTGGAATCATTGCAAATTTTCCATAAAATCTGCTGTCCTGCTCGTTTTGTGACGAATGCATAGAAGGATCATCGGCAACCACAACTATTAAACCTCCGTTTGCGCCTGTAATTGATGAATTAATAAAACCATCGGCTGCAACGTTTAAACCAACATGTTTCATACAAACCATGGTGCGTTTTCCAGCATACGACATTCCGATTGCTGCTTCCATAGCAGTTTTTTCGTTTGCACACCATCTTGCTTTAACACCTTTTTCTTTAGCGATTTTTGAGCTTACTATATACTCAGTAATTTCTGTAGAAGGTGTTCCGGGATAAGCATAAACTCCTGACAAGCCTGCATCAATTGCTCCTAAAGCAATAGCTTCGTCGCCTAACAATAACATTTTTTGCATATAACGATATAGTATTTTACTGTTTTTAACTTTCTCAAAAATAGAAATTTTTAAATAAGATTTTCATGACATATTAATGTTATAAAATATGTTTATGTCAAGTGCAAACAGCTTATTACTATTAAATAAATGAATTTAATGTAAGTTGTTAAAATATTGGGTATTTAACTTCAATTAAAAAAAAGGAAGTTTAAATTTGGGTCGAAAAGTTAAATATATGGGATATACTGCAAATGTGTTTTTCTCAAAAAGTGAAATTAAAAACTGTCATCCAGTCCGCCACGGCGGACAGAATGACAAAGATTTTTGTATTTGTGGGAGTTTTCTCCAACAAAGAAAAACATTTTGTACATTTGAGTTAATAAATAATTGAAGATTAATTATTAAAATGAAAAAAACATTACTGGTTTTTATTCTTAACATTAGCATATTAAGTTTTATTAATGCTCAATGGCAGTATGTTAGTAATATACCAACAACAAATAATTTATATTCTGTGTATTTTCCAACTTCCGATACTGGTTTTACTGTTGGTTCTGCGGGTACAATATTGAAGACAGTTGATAGTGGAAATACCTGGATATCTCAAATAAGTAATACATCTCAAAATTTACAAAAGGTGTTATTTGTTAATTCACTTACTGGATGGGCAGTTGGAGATTCTGGAACAATATTAAAAACTTCAAACGGAGGAAATTTATGGAGTTTGCAAAACTTTAATACATTTAATTATCAGTCGATTTGTTTTATTAATATAGATACAGGTTATATATCTGGAAGTTATGGTACAATTATTAAAACTACTGATGGAGGAAATAATTGGGTAATTAAAACAAGTAATACTAATTATGCTCCATATTATACTTATTTTAAGAATAATGATACCGGTTTTGTTGGTGGAATTTACGATACTATTCTTGTTACCACAAATGGAGGAAATAATTGGACTCTAAAATCTTTTGAACCTTATAATGGAAACATTTTATCATTTAATTTTATAAATGCAAACATTGGATTTGGCACAGGAATAAATACTGTTGTGAAAACTACTAATGGAGGTGAAACATGGACATCATTACAAGATGTTCTGGCTAACTATATGCCATCGCTTTATTTTACTGGTATGAATATAGGGTATATTGTAGGTGGTAATTGGTCTCCCGATGCAATGCCTATTTTTATGGGAAGTGTAATACTCAAAACCATCGACGGAGGTATTACTTGGGATTCTCTTGTAAATATAGCTTCATCAAAAATGTTGAATTCAATATTTTTCACAAATTCAAATACTGGGTTTATTGTTGGTAGTAATGGTACTATATTAAAAACTTCAAACGGAGGAGAAACTACTATTCAGGAGAATACTAAAATTCAAAATATTAATATTTATCCCAATCCAGCAAACAATAATGTTTTTATTGAAATTCCATCAAATTTTTTAATTTCAAAGTTAATATTAACAATAAGTGATATTAATGGCAGACAAATAATTGAGCAACAAATTTCTTTTGAAAAAACAGAAGTTAATATAACTAATTTACCTAAAGGTGTATACGTTGTTAAGGTATTTAATAATAATAATGTTTTAGTAAAAAAATTGGTAAAGCAATAAAAATGAAAAAAATATTACTAACATTTTTTATTAATCTAAGTATTTTATGTCTTGTAAATGCTCAATGGCAATATATTAACAATATACCTACAACAAAAGATTTATATTCGGTATATTTTCCAACTTCTGATACTGGTTTTACTGTTGGTGCTGCCGGTACAATATTAAAGACAGTTGATAGTGGAAATACCTGGATATCTCAAATAAGTAATACATCTCAAAATTTAAAAAAAGTATTTTTTGTTAATTCACATACTGGATGGGCAGTTGGAGATACTGGAACAATATTAAAAACTTCAAACGGTGGTGCTTTGTGGGTTCCGCAAAACAGCAATATTGGTGATTATTATACTGTGTTTTTTATAAATACCGATACAGGATTTGTTGCTGGTAAAATAAATAATACTGGTAAAATAATTAAAACAATTGATGGAGGAATTAATTGGACTGAAAATTATTCATTAGGTCAGTATCAATATCAGTATATAAAATCTTTATACTTTACATCAAAAGATACTGGTTTTGCAGGTAGTGCAGATACTATTTATAGGACAATAAACGGTGGTACAAATTGGATTCCTATTCCAAGCCCACTTTATGGTATTTGTAATTCATTATTTTTTTCTAATTCTAATATTGGTTATGCATTGGGTGGCTATAATAGTTTTATTAAAACAATTGATGGCGGTAATTCTTGGATATTGAAACAAAACAATCTTGCATACATAACATCTTCATTTTTTTTTACTGAAATTGATACTGGTTATGTTATTGGTAATAATTATAATGGTTGGATAGGGATATTTTTGGAAAGTGTGATATTGAAAACAAATGATGGCGGAAATACTTTTAATTCTATATATAATATTGCTTCTAATAAGGTATTGAATTCAGTTTTTTTTACAAATTCAAATACTGGGTTTATTGTTGGAAATAATGGCACAATTTTAAAAACCACAAACGGAGGAGTAAGTTCTATTCCGGAGAAAACTAAAATTCAAAATATTAATTTTTATCCCAATCCAGCAAACAATAATGTTTTTATTGAATTACCATCAATTTTTTTAATTTCAAAGTTAATATTAACAATAAGTGATATTGATGGCCAACAGTTAATTGAACAGCAATTATTCTCAGCAAAAACAGAAGTTAATATTAATAATTTGCCTAAAGGTGTGTACGTTGTTAAGGTTTTTAATAATGATAATGTTTTAGTAAAGAAATTGGTAAAGCAGTAACTTTTTTTCATCTGTCATATAGGGCCCTTCCTTCGTTAGGATAAACTCTGCGAATGATCTGCATATGTATCTAGATTCTTCCCGGAGTATATCCTGACGAAGGAAGGGCTCAGAATGACAAAAGGTTAACTGTAAATTGTTAAAACAACTCTCCTATTACCACCATTTATTCTAAACTCGCAAAACTGTATTCCCTGCCATGTTCCTAAGCCTAATTTTCCATTAATTATTGGAATTGTTAAGGATTGCCCGAAAATTGAAGATTTTATATGAGCCGACATATCGTCTTTTCCTTCAAAAATATGAGTAAACTTTTCGAACTCATCGGGAATCAAATACTTTGTGAAATTATCCAGGTCTTTTCTAACCGAAGGGTCTGCGTTTTCATTTATAATAATTGCTGCAGATGTATGTTTAACAAAAATATTTAATAACCCCGAGGCTGGAAAAGATTCAATGTTTTCTGTGATTATATCAGTAATTAAATGAATACCTCTCGAGAATTTAGGTAATGAAATTTCTTTTTGCCAAATCATTTAAGTACAAATAAATATTTTGAAATATTATTATGTGATTTGTTATAAAATTACATAACCTAGAAAACAGGAATATGTTTATTTCCTCTGATTGAATCGGTTTTGTCTATTAAAAGGTTTTTAAGATCACCATTTTCATATATTCCTTTCATTATAACTTCGCCATTTTCTTTCCACTTAGTAATTTCGCCATTAAAGATTCCAGAGATATAATTTATTTCAGATTTTTTCTGTCCGCTTTCATACCAGGCTGTAGATAATCCATTTTCTCTACCATCAACAAAAGTTTCTTGGTTCATTTTTTGTCCGCTAGGATACCACGAAACCCATAAGCCTTGCTCGCTACCATTTTTAATAATTCCCTGACGTTTTTTTTGTCCGTTCTCATACCATATAACCCAAAGTCCATCTTCATATCCATTAATAAAATTACCAGAGGTTTCAACCTGCCCGTTTTCATACCATGTTTCAAATTTTCCTTCAGGTCTACCTTCATTGTACTTTTCTTTTTTCTCTGGTTTTCCGTTTTCATACCAGGTAATCCATGTACCATGTTCTAATCCTTCTTTATATTTTCCTTCTGTTCTTTTATTTCCGTTTTCGTACCAAATTACCCAGTCACCATGAGCTAATCCATCTTTGAAAAATTTCTGTTCCTTCTTTTTACCGTTGTCATAATAAAATAATTCCTGTCCATTTGGAACATTATTGCTATAGTTTTCAACATGTTTAATGTTCCCATCACTAAACCATTCTTTTACTATTCCATTTTTCTTTCCGTTTTCAAATGATTCTAATAAAATTAATTTCCCATTGTTATCAAATATTTTTGCTATGCCTGTTTTTTCACCATCATCATATTTTGTTTCCACTAATTTTTGTCCTTTTTCATTCCATACTGAATAATATCCATGAAGTCTTCCTTTTTTATAAAAGTAAGTTTTTTTAACACCCGAAAAATCTTCGTTACATTCACCAGTATATGGAACTGGATCACCAGCCAAATACATTATTCCTTTTCTATCTGTTAATTTGGAGCAATCACATGAATTGGTACAAGAATAAAACGTCGTTAAAACAATTGGAATTGTTATTATATAAAAACAAACTAACTTATTAATTTTAATCCCCATAAATAAGGGTTATAGAAGAAATTTATAATTTTTTACTCACTTATACGGATTAATTGTTAGAAAGTTGTATCAAAAATTGCTCTATTTTGCTCTTTACTACCGAAGGGCTTGACGAATAATTATTTATAATTATTGCAAAAGCTATTTCTTTTGAGGATTTTGTTTTAACATAACCGGCATAACTCCTAACGCCAGTCATATAGCCACTTTTTGCACGCATGTTGTTTTCTGCAAAACTACCAGAAAACATTCCACTTAAACTTCCACTTCTTGAGGCTACCGGAAGTGAATTATAAAAGGAATTGAAATTCTTACTAGTCTTTTTCATATAACTTAACACTTGAACTAATTGTTTTGCAGATACTGCATTAAAACGTGAAAGCCCACTCCCATCATACATTAACAATTTGCCAGTTGTTTTTAACCAGAAATTATTTATTTCATCGATGCCTGAGGCATTACTTCCATTTCCATTTTTAGTAACACCAATCTGTCGTAACAAATGTTCAGCATAAAGGTTTATGCTTTTAATATTAGTATAATAAATAATATCTTTTAATCTTGGCGATTCTATTTCATAAATGTATTTGTAATCTTCATTAATTATTTTTTGAAATTTTAGCCCAGGCACTGCAATTGAAGAATCCATAACAATTATCCCGTTTTTTGTTAATTCTTTTTTTAATAGTTCGGCTGCTAACAATGGGGGATTTGAGGTAGATCCTTTTACTTCAAAATTTGTTTTATTTATTGGTAGCTTTCCTGTTGCAATTCTGTAATTGTCAAACTGACCTCCATATATTATTGATTGATCACCAGAAACGTTATCAGTTTTTACAATATTCTCTAATTCCATAAATGGAATTTCGGGTTCCTTTTTAATAATAAAGGTACTGTCATTTGATTTTAACCCGGTATTAAAAAATAGTTTATATTCATTATCTAAAATTGAAAGAGCCGATGGGGATGCACCATAATAATTTGCAACATCAGCTAAAATCCATGTTGATGGCGCCGAATTATCAGAGTAATAACTTGCATTTCCTACTATTGATCCGTTGATTTTTTTAATTCCGGACTTTATAATTTCAGATATAATCTTTGATAAAATTTCAGGATTATAGTAAGTTGAATTAAAATTATGACTCATAAAACAAGGATCGCCACCTCCTTTAATTATAATATTTCCATTTAAAAAGCCACTTTCATTAATAGCTCCACTATATCCTATTTTTGTTTTAAATGTTTTTTCTTCGCCAAGAATTTCAAGTGCAGCTGCGGTTGTAAATAATTTCATTGTTGAAGCCGGAGAAAGTCTCAATTCCGGATTAATTTTACCAATTTCTTCGTCGGTATTTAAATCTATAGCATAAAAGCTAATTGATGAGTTTAATAAATCAGAATCTAAAATAAATTCTTTTATAGCTTTATTGAAGTCTGTTTTTTGCTCATTTATAGCTTTTTGAGCATAAATAACATTATTTAAAATAAATGAAATAAATAAAAAAAAAGCTGTTTTATACATTCTAAAATTTATTTTTTTTAACACCGGGCTTTTAGTAATTTGCAACAAAGCTAAGATATGAATTTCGAGAAGAAAAAATTTCTTTTAAGTATTTTTTTTCCTATACTATTTGTTGGTGCTCTTTGGCTAATTAAAATTTCAGAAATAATTCTAAATGAAGACTTTTCTGGCTTTGGATTATATCCATTAAAAATTAAAGGTATAATTGGAATAATTACATCTCCTTTAATTCATGGAAATATTGATCACTTAATTGCAAACTCACTTCCATTACTGGTTCTTGGAACAGCACTTTTTTATTTTTATTCAAAAGTTTCATATAAAGTTTTCTTTTTAATTTATATAATGACTGGCATTTGGGTTTGGTTTGGTGGAAGACCTGCATATCATATTGGAGCAAGCGGAATAGTTTATGGTTTAGCCAGTTTTATTTTTACCAGTGGTGTAATTTTAAGAAGTATTAGACTTTTAGCCATTTCATTATTAATAGTGTTTTTATATGGTAGTATGATTTGGGGAGTTTTACCTTTAGATCCAAAAGTGTCCTGGGAATCGCATTTACTAGGAATGATTGCAGGAATAATTCTGGCAATTTATTTTAGGAAAGAAAGCTCAATTGAGCCAGAAATTGTAATACATGACGATAGTGAGGATGATTTAAATGTAGACTGGCAAGTTCCTGTTGATGAAAACAAGCAAAATGAGTTGTTAAATTAAAAATTTCTCTATACTTTTAAAAATTCAAACTAAAAAAACATTATTATGAAACATTTTGTACTATTAATTGCATTTACTGCTTTTTGTACATTTATTAATGCACAGTATATTACCAATAGTGGTTTTGAAACATGGGGAACTGCAACTGGTGCTGATCCTACAGGGTGGTCTACTCCAAATGCAACATTAGCAGGATTTTTTTCTCCTCCAGTTGTTACAAAAGAAACTGTTGATGTATATTCAGGTTTAAATTCAGCAAAATTAGAAACAAAATTAGCACTTGGATACTCGGTTCCTGGTATATTAACAAATGGTACTATTTCAGTTAATATGACTAGTACGCCTCCAATTGCAATTAATGGTGGCACACCATTTAATCAAAGACCAGCTGTTTTTAAAGGATATTATAAATATACTCCTTCTGCTACAGACAATTGTTTTTTAGCTGCAGTTCTTCTAAAAAGAAATACAACTACAGTTCCAAGTTCTCTTGATACTATTGGTTATGCTCAATTTACTAATGTTGCTACTGTGTCAACATGGACAGCTTTTCAAGCAAACTTCACTTATTTGTCACTTACCGAATATCCTGATACTTTACAAATTTTATTAGTATCATCAAGCCCTACTGCTGCAGTTACTGGAAGTATTTTAAAAGTTGATGAATTAACTATTGAAGGTGGCACATTAGGATTAACTAAATATTATTTACAAAAAGATGTGAATATTTTTCCAAATCCTGCTAACGATATAGTTAATATTCAGTTTAGTTATGAATCTAAATTTGAAACAACAGTATCTATGTTTAGTCTTGTTGGTCAAAAAGTAAAAGAGTTTACTCTTCCAAAAGGAATTGAAATAAGTAGTTTAAATATCCGCGATTTAAAAAAGGGTATGTATTTTATTCAAATTCAATCTGGAAAAGAAAAATTTACACAAAAAATATCTGTTGAATAATAAAATTAGTAAAATAAAAAATCCCGAATATTTCGGGATTTTTTATTTTACAGCCGATTGTAGTCTAATTTTCTAAAATAAATTTTTGAATTAGTTTACTTCCATCCTCACCTTCAAAACAAATAATATAAATGCCAGAGGGAAATGATTCAGTGTTTATATTAACTTTTGAATTATTATTTATATTGCCTTTAAACATTGCAATTCCGATACTATTATAAATTAAAATTCTTCCTGTTTGTACGTTGTTTAAATTTACATTTATATTATTTTTTGCAGGAACTGGAAAAACAGTTAATTCATTTGAATTATTTAATTCTATTACATCTTCACTAGTAACGGTACTGCAAGTATTTTCAAATTCAGAAACAGATGTTGGTCTTAAAACTAAGCTATTAAAATTATTAAAGCTTGATTGATTATATTTAAATTGTGAATTTAAAAAGCTTACAATATAATGTCTTATTGAAGCGGTAGCTTTATTTCTACCAATTGTACCAACTGGTTGAGAAGGATTATTATAATCTCCAAATCCACCGTGCCCAATTCCAGTAAACAGCACTCTTGATTTACATGAAACTGCGCTAAAGCGAGTTTGATATGCAGTTAATGCAACTGCGTTTGTTGTTCCAACTAAAGGTGCAGAAGTATCGTCTTCGTCACCATTAAGAATAAGCACTTTTCCATTATAAGTACTTACATTTTGAGCGCCAAAACCAAGCATTCCAGGGTTTGGATATGATGCCATATAAATAATTCCTTTTATTTCTGATGGTCTGTTTATTATAATATCAGTAGCATTCATGCCTCCATTGGAGTGACCTGCAACAATAAACCTACCTAAATCAACATATGAGTGCATCCAGCTTGATGTATTATTTGTATTAGTTTTAATCCAGTCATGTGCAGTTGTGAAAAGTGTTCCGTTTGGGCCACCAGATGTATTATTAATTATAAATATTACGTAACCATATGATGCCAAATGTGACCAGTACAAATCATAGCTATGTTTATTAATATAGCTCGTTCCTGTTCCGTTTGCGCCTGGTTGAAAAAGTAAAGTTGGAAATGGCCCATCAACATTAGATGAAGGTCTGAAAATAAGCATATCTGTTGGCTGCGAATTCATAACAGAATCCATTACAACAGAATATGTTCCATTTTGTGAATAGGGAGAATTTAAAGGATCTATTTGAGCAAATATATTTCCCCAAATAATTACACTTAAAATTAGTAAAATAGTTTTTTTCATAGTTGGTTGAATTTATTTATTGAACAAGTTATTCGAAAGTTCAAATTTAATTCAATAAAAATTAATTACCAAAAAAAATAATCACTATTTTAATAAATTTATTATTTGTAAGTCTCTTTTGTATAGGTCGTCCCTGAATTGAAGGAAACCATTGGTATCAATAAAAGCGGTAAAGTAATTTATAACTATTGGAATTTGTTTTTTGAAGAAAATCGTTTTTGTTTCAAGCTTAACGCTGTCTTTTTCTTCAAGCTCTTTCCATTCTTTAAAATCTTCCATTCTTTTTTTGAACTTCTTTTTATCTTTTTTATCTTCAGGTTCAAGGCCTATAGCCATTCTAATATCATCTAGCTCCCATTTCTTGTCATCTAATAATAGCTTTACTAATTTTAATGGTTCTTCAACTCTTATGCAGCCGTGACTAACTGCTCTATATGCTCTTTCGAAAGCATTTTTAGTAGGAGTATCGTGTAAAAATACATCATAAGGATTAAAGAAAACGAATTTAATTTTCCCTAAAGCATTTATTTCTCCTGGATTTTGTTTAATTCTAAATGGTATGTGATTAGGATCGTATTTTTTCCAATTAATACTGTCAGGATTTACTTCAATATTGTCTCTGTAAACCTTGTATTCGTGGTCTCTTAAATAAAAAGGATCTTTAATAAAGTTATAATACAATTCTTTTTGAACAATATTTGTTGGTACAAGCCAATCTGGATTCAATACTAGATGTGAAATTTTTGATTGAAATATTGGTGTCTCATGGTTTGGTGGTCTATCTTGAATTTTATGAGTTTTAATATACTTTTTCATCCTTTCGTTATAGTTACCAGGCTTTTTTTCGCCACAGCAAACTTTTAATGCCAACTTAAAAGTATCGGCATTATAGGAGTATAACATAAATTCAGGGATATTAATTTTTAAATGCTTTGCCGGATAATTAAAACTGTTCCATCTTAATCTCTCTAAATTTACTGCAATCTGAATAGCTCTATCTTTTGCTGAAATATTCATTTGCACAATCGTATTTTTTCCAATTACGCCATCAGGTAATAAACCATGCTCGCTTTGAAAACGGATAATTGCTTTTTTAAGAGTAGTATCGTAAATATTAAAACTAGAATTTGTAAAAGTGCTATCCAATTCTTTCGTAACAATTAACCTGTTAGCTATATACTTTAAGACTTTATTTGAGTCGCCAATACATATTTTAGGAGTATCTGCGGGAGGAATACTATCCCATTTTAAATTTAATAATTTTATATACTGACTTTGAAGTTTTTTATAATCTGTTCCATTTGGTTGAATTGTATTTAAATAAGTTAAAACTGAATCGGGATTAAAAATTTTATTGAATTGTGATGAATCTCTTTTATTAAGTGATAGAAAGTAACATTTATCGTAATTTTCAAGGGGATTAAAAAAACCATGATTTAAATGATTAGAATAATCAATCAATGCATTCGATAAGAGTATATCTATTTCGCTTAATAACTGATAAATACTATCGCAATTTATTTTTACAGATTTTAATTTTTCTATTTTTGATAAAATGACATCTCCGTAATACCAGTTGGTTTTTAAACCATGGGTATATGAATTATTGAAGAAATTTAAAATAGAATCAACAATTTTGAAATCAATGCTTTCAGAAAACCATACTGATTTATAATTTCTTTTAGAATAAAATATTTTTAAAGTATCGAAATTATTTAGTTCAGTAAAACATATTGATGCAGAATCAGATGAGTTAATAAAATTATTTTTTAAAATCTCAGAATATTTATTTGAATCAAATAAGTCTTTACAATCAGCTGAAATATAGTCGTGCGTGTGTGTATCCTTGCAGCTTTCAATTGAAATAACAATAATCAAAAAACAAAAAGCCCACCTCAAATTCTTCCTCATAAAATAATAATTATTCAGCTATTTATTACGAATAATTATTTTAATAGTTTCGATAAAAAATTAAGAACCAAATTTTATATTATACGTATATACAAGTGAAACTTATAAATTAACGGGCCATGAAAACCTACCGTCCCTAACACAAAAGTTTTAAAAGTTTTTTTCATTTGCATTGCTTTAATAATAACTTGCACATTAAGTTTAAATGCACAAAAGAAAAAAGAAGAGAATCGCAAAGTTGATGATCTTATTTTAAAACAATTTAATCAGCTTGAAGTAAAAGGAAATGTTATTGTTTATTTGTCGCAAAGTACCGATCAAGGTATTTTATACGAAGGAGATAAAACTTCTGTAAAACAAATAAAAGTTCTTATTAGTAATGGAGTTTTAAGCATTACAAATAAATCTAATTTCTCAAAAGAAAAAATTAAAGTCTTTCTTACTTTCGATAAACTTGAAAAAATTTCAACAATTGGAAATGTTGAAATTGAGACTGTTACTAATTTGTATTTTGCTAATTTATCGTTGAATTTAAGTGAAGAAACTGAAGCTACTTTTTTTATTAATACTTCTGAGTTAAAATTACAAGTAAACGGAAAAGGAGAACTTAATCTTTCAGGTTTTATTGATACACTTAGGCTAAGTGCTTATGATGAATGCGAGATTTTTTCTACAATTAAATCAAAAAAGGTATTTTGCAGAACAACAGATTTAAGTAATATAAAATTTAAAGGTAACATCTTTAAATTATATGTTTTTGCATTGAAAAATAGTTATGTTGAGGCGCTTAGCTGCGAAGTTGGTATAAGCAACATAGTTGCATTTGACGAAGCTGATGTTAAACTAACTTCGTTAGATGCAACCGAAATTTATGCTTACGATAATTCTACAGTTTTTTATAGAAGCCAATATCAAGCAACTATTTTAGAAAACTCATTCCGTTCTTTAATAAAGGAAGAGATAATTAAAAGTGCTATAAACAAATAGTAATTAACTATTTTGCTTCTACTACCTTTGAGAGTTTTTCGAAAGAACTATCTACTTTTTCAAATAAATCATCGTAAATAGCTTTAAAATGCGCTTTAACCTCTTGACGTTTTCCTGATTTTGGAACGTCATTAATGCGATCAAATAGTTCATTTCTTTTATCTGCAATTTCATTAATAACAGCTATTATTTCGTCGTTTTTTTTACCTTGGTTAAGAGATAAACATAAAAAACTATCAGAAACTACTTCATCAACTAAAAAGTCAATGTCTTTTTTAATATTTTTAATACTTGCCATAAATAATTTTTTTGCAAAGGTAATTTAATTTATTCCTTTTTTAAAATTCGTTTTTAACTAAAATAATTGTTCCGATATTTGCTAAATGAGAATGATAATGCCTTTGGGAATTACAATTGTTGCTTACCTAATTATAGAATTAACTTTCTTATATGGGATTAAGAAGCACATTTTAAAAAATAAATTACAATGGAAAGTGTTTATATGGATTGATATAATTCTATCGGTAGCATTTATTACTGCTTTTTCTATTTTGTTTTATCTGCTTAGTTCAGTACCTAATTTCATTTCGTTCACAAAAATGTTTTACACGCTCTCCTACTTCATGTTATTTTTTATTCCAAAACTTAATTTTTCAATATTTTTTATATTAAATCAACTAGTAAAATATTTGTTAAGGTTCATTTTAAAGAAGAATTTTAAGTTTAAAGTTATTTCGTTAACAGGTTTGTTTTTAAGCGTTTTAATAGGAATTGGAATACTATACGCTCTGTTAATTGGTAAAAACGACTTTAGTATAAGCCATACTGAAATAATTTCAAATAAATTACCTAAGTCTTTTGATGGTATAAAAATAGTTCAGCTATCGGATATTCACATTGGTAGTTTTTATTATAACACTCATGTATTAACTGATATAGTAAATATAATTAATAATTTAAATCCTGATATCGTTTTATTTACTGGCGATTTAGTAAATAATTTTTCTGAAGAAGCAGATGGTCTTGACTCAATATTTTATAGAATTAATGCTCCTTTGGGAAAATTTGCAGTGCTAGGAAATCATGATTTTGGAGATTATACTGTATGGCGAACTCCCGAAACAAAATCGACAAACCTTGATAAAATTATTTTGCATTATAAAGCAATGGGATTTAATTTATTAAGAAATGAATCTACTTATATTTCTAATGGAAAAGATAGTATTATAATATCTGGAGTTGATAATTGGGGCTTACCTCCTTTTAAACAATATGGCGATTTTAAAAAAGCAATTAAAAATGTTATACCTGCTTTTTATACTATAATGCTTAGCCACGATCCTACTCATTGGAATGAAGAAATAAAATTTTCTAAAAAAGTTGATCTTACTTTTTCGGGGCATACTCATGGAATGCAGTTAGGGATTGAGAAATTTGGTATTAAATGGAGTCCGATTAAATACAGGTATGTACAATGGGCAGGGTTATATCAAAATAAAAACAGTAACTTGTACGTTAATCGTGGATTAGGTTGTATTGGTTTTATGGGTAGAATTGGTATGCCTCCCGAAATTACATTTATGGTTATTAAAACAAAATGACAATTTTAAACTCAATATATAGAGATATTTGGCATTATACCAGTTATTGGTATCAATATGCGATAATAATTATTGTGATAATTGTTATTTTATATCTTATAATTCAAAATAGAGATCCAAACCGAACGCTTGCATGGATATTAGCTATTGCTCTAATTCCAGCTGCCGGGCTTATTCTTTTTTATTTTTTTGGAAAAAATTATCGAAAAAAAAGAATCTTTACAAAAAAAGAGATTGCCGATTTTAGGCAAACCGAAAAATTAATTGCTTGGCAATCTGAGCACCTACTTGACGATTTGGATATTGCCAATACTAAAATTCTTTCTAAAGCTGGTATCATTAAGCTGTTATTAAATAATAATAAGGCTTTGCTTACTAGTATGAATAAAGTAACAATATTAAATAACGGTGACGAAACATTTCCTGCAATTTTTGATGCGTTACAAAGTGCCAAACATCATATTCACCTTGAATACTATATGATTGAAGAGGATTCTATAGGTGAAAAACTAAAAAGAATTCTGATTGAAAAAGCAAAACAAGGTGTTGAAATAAGATTAATTTATGATGATGTAGGTTCATGGAGCCTTAGTGATGAGTATATTGAAGAATTAACAAATGCAGGTGTTCAGGCTAATGCATTTATTCCTGTTAGGTTTCCACGATTTGCTCAGAAAATAAATTTCCGTAATCATAGAAAAATAATAATTATTGATGGAAAAGTTGGTTTTGTTGGAGGATTAAACTTTGCAGATCGTTATTTGTATGGAGTTCCTGATATTGGTTTTTGGCGTGATACTCATTTACAACTTGAAGGTACAGCAGTAGGTAGTTTACAGGTTGTATTTCTTACCGATTGGCATTTTACTTCTGATAAGTTATTAAATGATTCAAAGTACTTTCCTGTTTATGAAGTATGTGAAAAATGCTTTGTTCAGATAGCTACAAGTGGTCCTGACTCTGATTGGGATAGTATAATGCAAACTTATTTTTATGCAATTTCAACAGCTAAAGATTATTTATTCATTTCTACTCCTTATTTTATTCCTAATGAAAGTATACTTACTGCAATAAAGACAGTAGCATTAAGTGGTGTTGATGTTAGAATTATTTTGCCTAGTCGTTCTGATTCGAAATTAACATATTATGGATCAATGTCATATCTTAAAGAGTTGCTTGAAGCTGATGTTCATATTTATATGTATAATAAAGGTTTTACACATAGTAAAGTTTTAATTGTTGATGATGTTTTTAGCTCGGTTGGAACAGCAAATATGGACTTAAGAAGTTTCGACCAAAATTTTGAAGTGAATGCTTTAATTTATGATGAAAAAATAGCGATAAAGCTGAAAGAGTCATTTATGGAAGATTTATCTTATTGCGAACAACTTAGTTTAGAAGAATATTCTAAACGCTCAATCGCAAGAAGAATAGCTGAAGGAATTGCAAGAATTTTTAGTCCAATTTTATAGTAACCCCCTATTTTGCTTCTATTTTAATAAGCTGGTTAAGACTTTCTTTCTCAGCATTTATTTTATCTGTATTTCCAAAAACACAGACTGCTTTTTTGTTTAAAATATCCTGAATCATTTTTGAATAGCCTTTAATATCTTCAGGTTTTACAGTTAAAATAGCATTCCTATCTTTTTTAACATCTTCAAAAGTACGTTTTCTTAAATAATAATTAAATGAAGTATTTCCTTTTTGTTGAGGAGTAAATGGTGCGTCAATACCTGAAATTGTACCTATAATATAACGAGCCATTGCTTTTTCGTCAGCGTTAAAATTATTAAGATATTCAGGAATTCCATTATAAACTTCTAAAGTAGATTTTAAATTTGGATCACGGTATGATCCAAAAACTACCATACCATCCATTCCAAAATTACATCTACCACCATATGCTCCGCCAATTACCCTAACTTTGTTATGCAAATAATCTGAAGAAAGTATTTGCGACAAAACACGCATATTTCCATTCCATCCATATCCAAGTTTTTTATAGTCGTATCCTGTTAAAACAAATTGCACTTTTGATGCAGTAAGTATACCTTCATTTTTAATTTCAAAATCGAAGCTCCATTTATTATAAACAGGTTTCTCAGAAGAAAGTGTTTTTGTAAAACTGTTTAATGATTTCGTATAGCTTTCTAAATCGTTTTTGCTGCAAGTTACGGCTGTTAAAAGGTTTTCTTTTACAAATAAAAGTTTCGATATATTTGAAAAGTTAGCTGCAATTTGTTGAGCATTTTTATCGAAATTTTTAACAAGATCAGTTAAAAACCAATAGTAATCCAATCCGCTAGTAAGTTCTTCAAACATTCCTTCATTACTATAATAAGATGGAAGTCTTCTTGAAGCTACATTATAACCGTTTCTTTTAAATGAGGCTTCTGTTTTTGATTGAAAGCGTGTTAATACTTCTTTAAGTCTATCAATATCTGTAAACTTAGATTTTAAAATTACTTCCTGAGTCAACTCAAACATTTTATCAGATTTTGAGTTCATTAGTTTTGAGCTAACTACAAACATTGGAATCATTTTTCCATCATCATTATTCTCAAGATAAGTATTTATGGATGTGTTAAAACTACCAGTATTAATGTTTAAATTACGGTTTAAATCGCCATATGAATATTTATCAGTGTTCATCATTCCTAAAATTTCAGACAACAATGAAGCATAAGGTATCATCTCCTTTGGCAATACCCTCATATCAAAGTTCAGGTTTGAATAAATAATATCGTTAGTATATTCATCATGAAATAATAATTTATTTCCTTCAATATTTTTTTCTTCACAGCTGTAAAATACAGAATTAGGATTAATGTCAGATAATGAAAGCATTGGGATTGTTGCTAATGCTTCTGGACTATCTTCAGATTTTTGAAAAGCAATCAGATCATTAGTTTCTTTTATAAGATCTTCAATTTGACTTGAACTTAATTTTGCTTTGTATTCGCTTAACTCTTTTTCAACATTTGCATTTTTTTCTTTTTCTAATCCTGGCTTAGGCTCCAAAGAAACTAAAGATCTATGAGTATTGTCAATAATGTATTTTTGCACAATGTTTTCAAGATAATTTGAGGTTAAAGCTTTTTTTACTTCTGTTAGTTGTTTTTCGTATTCTAAACCTTTAAATGGATTATTCTCAAATAGCCAACCAGCTTTGATTTGACCCATATAAGTAATTCCTTTTTGAGCATCACTTCCCTCACGCAAATCAAACTCAAAACGATTAATAATTCCTTTTATCTCTTCTTTATTAATCCCTTTTTTTATCTCTTCTTTAAGAGTATTTAATACAATTTCTTCAAACTTTTTTTTATCCGAAGGATTAGCATTTTGAACAAAAATACTTAGTTGATTTTGATTATAATCTTGCACATCTGCCGATACTGTTTGACCAATACCTGCTTTTTGTAATGCAATTCTAACTGGAGCAGATTCTTGGTTAATAAGCACTTCGCAAATAATATTTAAAGCAAGTCCAAGTGAATAATCATAATTATGACCTGTAACAAAATTAAAAGATAAAAAAGTTTGACCAGTAGTTGCAGCACCTTCCATTACTGGATAAAATGCAGTAATTTCTTTAGTCGATTCAAAAGGTTTTTGGTCGGTAACAATAACTTTATTGTCAGTACGTGTATATTTTGAAAGATATTTTTCATCAATAAACTCTAACTCTTTATTTATATCTGCATTGCCATAAAGTAAAATATAAGAATTTTCTGGATGATAATATTTTTTATGAAAATCAATAAATTGGGTTTGTGTAAGCGTTGTTATAGCTGAAGGTAAGCCACCAGATTCAAAACCGTATGGATTATCAGGAAAAGTACTTTTTAAATTCTGGTATCCAAGTTCTCTTTGTGGACTAGAAAAAGCACCTTTCATTTCGTTAAAAACAACACCCTTATATATTATTGGTGAGTCTTTATCGGTGAGTTCATAATGCCAGCCTTCTTGTTTTAAAATTCTATTATCGGTATATATTAAAGGATTAAAAACAGCATCAAGATATACATACATTAAATTGAAATAATCTTTTTCGTTCATACTTGCAAATGGAAATGAAGTAGCATCTCTAGATGTAAAAGCATTCATAAATGTATTTAATGATCCTTTTCTTAAAACATCGAAAGGACTTTTTACTGGAAAACTTTTTGAGCCATTTAGAACAGAATGTTCTAAAATATGAGCTACTCCATTATCCGAATTAGGAAGTGTTTTAAAGGTTATTCCAAATGTTTTATTATCATCAGTTGAAGCAATTTTTAGAAGTTTGGCGCCACTTTTTACATGTTCATAATAATAGCAATCTGCATTTACCTCTTTTACAAAACGTTTTTCAATTAATTTAAATCCATGATTTAATATTTGGCTATAACCAGTTGCAGTCATAAAAAATAAAATATTTACTATTAAAAATGAAATTTTGTTTTTCCAAATTAAATTACACTTTTGATTATTTGAATTTTTCATATAGAATAAAGTTTATAATATTTTACAATATTACCTTTCAAAAACTAATATAACAAATATATTCAACCAAGTGGATATTTTTTAATATCAAAAGGTAAAATAGGAGTAAAAATTTTATTTTAGTAAATCATATTTAATTCTTAAATTAGTTTTAATAAAACATACATTTTATTTTAACCCTTGAGTATGCATAACACATTGGAGTACATTCATAAAATGATTTTAGAGGTTGTAGATATTGATGCAATAGAATGGGCAAATTATTCGGCAATGTTTGAAATTAAGGAATTTAAGAAAAAAGAAGTAATACTAAATGTTAATTCAATCTGTCAAAATGTTTATTTCGTAAATTCTGGACTATTAAGAACTTATTTTACCGATAAAAATGGGCGCGAATCTACATTTCATTTTGCTCAAGAGTTCGATTTAGCAACTGATCTGGAAAGTTTTATTCAACAAACTCCTTCTAAATATCATATTCAAGCTTTAGAAGAAACTCAAGTAGTTGTTTGGCCTCATAAAATGGTTTTTGATGGATATAAAAATTTACGAAATGGAGAAAAGCTAGGTCGAATGCTTACCGAGAAATATTTTATACTTTTTAGTAATAAAATTCAATCTCTATACACTAAAACTCCTCTTGAAAGATATAATGAGATGAATAAAAGATTTCCAACTATTTTACAAAGAGTTCCACAGCATTATATTGCATCTTATTTAAATATTACTTCTGTTCATTTAAGTCGTTTAAAAAACGAATAGATGAAAATAATAACATATGTTATTGCTAAAGTTTTTAAACTTCCCTTTTTTTGCTCTAATTCTTAATTGAAGAGATTTACCCATACTTTAACCACTTTACTAATTTCATATGAAAACATTTTCTTTATTTTTAATCGTTTCAATTTTAGCTTTAAAACTTTTTTCTCAACCTTTTAATGTTGGTCATACAAGTTTGTCTTTTGATGATCCTGCAAGAAGCAACCGTTCAGTTAGCACAGAAATTTATTATCCTGCCTTAACTACTGGCGATGATGTTGCTGTTGCAAATGGAGCTTTTCCTTATATAGTTTTTGGACATGGGTTTTTAATGGGGGCAAGCGATTATACTAATATTTCTGATTCATTAGTATCTAAAGGATTTATTGTGATATATGTAACTACAGAATCAACAATTTTTACATCAAATCACGAAAATTACAGATTAGATTTATCATTCATTAGTGGATTTTTTTATTATTTAAACTCTAATGTTTCATCAATGTTTTATGGAAAAATAATTGATAAAAAAGCAATTATGGGTCATTCTATGGGTGGTGGATGTACTGTACTTGCAGCACAGAATAATTTAAATGTAAATACAATTATTTGTCTTTCGCCTATGGGTACTACTACCCCTTCTGCTATTTCTAATGCTGATTTAGTTACAGTTCCTGCACTAATTATTGGAGCAAGTGGTGATTCTGTTTGCCCTGCAAATTCAATGGGTATTCCAATTTATGATTCATTATCTTCTACTTGTAAAGTGTTTTTATCAATAACTGGTGGTGGACATTGCTTATTTGGTAATAATTCAAATGGTGCATGCAGTTTTGGAGAAAGCAGTTCAGGTTCAACAATCACAATAACAAGCGAACAACAAAATGATGTTACGCTTGATTTCATAACAAATTGGCTAAACTTTTATTTGAAAGATAATATTAGTTCAAGAGTTTTGTTTTTTGATTCATTACAAACATCACCTAGAATTACATATATGAGCAGTTGCAATACAAATGAAATACTTCAACAAGCTAACAATAAATTCAATATTAATTATTTTATAGAAAATAATAATTTGCAAATAGGTATTAATAATGTAATCGAAAACAATATTTCAATCGAGATATATAATTTATTAGGTCAGAATCAGACATGTAAATTCGAAAAATCATATAACAAAATTGAAGAATCTATTACAGGAAATATCAATTTGTCAGAAATCCCAAGTGGAATGTATATATTAAGTATAAGCGATAGGAATAAAACAAAAGGCTATAAGTTCATTAAAAAGTAATAAATTAAGATTTTATTACTTTTTATTTT
>CAIQJL010000269.1 GCA_903872185.1 uncultured Bacteroidota bacterium | reverse complement strand
GTCCCAATCATAATAAGTGCAATTCCAGTAATGAAAATAGCACCACCAATAGCACTGAATTGTGTAAAATCGGCTGGTAAAGGCCAGTACAAAGTATATAATGGTGCATAATGAGAAATAAATCCGGCCGACCACATTATTAGCGTACCAAAAGCAATTAGGAAAAATGTCCAACTTGCAAGTTTTACACTCCATAAAGGCTTTTTCATTAAATATGGAACAAGAAATAAAAAGGCACCAAAAACTATCATATATGTTGAACCAAAAATTCCAACTAAAGGATGTACAGTCATCATTGAGAAAAAATGACCAGCTTCTATGCCTGGAATAGGAGTAACTTCATAAAGTCTCATTATCATACCTTCAATTGCAGCAAATCCATAATAAATTAACCCTACAACAACAAAGCGCAGAGTAATTTTTTGCATAGGTGTTAAAGTCTGAGACTTAAATGCACCTTGCTCTCCATTCATTAATTTATTTATATAGCTCATATATTTTTTTATTTTATATTATTATTCTGTTACTTCGACTACATCTTTTTCTACCATATTTATACCTTTAGGTCCTGAATATTCTGTAGATCTAATTGTATAAACACCAGGTTTTGCAAATTGCCATAACATATCATTATTATGACCAGGAATAACTTGCATTTGAAATAGCATTGAATTATCTTTTCTGAATAATCCAAATCCATATGTTAAATCAGCTGAATTAACATTAAACAAAACTTTATCACCTACTTTTACAATCATCTTTTCTGATGGTAAAATAAATTTGTGACTCTTTACAGAAATGTCAAAAACTTTATCAGCTTTAATTTCTTTTCTGTTTAGATCGATTGGTGACCATGGAATTGTGTTATAAGTAACAATGTGTATTGTTACACCTGTAAAAATCAAAAAACCAATCCATGTATAAAACACTCCAGGTTTAACGAGTTTTCCTTCTCCTTTTGTTGTAATCTTATAAGCAAACAACGCTACAATTGAAATTATCACTAACACATAGCTAGTGTAAACAACAATTAATCCATTTAATACTTCTGTTGATTCTGTCATACTTTATAGTTTTTAGTAATTAATTAGAACTAGATTTTTCTTTTATGTCTTTTAAAGTAGTTTCTGAAAATGTTTTAATCATTTTTTCCTTTATATCTTCAAACAAATTATGCATTTCACATGGTTTATCATAATTACAATCTGAATTTCCTAATAAACATGTTTCAAATTTCTCTAAGCCTTCAACTTTATCTATAATTTCAGAAATGGTTATTTTGTCTATTGATTTTGCTAAAACGAATCCACCGTTTTTTCCTCTATTACTCTTTATTAATTTACATTTCGTAAAGCTTGTAAGTATTTTACGTAAATACCTATTATTAATACCTAATTCTTCATGTAATTGCTTTGCAGTAAAACTTTCACTTGGTTTAGCAGCCATAAGCAACAAAATTTTAATTGCGTAAGATGTTGTTTTATTTAGTATCATAATTACTACCTTGAGGTATTCATTTGCAAAAATATATCAAACAAATCCCTAAAAAAAATAATTTGACATGTTACACAACACAATTCGGTACCGCATTACCTGTTTTGACTGATTAATTCAATTTCAGAAAGAAGAAATAAGCTTTTTCTAAAATCCAACAAATTCTAATACAGTGATATAACATGTGATTTTAAATAATGTTAAAAACAAATTATTAATTGAAATATAGTGTAAATTTGTGAGTGAACATTCACTATATTATTTTTGCAAATGAAACTTAGTAAAAGACAATCAGAAATTATCCAAGCTACTATAAAACTTATAGGAGAAGGAGGTATACAAGCTCTAACTATTAAAAATTTATCATCCGAAATCGGAATGGCAGAATCTGCTATTTATAGACATTTTTCAAGTAAAACTGAAATTCTAAATGTGCTACTTGATTATTTGAAACATATTGTTACTTCACATTATGATAATATTTTTGAGTTAAAAATTTCAGCTCTGGAAAGAGTAAAAAAAATGATTTCGGGTCAATTAAATATTTTCAACGAAAACCCTCCATTTGCCATTGTTATATTATCCGATGGTTTATATAAAAATGAAAAAGAATTGCATGAAAAGATTATCTTAATAATGGAAAATGCAAAATCTACTTTTATCAAAATCATAAATGAAGGTCAAAAGTCAGGAGAAATTAGAAGAGATATTTCCAGCGAACAATTGGCTTTTATTATCATGGGAAGTGTTCGTCTAACTATTAATCAATGGAGCCTTTCAGGTTTCAATTTTGATTTGAAAAAAAGAGGTAATAGTCTTTTTAAAACAATTAGTATTCTAATCCAAAAAAATAAATATTAAAATCAAAAACTTATTTTATGAAAGCAATTGAAATTAAGGATGTGCTGGTAAATCCAAATCCACATGGAGTTGAAACCAGAAAATTTCATGAAAATGAATTTGTGCAGGCAGTTCACATAACTCTTAAACCTGGCGAGAAATTGAAGAAACATATAACTGCTGTTGATGTTTTCTTTTATGTTCTCGAAGGTACGGGTATTGTTGAAATTGGTGATGAGAAAAAAGAAGTTACAAAAGATACTTTCATTGACAGTCCTGCAAAAATACCACATTGCTGGTATAATGAGAGTAATGAAGTATTGAAAGTTCTTGTTATAAAAACACCTAAACCTGGAGAGAAAGCACAAATTTTATAATCAATATAACATAATGAAATTTATATTATAACACTTATTACAAATAAAATATAAACATATGAGTGAACTAATTAATAACTCAAAAGACAGAAAAGAAAAGCTTAAAGCACTAATTCTTAAACTGCATACTGGCTCATCAGAAGAAGATGTTAAACAGGAATTACTGCAAACATTAAAAAACATTCCTTATGGCGAAGTTGTAGAAGTAGAACAGGAACTTATAAGTGAAGGTCTTCCTGAAACAGAAATATTAAAATTATGTGATGCCCATTCTTCTGTATTGGAAGGTAATATAGACCTTTCAGGAGCTAAGAAAATTCCAGAAGGTCATCCTGTTGATGTAATGATTCATGAAAACAAAGAATTGAAAATTGTAATTGCTCAGATTTCATCTATTATAAGTGAAATTGAAAGCAATCAACAGCTAAACCTTTATCCTGAAATTTTAAAATTAAGAGGATTATTCAATAATTTATTCGACGTGGATAAGCATTATCAGCGAAAGGAATATTTATTATTTCCTTATCTTGAAAACCAGGGAATAACAGGACCACCAAAAGTAATGTGGGGAAAACACGATGAAATTCGTGAATTAATAAAAGGTAGTATTGAAATATTGCTTACTGAAAACCTTGCTAAAGAAGAGTTTTTAGCTTCCTGCGAAATGGTTCTAAAACCTGCAATACATGGAGTAAGTGAAATGATACCAAAGGAAGAAGAAATTTTATTTCCAATGAGTCTTGACAAACTTACAGAGAAGGATTGGTATGAAATCAGCAACCAATCATTGGAAATAGGATATTGTTTATATGACCCAAATGTAATATGGAAACCAGAATGGGCTTCTGAAATATCTATTAATGATGCCCAAAAATCTGGTAGTCATATACAATTGCCATCAGGTAGTTTTTCCGCAGAAGAATTACTTAGTATTTTAAACACACTTCCACTTGACATTACTTTTGTTGATAAAGACGATAAAGTAAAATATTTTTCACAAGGTGCAGAACGTATTTTTCAACGTAACAGAGCAATACTTAATCGCGATGTTCGTCATTGTCATCCACCTGCTAGTGCTCATATTGTAGATAAAATCATCGAAGATTTCAAAAGCGGAAAACAAAATAGCGCACCTTTTTGGATTAACATGGGAGGAAAAATGATTCATATTGAATATTTTGCTCTTCGCAACGAAAAAGGGGAATATCTTGGCACACTTGAAGTCTCTCACAATGTCAATGTATATAGAGAATTGCAAGGCGAACAACGAATTTTATCTTATAAATAAAAAACATTATGGAATCAAATAAGAATTTAATAATAACACCAAAAACAAAAGTATTACAACTGATTGAAATCTATCCTCAATTAGAAGATGTTTTAATTGGCTATGTACCTGCATTTAAAAAACTAAAAAATCCTCTATTGAGAAATACAGTCGCAAGAATCACCTCTTTGCAACAAGCTGCAAGCATTGGAAATGTAAATATAGGTGATCTAATAAATAAATTACGTAAAGAAGTTGGACAAGAAATAATAACAGAAAGTATGGATACGGTTTATAATACTACCAAACCCACATGGTTTGACGAACAAAAAATAAAACAAATTTTCGATGTAAGAGAAATGCTGGCAGCAGGTGAACATCCAGTTGCCCAAGTAATGGCAGACTTGAATGTTTTGCCAAACAACACGATCTATAAATTAATAGCGCCTTTTTTGCCGGCACCATTAATTGATAAAGCTACCAGCTTGCAAGTAGAACATTGGATTGTTAAAGAAAGTGCCGAATTATATCTGATTTATTTTTATAAACCATAATTGATCAAATCTAAATTTAATAACATTTTAAAAAATAAAATATGATACCCGAAAACTATAAATCAATGAAGATAGGTGAAATAGTTGCTAATGATTTTAGAACAGCAGCTGTTTTTAAAAACGCCGGTATTGACTTTTGTTGCGGTGGAAATCAAAGTATAGAAGAAGCTTGCTCTGAAAAGAAAATAGATATCTCTACACTTGCAACAAAACTAAATGAGCTTGAATATACTGAAATTGACACAACACAAAATTTCAATGAATGGGGTTTAGATTTTTTGTGCGATTATATAGTTAATACCCATCATAAAACCGTCACAAAGCTATTACCTCAATTGGTTTCATATACTCAAAAAATTGCTGAAGTACATAGTGTTAATCATCCCGAATTAATTGAAATAGCTAAATTATTTTCGCAGATTAATACCGAATTGTTACAACATCTTAAAAAAGAAGAAGAGGTATTGTTCCCAGCAATAAAAGAAGTATTGAAAACAAAGGATAAGAAATCAAAAGAAATCATCATCTCAGAGATAAACAGAATGAAAGGCGAACACGAGTTTGCCGGTGGTGCAATGGATAAAATAAATGTTTTAAGTATTAATTATATGCTTCCTTCCGACAGTTGTAACACCTATCAGGTTGCATTTAAACTGCTGGAACAGTTCGAAGATGATTTGCACATTCACGTCCATCTTGAAAACAATATATTATATCCAAAAGCACTTAATCTTTAAAAAAATATTATCATGAAATCAAAAAATATTTTTAAAGTTTCATTGTCTTTACTACTGATTCTATCTACTAATTTTATCAGAGCACATTGCGACACGATGGATGGTCCTGTAGTTGCCGATGCAAGAAAAGCAATTGAGCAAAACAATGTGAATTATGTTTTTAAATGGGTTCAACCTGTTAGCGAAAAAGAGATAAAGGAAGTTTTTGATCTTGTTATGAAAGTTAGAATACTTAGTCCAGAAGCTAAAGAACTTTCTGATAAATATTTCTTTGAAACAGTAGTCCGATTACACAGAAGTGGTGAAGGAGTACCTTATACAGGAGTAAAACCATCTGGGACTCCAATTGACGAGAAAATCCTTGCTGCTGATAAATCAATTGAATTAGGGAATCTTTCACCTTTGAAGAATTTAATAGATAAAGATAAACTAGCAGAATTGACGAAACGATTTGACAAAGTAATGTTGCTCAAGAACTTTGATGTTAATAATATTGAGGCTGGCAGAGAGTATGTTGAGTCTTACGTTCAGTTTTTTCATTTTGCTGAAG
>CAIQJL010000268.1 GCA_903872185.1 uncultured Bacteroidota bacterium | reverse complement strand
TTACGAATTAAAAATTCTGAACCATAAGCCCATCCTTTTCCCACTTCTACTTTATTTTCCCACGAATCAAATGATCCAAAAAAATCAACACCTTCTTTATACTCAATTAAATTTGACATAGTTTTATAAAAACCTTCAATACTAAATTCGTAACCTTTTATTAAATCATAAAAAACTCCAGCTGCGAATTGATAAGAAATTTGTGGTTTAATGTTATTTGTAGCTGGTAACCATAAATCAGTTGGCAATCCAATTCCGCTATTTGTAAGTAAATGAAGATTTTGATTCATTTGACTAAATGCAGTTTTTATAGATATTTTTTCATTTACTAAATAACGTGCAGAAATTCTGGGCTGAATTGATTTGTAAAAACTTTCTTTAACGTAGAAGCCGCATAGATGAAGTCCAATATTTGCTTTTAGTCTGTCTGTTATTCTAATATCATCTTCAGCAAAAAGAGAAATTTCATTAGCATAGATATTTGAATTCCCAAAGGATGTATCGATGTTTGAAGAATTGCCTCCATCATCAACTTTAAAAACATTTATGCCTGGTGAAAATGTGTGGTATGTTTCTGAAATACCAAATATAATACTGTGGTTTGGATTAGGGTGGTAATCAAAATCAATTTTAGCAGTTAAATCGTTAATGCCCGAAAAATATGTGAATTCATAATTTTTTTCAGTAGTTGTACCATTGTTTGTTTCTTTAGAATTTGAATTTTGACCAACTTCAAAGCGATATCTGCTAAATGTTAAAGTTAAATTACTGAAAAGTTTTCTGTTAATCATATGATTCCATCTCAGTGCCGATGTTATGTTTCCCCATAAAAGTGCTGCTTTTTGAGTGTTTTCATAACTTATACTATTATCAGTGTAATTGTCTTTTAATTTTGAATATGCTTTGTCTCTGCCTGTATAAACACTTAAAAATACTCTGTCGGTATCAGAAAAAATATAATTAACTTTTGCATTAATATCATAAAAATAATATCCTGCAGAAACTCCATCAGAAAATGATTTAATAAGAGGTTGTGCTAAAATATCAATATAAGTTCGGCGTACAGAAATAATAAAAGAAGATTTTTCTTTCAAAATAGGGCCCTCAATTGTGAACTTTGTTGAAATTAAACCAACCGATCCTTCGCCATGAACTTCTTTATTATTTCCTTCTTTCATTCTAATATCAATTACTGATGATAACCTGCCTCCATATCTTGCAGGAAAACCACCTTTAATTAATGAAACAGTTTGAATTGCATCGGCATTAAATACAGAGAAGAAACCAAATAAGTGATCAGCATTATATACAGGTACGCCATCTAGAAGTATTAGATTTTGATCTGGTCCACCACCGCGAACATATAATCCACTTGTGCCTTCGCTACCAGATTGAACTCCGGGTAAAAGCTGTATTGTTTTTAAAACATCAACTTCTCCAAAAATTACAGGTAAAGATTTTATTGTGTTAATTGGAATTTCAGACAGGCTCATTTGAGTTTTCTCAATCTGATTTTCTTCTTTTTTTGCTAAAACTTCAATTTCATTTAAAGATACAGATGGATTAATTTGAATATTTAATGCCTGATTTGCTGATAAGTTTATGTCGTTTCTAACTTGCTCGTACCCGACATATGAAATAACAAGATGAACTTTTCCTGCAGGAAGGGTTAAACTGTAAAATCCATAAGGATTTGTAATTGTACCTCTATTCGAAATTGTGTCAAAAACTGAAGCGGATATCATTTTTTCTCCAGTTTTAAAGTCGCTTATGTAGCCACTTATTGTATGCTTTTGGGCAATTGAAATAATTGAAATTAAGATAAATATAGTAATAAAAATAGATTTCAATTTCATTATAAAAGTTTTATACAGCGAATAAAAACTAAAATTACAATCTTTTATTGTTTTAATAAACAGATTAAGTATTTACTTTAATTGATTAAAATATTGAAATTTAAAATACTTTTGTTTGGTATTATACTAAATAAATTGTACTTTTGCAGCCTTAATTTTTATTAACTAAATTATTTAAAGTATGTTAAACCAGTATGAAACCGTTTTCATTGTAACTCCCGTTTTATCTGAGCCTCAGATGAAGGAAGCGGTTCAAAAATTCAGAAACCTTATTACGGACAACGGAGGCAAGATTGTCCATGAAGAAGATTGGGGCTTGAAAAAGCTAGCTTATCCTATTCAGAAAAAAACAACCGGATTTTATTCTTTACTTGAATTTAATTCAGAACCATCTTTCATTAATAAACTCGAAACGGAATATCGCCGTGATGAGCGTATTATTCGCTTTATGACTACAAAATTGGATAAATTTTCAATTGCGTATAATATTAAAAAGCGTACTAAAGGAATGGGTAAACAAGTTAAAAACGAAAAATCGGAGGAATAAGAAATGGCATATACACCAGGCGCAGGTAGTGAAATAAGATATCTCACACCTCCATCATTTGATGTAAAAAAGAAAAAATATTGCCGCTTTAAAAAAAGCGGAATTAGGTATATCGATTATAAAGATCCTAATTTCTTAAAGAAATTTTTAAATGAACAAGGTCGTCTGTTGCCACGTAGGGTTACAGGTACTTCTTTAAAATTTCAACGCAAAATTGCGCAGGCAGTTAAACGCTCACGTAACATTGCTCTTTTACCGTTCTTAACTGATTTGTTGAAATAAATTAAGGAGGAAAAACACATGGAAATTATATTAAAACAAGATGTTCAGACTTTAGGTCTTAAAGATGACATTATAAAAGTAAAAGATGGTTATGCACGTAATTATCTTATTCCTCAAGGCTTTGCTGTTTCTGCAACTTCATCTAATAGAAAAATTAATGCAGAAAACATAAAACAGAGAGCACATAAAGAAGAAAAACTTCGTAATGATGCTACTGAAGCAGCTAAAAAACTTGGCAGCGTTTCTTTAAAAATTGGTGCTAAAACAAGTACTACTGGTAAAATATTTGGTTCTATTAATACTATTCAGATTGCAGAAGCTCTTACAGCTAAAGGTTATGCAGTTGAAAGAAAAAATATTACCATTTATGAGGCAGATAATATTAAAGAAGTTGGTGCTTTTAAAGCAAAAGTTAAATTATATAGAGATATTACAGTTGATATTGATTTTGAAGTTGTATCAGAGTAATACTGAAATTCTAATATTTAAAAAACCGGCTAAGCGCCGGTTTTTTTGTTTATAGAAAGTCACAAGCGAGGACACTTGCACCAGAACTGGTTTTTATGGAAAGCCACAAGCAGGAACACTCGTAACAGAAAAGGTGTTTCTATAGACACCAGCAATGACGCTTACACTGAAAGAAACTAGTTTTTTTAATGTATTTCTTAAAATGAGATGGCGGCTCAAGGCCAAGAGTGGTCGGAAGATTTTTAATCAGACTACTTTTGTTTTTATACCAAAGTAATTTATATTCGTCATGGGTCATGTTGAGGCTCTCGAAACATGTGTGAGGGTTTGTGGGCAAATCCTTCGAGAACCTCAGGATGACAGTGAGTAGTGTTGTTTGACAATTGGATTAGCTTATAAATCATTTGTTATTATAAATTTTGTGATTGCATTAATTGGGATCACACGTTTTTTAAAGGGAGTGATACCACTAAGCAAAAAGTTTTTCAAGTCTAAAAAGGAGGAATTTAACATCTGTAACTCCTCTTAAATTTGCCCTGAAGAGTTTTAATTTAGCATTATACGATTCCGCATGAGCATTTGTACTTCTATTATCAAAGAAGTTTAAAATGTTTTCCCAATGATAATTGATAGAGTTTGCAACAGTATTAAATTCATTGATTCCACTTTGTTTTACTTTATTACTCCATTCTTTTAATCGCTCTATCGCTTTTGATTTTATGATACTTTCATATATTGACCTAAATTCTATAGTAAGATGATACGCTTTTTCTAATAACGGATAATGTTTAAAAATTAACCTAGCTCTCTTTGATTGATTATCTGTCCAATCACTTGGAGTTTTATATAGCAGATAGCGTGAACGTACCAACAATTCTTTAAGTGTGTCACCATTTTCTAATATCACTGGCTCATATTTTTCTGCTTTGGTTTTAGCTTCTTTAATATCATTATTCTCCTTCTCTATAGCGTCCCATCTGTATTTCACCCTTATATGCTGTAATGCGTCTATAACTAGTTTTGACACATGGAATCTATCGGTTACTCTTGTCGCATTGATAAAACATGTTTTTACAGCAAGCTCCATATTTCTTGCCATATCAAGGCTTACCTCAGTTACTGTATTACGTTTTGTTTCACTTATTTTATTTAATACTTCTATAATAGACTTTGCTTCTGTGCCATTGACTACCGCTACTAATTTGCGCCTATTTGTTTTGTACGCCTTGGATGTAACAAAGGTGTACAACTCTCCTTTAGACAAACTTACTTCGTCTATTGCTAAGTGTGGACTTATGTTTTGAGGGTAAATTAAATAGTCTTTAGCATGTTGTTTTTGATCCCATGTTTTAAAATTACTTATATTTTTCTTATAGGATCGATATAATTTATCTGGCTTTACTTTGTAGTAGCTCGCTATAGTACTCATTGGATCAAGTCTTGTTTCAACTTCTTTCTTTTAAAAAATCAGCGAGTTCTTTGGTGAATTTTGAACCCTCTGCTAAAAATGTAAAATCATTAGTAATAGTCTTTTTTGTGATTTTATGCCGCCAGACTCGTCTCTTTATTCTTAAAAATACAGCTTTGCCTCTCAAAGGGAAATCCTGAATTTGCTTAACATAAAACCCTTTTGATTCATATTGACTAGCATCTATTCCAAAAGGTAGAATATTCTTTTCTTCAAATATAACTTCGATAAAATCTTCTTTAAATTCCACGTGTCCAAGTTCCTGAACTAATACAATTTCAAAATGAAATAATAGTTCTTTTGGAAATATCAAGGATAAGGTCTCTTTTTCTAGTCCCATCTTTTTGGGCAGAAATTTAAGATTTTTTTTATCTCCTCCCTGTAAATTTAATGTGATCCATTAATTGTCCTTAAATGTGGAGGAAACCCTGATTTATTCTTTAATAAGAACATAAAAAGAGTGGTCGGAATTTCTTCTGACCACTCATGGCTCAAGGCCGTCATGGCGAAAAATGGGACTAAATCATAATAGGTGTTGGTATCAAAGATACAAGCGAAGACGCTTGCGTCAGAAGAGGACACAAGCGAGGACGCTTGTGTCAGTAAAGGGAATAAAAAAACCGGCTAGTAATAGCCGGTTTAAATTTTCTTTAGGTTTATTGTTAATTCTTTATTAATTGTTTAGTAAAGGATTCTTTACCATTTGTAATAGAATAAATATACATTCCTTTACCTAGTTTAATGCCATCGAAATCAAAGTAATTCTCACCTTTAACAGCAACCATTGCTTCTTTGTATATAAGGTTTCCCACAACGTCAAATATTGAAAGTTTAACTTCAGATGAGCTAGGTGAAATATAACCAATTTTTGAACTATAGCTAAATGGATTTGGCTTGCTGTCTAAAATAGAAAATTTATTCATGTTAATAATCGAATAACCAGTTCCTCCTGGATGTATAGTAATAGCCAAAGATGTATCGTCAACCTGATCTCCAACAGCTAATGGAAATCCTCCAAAACTAATATATGGAGTAACAGTTATTGATAATGGATATGTTCCTGCAGTAGTTGGAGTACCAGAAATTAATGTGCAATATCTTGTATATGGGGTAGTTACAGCAAACTCGCCATTTGCAGGGTTAGTAACGTAACTTAAACCAGGAGGTATACCAGTAACAGATTTAATTTTAATTTTTAAAATTGCAACTGTTGCTCCCCCAGTACCTACAGCACCTGTAGCAGGAGGTATAATTGTAACGGTTTGGCTGTATGGAACGCCAACTGTACCATCTGGAAGTATTTCTGGACAAATTTCACCAGGATTTAATACGTCCATGCAGGTTGGGTCAGGAGTACATTGAGCAAAAGAATTAAAACTTGATGCTATCAGGCCTCCAATTATAAATAAAGCGTATAGTTTTTTCATATTTATTTATTTTTCCAAAAATAAGAAAAATTTAGAAATAATTTATGTGATTATATCATTAAATTTATTTTTTGTCGAAAATCTTTGAGAATTCACGTGATTTACGTTTTTTGCAAACACCTGAATGATATACGTAACTTGCCATTAATGGAATAACTGTAGTTGCTTCAGCATATACCATTTGTTCGTAAACTGTTTCTACTTTACCCCATGAAGAAGCTTCACGTAATGTAGAACTTGAACATGCGCCATCACGAACATCAGCAACTGTAATTTGAACTGCATATTTATGCATAGGAACATCGTGCCCAAGAACTTCAGCGCAAATTACTGTATCTTGAGTAAAGTTTTTAGGAACACCACCACCAATCATTATTAAACCAGTTTCGCCAGCTTTCATTTTAACTTGTGTTAATTCTAGAAAATCGGCAACAGAATCAATAGTCATGTGTTTTTTAGGATTTTCAACCTGATGTTTTACTAATCCAAAACCTGCAGAACTATCAACAAAAGCTGGACAGAAAATAGGAACATTCATTTCATAACAAACTTGTACTAAAGAATCTTTTTTCTTTGAGTGCTTTGTTAAATATTTCCCCATTTCCTTAATAAACTCACGTGAAGAATATGGACGTCTTTCTAATGAGTCTGCAATAATACCAATAGTTTTATCACATTCCTGAAGTTGTTCTTCGTCAATTAATGTGTCATAAATTCTGTCGATATATAATCCTCTTAATTCTTTATCATCGGCATATTGGCTGCCTTTATAATGTTTGTAGCCAAGAGCTTCAAAGAAATCCATATCAACAATAGTAGCGCCAGTTGCAACAATACAGTCAACCATATTGTTTTTAACCATATCTACATAAACTTGCATACATCCACCAGCACTTGTGCTTCCTGCAATAGTAAGAATTACTGAGCATTTTTTATCTTCTAACATTCTTTTGTAAATGTCGGTTGCATTAGCTGTATCGCGTGAAGTAAAAGACATGTCGCGCATTGCATCGATAATAGCAGTGGAATTGATTTTTTTGATGTCAACGTGTCTGATAACGTCTTTTAATACATCACTTTTTTTAAGCTTTTTCATTATGTTAAATATTTAGTTTTTAAATTTATACCCGATTAATTTGTAAATAAGTTTTGAAGCAAGAAAGTCTGAAGCAGGATTTTGTTCGTTAGGACAAAGTTCAACAACATCAAATCCAACTACATTTCTTTTTTCGTAAACTTTTTGAAGAAAAGTTAATACCTGATACCAACCCATACCACCTGGTTCTGGTGTTCCGGTTGATGGTAAAATAGATGGGTCGAAAGCATCTAAATCTATAGAAATGTATACATTTTTTGAAAGACGGCTAATTGCTTTTTCCATCCATTCAGTGTTATCGTGAATTTCGTGAGCATAAAAAATATTTTCACGAATTACATTTGGAAGTTCTTCAATGCATTGACTACGGATTCCAACTGCAATAACCGGACAAAGTTCTTGTGCACGTGCCATTACGCAAGCGTGGTTGTATATTGAATGTTCGTATTCTGGACGTAAATCGGTATGAGCATCAAATTGCAAAACACACATATCTTCGTATGTCTCGAAATGTGCTTTTATTGTTCCAAAACTTACAGAATGCTCACCACCAATAACTACAGTGTGTTGTTTGCCGACATACTTTTTTGCTGCTTGGTAAACAGCTTCGGTCATTTCTTCAGGTGACTTATTTTCAGTAACAGCATCAGCAGTATGAATGCCAATAGTATATATTTCACAATTGCTTTCAATATCGTATAATTCCATATTTGCTGAAGCTTCAAGAATTGCTTCCGGACCTTTGTCAGCGCCTTTTATCCATGTGCTAGTGCCATCATAAGGCACTGGTAAAATTACAACTTTAGCGTTTTTTAATTCAGAAAATTCCTCAGGAATACCACCGTAATTTGTCATTAAAATAAATTTTTTGCAAAGATAAAGAATTTGATGGTTTTATAAAATTGAAATTACTAGGTAAAAAAAGTAGTGTAGGAGCTTAGGTTTAATTTATTAAAAATTTAATAGGAAGTTGAAAGTGACTAATCACATTTTTTCCTTTAAAGGTTGCTGGTTTCCATTTAGGCATGTTTTTAATAACTCTTATAGCTTCATTATCTAAATCATTATCTACACCTCTTAAAACTTTGATACTATCAATATTTCCAGTTTCTGTAATTAAGAATCCAATATAAACTTTTCCTTGAATTCTGTTTTCCTTTGCAGTTATTGGGTATATAATGTTATTCGCTATATATTTAAGCATTGAATCTTCACCACCTGGAAATTCTGGTTTGTTTTCAATATAAAAAGTTTTTGAAGAGTCAGGTTTTTGTATAGTTTGGCAATATGAAATATTTATAAATACTAACATTATTGCAACGAAAGAAATAAGTGATTTCATAAATTGAATTTTATCAAAGATAAAAAAAGCCAGTGAATATTCACTGGCTTGATTTTATGAATAGAAAACTATTTCTTTTTTCTTTTAATAAAATATCTGATGGTAAATAATGTAGCTGCAATAATTAATAGTATACTCCAAGTATTAACAATTGCCAAAACAATAAATTCTAAAATTTTCCAGCCAGTTTTAACACCATTCATTAAGCGTATTCCAAAGCTTGTAGTATAAGGTTCAACTTCTTTTTCGCTTTCTACAATAGTCTTCATTGTTGAGCTTCTTTGATACATTTCAATTTGAATTGTACTATAATCAATTTTGTCTTTCAATGAAAGTTCTTCGATTAAATTATTGTCTGATTGCTCCTGACGGTTTAATCTGTTTTCTTCTGCTTCGCTGATATCACTTAGTCTGTTTCCTTTGTTATCAATAGCATTTGAAACACGATTGTCATATTTTTTAAGTCTGTTTGCTGCAAGTTGTTTTTCTTTTATTGAAAGCGTAACGTTTTCGGCTTTAATAACTCTTAATTCTAGAAATTCAGCTAATTTACCTATTGCTCTTAATGTACTGTCGAGTTCGGTATTTGGAACTCTTAGAGTCATGTTGTTTACAACTCTATAATGAATAATTTCTAAAGATGAATCTTCGCTATGTGCAACCATTTGTGTCCATAGTGTTTCAGATTTTAATTCTGTAAATTCTACAAAACCATTATGTGCGCCAACAATATCCTCCACTTTTAATGTAGCCCAACGAGCATCTTTTACCATGAATTTTAAATCTGCAGTACGAATAAATTTTCTGCTTGTGTCTTTTGAAACTGCTGCTGCAGATGATGAAATAATTTCCTGATTTGTAATTACTGAATCTGCCATAACCTGGCCAGCCATATCCTGACTTTGTTCCTCAGATTTTGCAGCAGTATTTTCGATATAAGATTCTGGAGAACTAGATTTATTCTCCATAGAACTGCTTTCATCTCTTGAGCTACATGAATATATCGCTGCAGTAAGAATTAAAAATAAAAAGGCAAACAATGTTAACCTTAGTGATGATAATTTTTTAGTTTTCATAGTTGTTTATTTTTGTTTATTAGTAGCTAGAAAATATAAAAAGTAACCCAAATAATATTTAAAATTATTTAAATAATGGATTAAATTAGTCTAAGATATTAGAAATCTTTTAAATAAAATTATTTTTAGGAGGTGGTGTGGACACTTGTGTCAGCAGGGGGTAAATATGGTAAAAGCGTCCACGCTTGTACCAGATGAATATAAAAACAGTCAGGTCGTAAGACCTGACTGCAGCAAATGACAGAAATAAAAAAGCGTAAGCGAGGACGCTTAC
>CAIQJL010000267.1 GCA_903872185.1 uncultured Bacteroidota bacterium | reverse complement strand
AATTTTCAAATAACTTTAAATATTTGATTATATTAATTTCTAACGAGAAATCTTCTACAGCTGTTTGTAATGCTAATGCAGACATCTTGCTTTTATTTTCAGCATTCAAATTATAATATTTAATTATACAATCTATCAATTGACCTACATTTTTAGGGTCAAACAAAAAGCCATTTTCTTCTTCTTTAACGATAATCGAATGATCATATACATTACTAGCTATTACCGGTAGGCCACATGCCATTGATTCACAAATAACATTTGGGAAACCTTCTCCTAAAGAAGGATGTACTAATATATTACACGTGTTATAATATTTTTCTATCTCAATAGTTGGACTAATCCATTCCCAATAATTAGCAAGTCCTCTAGCAATAATGGTATTCCTGCATAAAACAGCATATTCATTTTTAACATTTGCAATCTCCTCTTCAGAACCCACCCAAAAAAACTTTATATCTCTATATTTTAACCAATTAACCAAATGATCGCAGGCTTCAATTAAAGAATAAGTATTTTTATTCATAGAAACTCTTCCTATAGCCAAAATATTTAATAAACCATTATTATTTATTCTTTCTACAGGCTTAAACCGAGACATGTCAACTCCATTTGGAATAAAAAGTATTTTATGACTCTGGGTTGGAATTTTCTTTTGCAATACAATAAGTTGATGATTAGAGTTTACTACAATTGCTTGCGATTTAAAATATAAGGAACGAGTAATATGTCTATGAAAAAAACTAATGCCATTTTCAAAAGTCCTTTCAGAAATAACAATTCTAGTTTTAACTTTAAAAAACAAACTTGCTAACAACGTATAAAAACTGGGTGTAAAAAGAAATACACAAATTACAGAGTATTTATTTTTATTGTGAAGATTTATGATTTTTAGAATAGGACTGATTGACAATCTATTTTTCTTAATATAATTATAATGTTTAATTCCATTATTTATCAATATGTTTTCAAAGACATTTATACTCTGGTAAGTAAACAGGTGAGTTTCTATTTTTTGAGAGCTCAAACCAACTGCAAGATTTAAAATTTGCCTCTGAGCTCCACCAGTTCCAAGATTATCTATAATTAATAAAACCTTCAATTTTCCATCCATTTTTTATACCACGATTGAAAACAATACATAAACCAAATAAACTCCCAAGTTTGATCATTCCCTTTTAGATATTGATTCATTTTATCATTAATAAAAGTTGTATCAAAAATTCCTTGATTTTTTATTTCTAATGAGTCCAATTGGCATATCAACATTTCATTTAAATCATTTCTGAACCAATCTGATATTGGAATTGCAAAACCTTTCTTGGGTCTGTCCAATAATTCTTTTGGAATGTATTTATAGGCGATTTCTTTTAGTAAATATTTTTTTACACTACCATTTAATTTATATGAAACTGGCAGTCTAGAAACAAATTCTATAATACGATGGTCAAGAAAAGGTTCTCTTCCCTCAAGTGAAACACTCATGGTTGCCCTATCAACTTTCATTAAAATATCATCCACTAAATATGTTTTATAATCTACACATTGCAACCTCGAAAGTAAATCTATAGTATCACTGTTAAATATATAATCAAATCCTGTACACAACTCATTTGGCTTATAATTGCAAAACAGTTTTTCAATTGCCGACGAACCCAATCGTTGCGACATTAATTTAAGCATTAATGAAGCATTATTATTTGAAGCTATTACTTTAGATGCTGCATCAATTTTATGTCTAAGATTGTTTTTAGGGTTTAAACAAACTGAAAATCTATTTAAAATTTTGCTTGATGCATTTCTGATATTTGGAGGAAGATATTCCAGGGTTTTTAGATTTCGTAATGCATTCTCATATTTGTTATAACCAGCAAATATCTCATCACCAGCATCAGCTGATAATGCAACCGTTACGCTTTTCCGTGCTAATTGGCTTACAAGTATTGTTGGAATAGCTGAAGAATCTGCAAATGGTTCATCGTAAATTTGGGAAAGTTTTGGTATTATTTCTTTAGCTTCTTTGTTTGTACAATAATATTCTGTATGATTTGTTCCAAGATAGGTTGCAATATCTTTTGCATATTTTGCTTCATTATATCTGCTATCTTCAAATCCAATTGTAAATGTATTCAATTTATTTGTTTGGCTAAGCTGCAACATTGCTGTCAGAATACTACTATCATAACCTCCACTTAAAAATACTCCTACAGGAACATCTGAAACCATTCTATATTCAAATGCTGACTTTAGAATCTCTTCAGTTCTTTCAAGAGCCTCTGTAAATGAATAATTGAATAGGGGCATTGTATAACAATTTGCAACATTCCAATAACATTTTTTTTCAAATTGTCGATTAGCTATATTGATTTTAAGATAATGGCCAGATTCAAGTTTATTTGCATTTTTAAATACACAATGAGGTTGAGGTATATAACCATATTGAAAAAAGAGAGATACTGCATCCATATTTAATTCTTTTACAAAAGATGGATGCTTATGAAAACTTTTTAACTCAGAAGAAAATAAAAAAACATCATTATGATAATAGTAATATAACGGTTTAACTCCAGCCCGATCACGAAATAGAAATAACTCCTTATGCTCAGAATCATAAATTGCAAATGCAAACATCCCAATTAGTTTATCAAGCATCGAAGGACCCCACTCCTCAAATCCCTGAAGCAATACTTCAGTATCTGAATTTGAAATAAATTTATGGCCGGTTTTCTGTAATTGTATCTTTAACTCCTGATAATTATATATTTCACCATTAAATGTAATTGTATAATTTTTATATGTCATTGGCTGGTTGCCAAGCTCGGTCAATTCAATAATTGATAAACGCCTATGCCCTAAAGCAATTTTTATACTATTGTATGTATCAAAGAAAGAACCATGCGTATCAGGACCTCGATGAAGCATGCTATTATTCATTTCAAATAAATAATTTTCAGTACTTTTAGATTTAAAATCAATATACCCTACAATACCACACATATTAATTATATTTGAAATTAATACTATTTGTTTTATATATAGCCATTATCAAACCAAGCATAATATTCATAGTTCTATCATCAAGAATATTATGGCTAGAATATCCATTAATAACAAATATTACAATAATTCCTAACACTAATATTCTATCTTCTGAAATTTTCAATTTCATTGAATAAAAAAATAAGGAAATAATAAATAATAAATACAAAAGTAAAATAAACAATCCCGCTTCCCCCCAAATCGCTGTATAAATATTGTGTGTGCCAAGACCAACCATTGGAAGACGATGGAAATATGCAAGGCCATATCCAAATAATGGTCTTTCACTGATTAAATCCATAGCAATTGATGTTAAAAACATCCTTTCAGTTGTTGTTTGGTCATCAATTACTCCTTGAGACAATAAAAATGTATCATCTATTCTTTGCTGCTGAACTTCAGTAAGAGATCCATAAAACTCACCATAATTTTGTATAAAAAAATACAATATCATAGATAAAAGCAAAATAATCATTGAAGTTCTATTTACCTTTGATTGTTTAGATTCTTTGTTTATAAACATAAAATAAACAATAAGCACAAATAAGGCGGCACTAATTAACATTCCTCCCTTTGAAAATGTAATTACTACACAGAATAATTCAAATGCTATTGATAACATCAATATAATTCGCAAAAAAAATCTTTTACATCTAAATAATTCACGAACAGTAAATATAAGTGCGAAATTTGCAGCAACACCGGCCTCATTTGGATTAGCAAATAATCCCGAATTTCTTTCTAATCCCGATTTATATGACCATCGTTCTTGAAAACCTGTTACGTATGCTATATATATAAAACTTACTGATACAATTAACAATATTGTAATAAAGCTATAAACGAAATTTTCTTTCCTGTTTTCATAAGTATATATGAAAAACTGGTAAAATGAATACACAACAATTATTGAAATAACATAAGACCTAAACAATATTAACATATCAGGATCCACATTTGAAAAAAAACCAGCACTAATAGTACTAATTAAAAGATATGAAATAAAAAATAACAAATACAATTGCATAGAACGATGTGAACCCCTAATATCCTTTATTCTAATAACAATAATTGCAAAAGTTAGTACTAGCATTATTGGAGATAACGCTGCCTCAACATTAAAGAAAATCGAAAACACTCCGTTCATATTCAAAAGAATAATAACAGAATAAACAATAAATATCGCTATTAACAATTTACTTTTGCTCAACTCTAAATTATTTTATCTAATATATTAACAACGTACTTAATATCAAACAATTTTGCAGTTATGCGAGCATTATTAATTAACTCGGTTTGCCTTTCAGTATTTTTGATAATCAGCGATATTTTTGATTTTATAATATTTAAATCATCATCTACAATAACTTCTGCACAATTATGGTTTTGTAAAAACTCTGTAAGAAATGATTTTAATGGTGCATGGGCAATAATTGGCCTGCCACAAATTAAATAAGGAATAGTTCGAGTTGGAAAAATAGTTTTTAATTCAACATCCGATCTTTTTCCATAAAAGCCATGTGGTAAAAGCATAAAATCAAAACATTGAAGTGCAGATACAAATTCTTCATCTGGCAAAAAACCATGAAAAAATACATTAGCACCACAAATACCATATTTACTATAAACTTCCTCTTTTTGTCCGGAAAAAATATGTAATTGATAATTAGGATTTGAAATAATTACTTTAAACAATCGGAGTGCTGCATCTATACACGATTCATTTAGCGATCCTGTATAAGCAAATGTAGTTCTTAGCTTATTTTTCTCATTGTTAACATTAATAGATGAATCTGGAATATCAAAACCATGTTTAAGCAAATACCATTTTTCATTGGGATATTTTATTGAATAAAAATTCATTAAACCTTCGCTTATTACAAATTTTTTTGTAGCTCTTTTAAAAATAAGTGGTTGAAGTACTAAAGACATCAGGTAAAAAATACCTGTCCTGTTTTCTTTATATGTATTATGGATCCAAAAATAAAATGGTATTTTTAATTTCTTACATACTAACAAAGATGCAAAAGAATAAAACTCATCGGGAAAAATACATATTATGGCGGTACAATTTTCTATAATAGCAATGTTTTTAATAGATTTAAAAGCAAAATAAAATTTTAACCACTTTAAATATTTTTGGCCAGTTGTTATTACAAATGGATTAATATAATATGCATTTAATGAGTGCAACTTATTGGAATAACTTCTAAAATTATTACTCTCACCAACAACACAAAATTTTTCAGCTGTTAAATATTTTGCAAGATTATTAACCACTATAGCAGAGCCAGTTGTACCAGGAGGAATTGTCCAACTAACGATT
>CAIQJL010000266.1 GCA_903872185.1 uncultured Bacteroidota bacterium | reverse complement strand
TGAGAGTGATGAAAATGTGTTGGACTCATTTCTAAAGCCTGAATTACCTAATAGAATACTTAGTGAATTAAGTACTTTTATTTCCTTAACAAATGGCCCAATTGCAGTTAGATCTTCTAGTAAATTAGAGGATTCCCATTACCAGCCATTTGCTGGAATTTATGCGACCTACATGGTGCCAAATGTTAGAAGTAATCCAAAATTAACTTTAAAGTTTTTATCCCAAGCGATTAAAAGTGTATATGCTTCGGTTTATTATAAAGGAAGTAGGGCTTATATGACTGCAACTGCAAATATGATAGACGAAGAAAAAATGGGAATTATATTGCAAGAGGTTTGTGGGCAAAAGTATGATAATATTTTTTATCCAGTAATTTCTGGTGTTGCACGGTCTATAAATTTTTATCCAATTGCTCCCGAAAAACCAGAGGATGGAATTGTAAGTATGGCTTTTGGTTTGGGAAAATATATTGTTGAGGGTGGGCAATCGCTGAGGTTTTCTCCAGAGTATCCAAAAAAAATATTACAACTTTCAACTCCTGAAATGGCTTTGCGCGATACCCAGAAAGAATTTTACGCATTGCAATTATCCGAAGAAAGTTTTGTGCCGTCAATTGATGACGGTGTGAATATTGTTAAAATTCCGATTAAAGAAGTTGAGAACGAATCGTCTTTTGCATTTGCTGGATCAACATATGATCATAATAATAATATAATAAGGGATGGTATTGTAGAAGGTGGAAAAAAAATAATAACATTTGCAAACATATTGCAACATAATATATTTCCTTTTACACAAGTTCTTTCTGAGCTGCTTAAAATATGTCAGAAAGAAATGGGAAATCCTGTAGAAATTGAATTTGCTGTTGATGCTGATGTTCCTTACAAACAACCCAAAATTTTTAATGTACTTCAAATTCGACCAATTGTTGAGAATAATGAGATTATCACTATAGATATGGAAAATATTCCAGATGATAATGTGATATTAAAAAGTAACTCTGCTTTAGGCAATGGAATTATTAATAATGTTTTTGATATTGTATATGTAAAACCAGAAAGTTTTAATCCAGCAAAAAGTCTTGATATAGCTCAGGAAATTGAAAAAATAAATGATTTATTTATAAAGGAAAGTAAAAATTATATCTTAATTGGCCCTGGTCGTTGGGGTTCGAGTGATCCATGGCTTGGTATTCCTGTAAAGTGGCATCAAATTTCTTCTGCAAGACTAATAGTTGAGTCGGGTTTAAAGAATTATAGAATAGATCCTAGCCAAGGAACTCATTTTTTTCAAAATTTAACTTCATTCAGGGTAGGATACTTTACTGTAAATCCATATATAAACGAAGGTTATTATGATGTTGATTATCTTTCAAAGCAAAATTCAGTTTTTGAGAATGAATTTATAAGACATGTAAAATTTGATAAAGAACTAATCATAAAAATTGACGGGAAAAATAACCTTGGTATAATTTTAAAACCTTAAATTTATATATGCAGTATGTGTAAATAATTACATAATTAATTATGTATAAACAAGAAAGAATTTGTTCTAACTGTTTTTAAAACTGCTATTAAGCATCAATTATCTTTAAATTTTAATTATAACTTTGCGAGCAAAAATATGAAATCTGTTTGTTTTTAGTGTTTCATTATTAATGTTTACTAACACTGATTAAATTCATTTTTTAAATTTTTAAAACTAACTTATTTTGAACTTAATTTTTTAAAATCTTTTTATTAACTTTTTTAAAACAAATTTGTGATGAAAGTTGAACAAATAATGAAAGACCTTGAAAAGAAACACCCAGGTGAGGTGGAGTATTTACAGGCTGTAAGAGAAGTATTAGAATCAGTGGAAGAGTTGTATAACAAAAATCCACAATTCGAATCGGCAAAAATTATCGAGAGAATAGTTGAGCCTGATCGTATCTTAACATTTAAAGTGCCTTGGGCAGATGATAAAGGTGAAATTCATGTAAATTTAGGTTACAGAATTCAATTTAACAATGCAATTGGACCTTACAAAGGTGGTCTTCGTTTTCATCCATCAGTAAATTTAAGTATTTTAAAATTCTTAGGATTTGAACAAATTTTCAAGAATTCACTTACTACACTTCCTATGGGTGGTGGAAAAGGTGGATCTGATTTTGATCCAAAAGGAAAATCTAATTCTGAAGTAATGCGTTTTTGCCAAAGCTTCATGTTAGAATTAAAAAATATTATTGGACCAGAAACTGATGTTCCTGCTGGTGATATTGGTGTTGGTGGTCGTGAAATTGGTTTCTTATATGGAATGTATCGTAAATTAGCTCGCGAAAATACCGGAATCTTAACAGGAAAAGGAATTGGTTGGGGTGGTTCATTAGTTCGCCCAGAAGCTACTGGTTACGGTGATGTTTATTTTGCTCAGGAAATGCTAAAAACAAGAAATACCGATTTTAAAGGTAAAATAGTTGCTATTTCTGGTTTTGGTAATGTTGCTTGGGGTGCTGCTTTAAAAGTTGTAGAATTAGGTGGAAAAGTAGTTACTATTTCTGGTCCTGATGGTTATATTTATGACAAAAACGGTATTGCAGGTGAGAAAATTGACTTTATGTTAGATCTTCGCGCTTCAAATAACGACGTGGTAAAACCATACGCTGATAAATTTGGTGCTGAATTCCATGCTGGCAAACGCCCATGGGAAGTTAAATGTGATGTTGCATTACCTTGCGCAACACAAAACGAATTGAATGGTGACGATGCAAAAGCATTAGTTGCAAATGGTTGTATCTGTGTAGGTGAAGGCGCTAACATGCCATCAACTCCAGAAGCAATTGAAGTATTCCACAAAGCAAAAATTCTTTTCTCTCCAGGAAAAGCTTCTAATGCTGGTGGTGTAGCAACTTCTGGTTTAGAAATGTCTCAGAATTCGATGAAATTAAGCTGGTCAGCTGAAGAAGTTGATAAACGCTTACATGATATTATGAAATCTATTCACGAACAATGCGTACTTCATGGTAAAGACAAAGATGGTTTTGTTGACTATGTAAAAGGCGCAAATATTGCTGGTTTCTTGAAAGTAGCTAATGCAATGCTTGATCAGGGAATATATTAATATAATTACTACTAAAATTAGAAACTCCGAACTGAAAAGCTCGGAGTTTTTTATTATAATTTCTTGCCAATTTAATTTTATGCTTTTAAACAATTATTATAATTTCTTTCTTATCAGATCATTGTTGTAACAATTTGTTATATACGGTTGTTTAGATTATAGAATTATTAGTCATTTTATTTATATGTCATTTATCATTATTGAAAATAAGTGATTATTAAGTTAAGTAACAGTTAAAATATTTTTGGAGACTTGTATAAATAGTATTCATTTGTGTTTTAAAAATTTCTAATAAAATGAAAATTAAACAGATTTTATTTTTAACAATTGCTTTTATAATATTTGGTTCATTAAAAGCATTTTCTCAGGAAACATCCTCGGTTAATATCACATCTTTTTTAGATGAGGTACATTATAATCGTGCCATTAATATTATGGCCATGTTGCTAATTGGGTTTGGTTTTTTAATGGTTTTTGTCAGAAAATATGGTCGTTCTGCGCTTACAGCAACATTTCTTTTGGTAAGTATTTCTTTGCCCCTTTATTTTCTTATTAAAAGTATCGGTATTGCTGGCCATGAATCAGAGGAAATTACTAAGTTAATTCTTGCTGAATTTGGAGCCGCCAGTTTACTTATTGCTGCTGGAGCTGTGTTGGGAAGATTAAAAATGCCACAATATTTATTACTGGGCTTACTTTTTATTCCATTTTATATGTTGAATGAATGGATAGTATTAGATAATGGATTTGGGTTAATTCAAAAAGGAAGCGTAGTTGACACAGGTGGTTCTATTGTTATTCATGCGTTTGGGGCAATATTTGGTTTGGGTGTAGCATTAACAATGACCACAAAACAAGAGTTTCAAAAAACTATTGAAGCCGATGCAACAAGTGATAGGTATTCCATGTTAGGAAGTATGATGTTATGGATATTCTGGCCAAGTTTCTGTGCTGCATTGGTAACACCTGAAGAAATGCCACATACAGTTGTAAATGTAATTTTAGCACTATGCGGTTCTACACTTGCTACTTATTTGTTTTCGGTATCACTTCGTAAAAAAATAAGTATTGCAGATATTGCAAATGCAGCATTGGCAGGTGGTGTAGCAATTGGATCAACTTGTGTTTTAGCTTCACATACAATGGCAATAATTATTGGGATACTTGCCGGAGGGCTTTCTACATTTGGGTTTGCGGTAATACAATCACGACAACAAAAATGGATGAAAATTATTGACACCTGCGGCGTAACAAATTTACATGGTTTACCAGGTTTATTTGGCGGATTAGCAGCCCTTCCTTTAATTAAAGATATTAATATCACCAGTCAGTTATCTGGAATAGGAATTACAATTGTAGTGGCTTTTGTTGCAGGAATAATTACAGGTAAGATACTACCTATATTTGGCAGGAAAAAAGAAGCTTATGAGGATGCTGAAGAATTTTTAGATGCGGAATAAAAAAAGTGCCTAAAGTGCACTAAAGTTAAAAGTACTTAAAGTTAACTCAAGGCACTTTAAGTATTTTAGGCACTTATAACTTTTTACTGCTATATTAACTTGTATTTATTAATTGATTGCTAATAGTTCAAAAAGTGCTGAATTTTTTGCTGTAGACTTTATAAAAGTTCAATAAAGATAACTCAAGGCACTTTAAGTATTTTAGAGCACTTTAAGTACTTCTTATTGCTGCACAAATTTGTAGTTAATAGTGCCCTTTTGAATAGCAATGGCCTTTAAATCAATTGCAAATTTTGAGGAAAGTGCAGATTTTTTTGCTGCTTCGGCTAAGCAATCTTCATTTAATGAAGTTTTTGATGAAATAATAACTGCCGAGTTAACTATTCCTTTTTGGTTAACGGAAATTTCAATTATTACTTCTCCGCTGCCAAGGCATTGATATGCAGGAACTGGTAATCTTGTCGCTTTTCTTCCATTCAGGTTATATGTTATAATTGCTTTGCCTGCATATGTGTTATTGCTTTTCACATTGTTACTGGAATTGTTGTTTGTAGATGTTTTATTTTCCTTATTATCATCTTTTACATCTACTGTATTTTCTTTACTATAATCTTTAGCAAGCCATCTTTTGTCTGCATAATCATTAGCCTTAAAACTTTCTTTAGGTTTGCTGTTGTCAACTATGTTTTCTGCTTCACGGTAATAGTCGTCAAAACTTTTGTTTTGGTCTGCTGCATTTGCAGCAATATTTTTTAAGTCAGAATTGTCTTCATTATTTTGGGATTGCAACTCGTTAGGATCTGGAATTTGTATGAGTGATTCTATCTCTGGAGCAAGTTCTACCGAGATTTCTTCTTCTTTTTGAATCTCTGGTTTTGAAATTTCAATTAAAATTAAAATGAACATGAAAAAAGCATGCGCCAATAGGGTGCCAATAATAGCCATCCTATATCGTTTAATAAAATTATCTAATTGTATTTGAATCTTTTCCCAGTTCACAAAAAATGTAGTTATATTATAAACGAAGAAAATCAGATTAAATTAAAAGTCCCGGATAATACCGGGACAATTTTACTATTTTTCTTTTTTCTTTTTTGGCTCAGCCTTAGGTTCTTTTATCTCTTTAGCTTTTGCCTTTGGTTCTGCTTTTTCTTTAACCTTAGCTTTAGGTTCAGCTTTTGACGGAACTTTTGCCTTGGCTTCAACTTTTGTTTCTACAATAGTTTCGTGTTTAGTTTCAGCAATAATTACTGGTATTTCTTCTTTAGGATGTACCTTTGTTTTTACTGCAGTTTCGGGTTTAATAATGTGTTTAACCTCTGGAGCGATTAATTTAGTAGATTTGGTAACTATAGTTTTGTGTTTTTTACGTGGTCTTCTTACACCGAAAGAACCAGTTTGGATTTTCCCTTTACGGGATTTGCGATCACCTTTTCCCATAACAAATTGTATTTGGTTAATGTTTCTTTAAGTCAAAACTAAACAAAACTTTACAATTAAAATAATTTTTTCAAATAATTTTTCATATATATTTTTTATGATAAAAATTATAAATAAAAAATGCCCTGCAAAAGCAGAGCATTTTTTATTTTAGTGAAGTAAAAAATTATTTTTTGTCTTTTGGAATTTCAGTATTTCTAGCTTGTTTTGAAGCTTTTCTATCAGCTTTCATTTGCTCAAACTGATCTTTTGTATATGATTTGCCATCAATGGTAAGTGTATTATAAGGAATAGATTTTATAAAACCTTCCATACTTTCTCCTTGATTGCTTAAAAGAATTGCAGTTACTTTTCTAGCATCGGTTTCAGAACCTGTTTTAAAAACCTGAAGACTTTTTACATTTTTATTTGCTAATATAGCTGATTTAAAGCTCTGTACTTCAGTTTCGTTGTTTAATCCTAAAACCGTAAAATTAGTAGTGAAGGTTCTTTCACTTTCAAAAACTATTTTTCCTTTTACAGAATTAAAAGTAACATTAATGTTATTTTGAGAAAATGAAGAAAATGTGATTCCCAAAAACAAGGTTGCAAGTACAAATAAATTTCTCATAAGTAATTGATTTTAAATTTTTATCTACAAATATAAAACTAATTTCAGTTTTTGCAATTCTTTTTAAGTTAATTTAAAAAATATTGAAATTAATAATTCTTAGACTGAGAAATAAGAAAATGGTTGCCTAAAATTCATTTTATTTTTTGTAGTTAGAAGGTACAATACACTTTTGAGTTTCCCATTTTTTGGTATTGTTTTTATCTGAAATAATTTCGCCATTACAATTTAAAAACGCACCAATTAAGTTTTTTTTAATAATAAATAATTTACCATTTAATATTAATTCAATAATTTTTTTTGAAAGTTCTTCAGAGTTTGCGTGTAAATTATCTTTGCCAACTTGAATGCCAACATCATTATTTAAATAATCCATTTCGCAAGATTGTTGATCGGGTAAACAACCATCTTCTAGTTGATGCTTTTTAAAGTCTTTAAAGTTGCCTTTTTCATGGGCATTGCCTAACGAGTGTGCACATCGCCATCCATGTTCCTGAGTAATTCTTGCCATCCAATAAGAATGCCTGAAAGCGTCTAGTTGCCCACCGTTTAAATCTCCATCTAAATTTGAGTCAGCTACCAGTTCTTGGGCTTTTTTGGCAGATTCTATACTTATGATATAAACATTTTTAGCAATGAATGGATGAAATAGCACCCAACTTTTTTCGGGACAAGTAAGCTTTGTAAATCTTTTGAAGCTACTTTGTGCATATAGGTTATATGAATTTAAAAATGTAAAAAAAGCCATCAGAAAAATACCGATGGCTTTTTTTAAAATATTTTTAATATTTGAGTTATTCAACAACAATTACAAGGTATTTTGAGGCACTCCAAAAATCAGCTGCATTTGTAATTATAAGTTTTTCAACTTTTTTATCATTGCCTTCAAATTTAAATGAAGAAGATGGATGTGAAGTTACCAAATGTGCTTTTTTGCAATTTAATGGAATAGAACTAAGTTTTGTAATATCAACTTTTGTAAAGTAATCTTTATTAAAACCATCCATTAGTTTTTCCATTCTTCCTATACCAATGAAACCACCTTCTTTTGTAATTACCTTGTATTCTGAAAGTTCTTTTTTGGTTCCATAAACATACCATGCAGTATTTAGCTCTTCTGTTTTTGCAGAAATTACATTTTCTTTATTTGTGTTTTCATTTGTTAAACTATCAATGTTTGATGTTAAAATTTGAACTTTAATGTTCATTTTTTCAAGTTGATCTTTTAAGCTTGCAATTTCTTGTTCGTTAACTTCAACTTGTTTTTGAAGATTCTCAATCATTTTTTCAAGTTCAACCATTCTGCCATCAGATTTTTTAAGTTTTCTTTTAAGCTGAGCAATTGTTTCTTTGTTTTTTTGCATTAAATCATAAATAAGTTGCATGTCATTGTTAATCTGATCTTTTGAAGATTGATTAACTTCTGTTCCTGACATGTTTACTGAAACTAATTTTTCTGTTTCTTTTATTTTATCAATATTACTTTGGATATCGTTAAAATCAGCTAGATACTGATTGATTTTTCCTGCATCTGTATTTGCAAGACCAGCTAAGCTGTCTCTTTCTAATTGAAGTTTCTGATATTCAGGATCTTCTTTAATGTTAGAACATGAAAATGCAAAAGGGATTAATAAAAAGAAAAGTAATTTTTTCATAAAATGTTTATTTTTTTAATTGTGCAAAATTAATCTAATTTTTAATCAGTTGTCTCATCTTCTGAATTATTTGAAATTTCTTCCCGAGATCTTAATACTATAACAATTTCACCTTTAACTCCTTTTTGGGTATAATATTCTTCTAATTCTTTTAAAGTACCAATTTTATTTTCTTCATAAATTTTTGATAATTCTCTACTAACACAGGCCTGACGAGTTTCACCGAATACTTCTGCCATTTCTTTTAATGCTTTAATTAGTCTGTATGGAGATTCGTAAAAAATAATGGTTCGTTCTTCATCTATTAAAGCATTTAATCTTTTTTTGCGTCCTTTTTTTTGAGGAAGGAAGCCTTCAAAAATAAATCTATCACTAGGGAATCCGCTATTTACAAGTGCAGGAACAAAGGCAGTGGCACCAGGCAAACATTCAACTTTAATGTTATTTCTTAAACATTCACGAACAAGTAAAAATCCGGGATCGCTTATGCATGGTGTTCCTGCATCGCTAACTAGCGCAATAGTTAATCCAGAAGATAATTGATCAACAATATGTTGTAATGATTTATGCTCATTAAATTTATGATAACTAATTACTTTTTTTTGTATTTCGAAATGCTTAAGAAGATTTATAGTTTGACGGGTATCTTCTGCAAGTATAAAATCTACCTCTTTTAAAGTTCTTAACGCCCTAAGGGTTATATCTTCAAAATTTCCAATAGGTGTCGGAACTACATATAACATGCTCATATTTTGTTAAAAGTAAAAAATGATTAATATTTTGTATTATTTCTATGAAAAATCTTTAGCTTTATACCTCAAAACAAAGCTAAGTAATTAAAAAATATAAATCATGGAAAATTCAAAAACATTAGAGATTTTAAAAATGGCTATTTTGATGGAGAAACGTGGTCAGGCATTTTATTCTCAGGTAGCTAGTCAAACTAAAAGCCCCGAAGTAAAAAATATTTTCGAAATAATGGCTAAAGAGGAAGTTCTTCACGAAAAGTATCTTTCGGATCAGTTTAAATCATATCAAAAATTTGAAAAATTTAGTGAAGTTTCTTTACCAAGCACAGATGGTTTTGCAAATATTATTCTTACCGAAAATTTAAAGAAAGAAATTTCTGCAGCGGGATATGAAGCAGCTGCAATTTCAGCTGCAATTGATATGGAAAGTAATGCAGTAAAAGTTTATTCTGAACGTGCAAATGCTGCAACTGATGAAAACGAAAAACAACTTTTTAATTGGTTAGCAAATTGGGAAAAAACTCATCATAAAATTCTTATTGAATTAGATAACGAATTAAAAGAATCAGTTTGGTTCGATAATCAATTCTGGCCATTTTAGAAAGCAAAAATATTTAATTTATTTTGGGCTGAAAATTTAAAATTTTTAGCCCTTTTTTATTTCTTATAATATACTAATAAGCAGTGACTAAAACTGTAATTATTGCTGTTGATAACTTTTTATTTTATATGTGCTGGCACGATGTTATTAACAATTTTTAAAAAATGTTTAAATGTTTAACTCAAAAAAGGCAACCTTAAAGTTTAGTTAACGTCTAAAATTAAATGTATGAAATATTTTTTTCATATAGCAATAGTTGTTAATCAGGTGAAATTCAATGTTTGATGATTATTTAGTATAAATGTTAAATGTTTATTTTTGATAAATTAAACAGAAACAAGAAGAAAAAAATAAAATAAGAAATATGAAAAGTTTGATAGTGTTTTTTTTATTTGTGTCTACAATTGGTTATTCACAAAACAGTGATTTTAATTTGGCTGATTACAAGGCATTTAAAACAACTATTAGTAATATGTCAAATAAGGAACAATCAGTATTTATTGAAAATACAATGGAAAAGAATTTAATGGCAGAATTTTCTTATGTGGATTTTTCGACTGGCACAGGTTATTTTATAATAAAAAACAATAATTATATAGCTGCTATTGAGGCAATAATAAATAGTTTAAACAATTATACCTGCTCAAATTCTCAGGAACTAGCTTTAACCGATAATTTATTTTTGGAGATGTACACTAAAAGAGGTGGATTAAAAAACGAAGATCTTAAAAACCAACCACCAAATTATTTTTATGTGAATGGAAATCAAAAAAAGACAGAGCTTTTATATCAAATTGCAAAAGAAAAGTGGATAAAAAAATATCCAGAAAGTTATAATTCTTTATACAACAGCAATAGTGAAAGTAAAGAGTATATTCCTGAGCATTATCCTGTTTTAATAAATACAGGAAACCCAGAATCTGACAATGCTATAAATGCAAAAGCTAAACAGGAGTGGTTAAAGAATTTCCCCGAAGAATATGAGCAATTAAGAAAAAGGAAGAGATCAAAATAATATTGAATGGAGAATGCAAGAAAATAAAAAAAGAATCATGAAAAATATCAGCAAAATCTTTTTAACTGTTTTATTCATTATAGCATTAGCACAATTGGGATTCTCTCAAAACACTAATTTAAATGCTACAACAAATGGCACAACAGTCACGGGTTGTAACGTAACTCTTTTTGATAGTGGTGGAAATGGAGGAGTATATGGTAATAGTGAAAATTATACAATTACTATCTGTTCTGGAACTGCTCAAGGGTTATCGCTTAGTTTTGCCTCTTTTGATACAGAATCCTGTTGTGATCATTTATCAGTATTTAATGGACCAAGTACGGCATCACCTTTAATTGGAACTTATCAAGGCGCTACAATTCCAGGAAACATAACATCTTCTGGGACATGTATTACAATCCAATTTATTTCTGATGGAAGTATCACTTACGGTGGCTTTAAAATTAATTTTTCTTGCGTAGTTTTAGCTGCGCCAACTTGTTCTGATGGAATTCAAAATCAGGGTGAGACAGGTATTGATTGTGGCGGTCCTTGTCCTGTGTGTACAAATATTCCAATAACTGCTGGTAATCAAACAACTTGTACAGGAACTTTTACTGATTCTGGTGGCTCGGGTGGGGATTATGCACTTTCTGAAGATTATACAGTTACTTTTACTCCTAATTCACCTTGTAGTTATTTGCAATTTGCTTTTTCTTCATTTACTACAGAAAGTTCTTTTGACTGGTTAAGTATTTATAATGGCCCAAATACTTCATCGCCTTTGATTGGAACCTATAGTGGAACTACTTCACCAGGAACAATCGTGTCAACAAATGCCTCTGGGGCTTTAACTTTTGTTTGGCATTCAGATGGCTCTGTATTATATGCTGGCTGGGTAGCAAGTATTTCCTGTATTGCAGGGACTCAATGTTCGGGTACACCAAGTCTTGCAACAGCAGTGGCAACGCCAAACGCATTAAATTGTGCAGTCACATCAACTGTTTTAACTGCTACAAATTTATCTACAAATTGTGGTATTACTTATCAATGGCAGTCTGCACCAGCAGCAGCTGGTCCTTGGACAAACATTGCAGGTGCTACTAGTTCAACGTTAGCTGCAAGTCCGGTTGCCAATACTTATTATAGAGTTGTTACTACTTGTTCAAATAGTGGACTTTCAAGTAATTCTGCTTCTGTACTAGTAACATCTTCAGTGAGTCCACCTTCTAATAATGAGTGTGCTAATGCTACTCCATTAACTGTAAATTCAAATACTATATGTACGTCAACAACATATGGAACTATAGCCTGTGCTACTGCTTCTGCTCAGGCAAATACTTGTGGCGGAACAGCTGATGATGATGTATGGTATTCGTTTGTTGCTACTAGTACTACTCAGAATATAAGTTTATTGAATCTTGCAGGTTCTACATCTGATATGTTTTTTTCAGTCTATTCGGGAGGTTGTAATTCTCTTAGTGTTCCATTGATTTGTAGTGATCCTGAAACAGCTAATGTAGTTGGCTTAATTATTGGACAGACATATTACATTAGAGTTTATACTTATACTTCTATAACTGGTCAATCAAGTGCTTTTAATATTTGTGTAGGGGTACCTGTTACGGCTTCTACTTGCACGGGTGGCTCAAATAATGTATGTAGTACTGCAGATCCGTTTTGTACAGGAATTGCTTATAATTATTGTAACTCTACTGGTGTAGTTGGTGGTGGTCAGTACAACTGCCTTTATTCAACACCAAATCCAATGTGGATGTATTTGAATATTCAATCTAGTGGTAATATTGATATTTTAATTAACCAATATTCATTTGCTGGAACTCCAATTGATGTTGATTTTGCTTTGTGGGGGCCATTTGCAAATATTTCATCAGCTTGTGCTGGTATAGCACCTTCAACAACAATACCTGCATCCTATCCAAGTGGAAATTTAATGGATTGTTCCTTTTCTGCATTACCAACTGAAACTGCAAATATTATTGGAGGGGTGGCTGGTCAATGGTATATGTTGTTAATAACAAATTACAATGGATCTCTTGGATATATTGAGTTTTCACAAACTGGAGGAACCGGAACAACAAACTGTGCAATTGTTATTCCCTGTGCTATTACAGCTGTAACTTCTACTGTAAGTAATTGCCCAACTGTGGGTGGAACTTATACTGTTAATGGTACAATTACTTTTCATGATCAACCAACTACTGGTACTTTAACAATATGTGATAATGTTTCCGGATTGTGTCAAACTTTTAATCCACCTTTTACAAGCCCTCTTGCATACAGTATTGCAGGAATAACTGCAAACGGGGGACCACATAATTTAACAGCATCTTTTTCTGCAACTCCAGGATGTAGTTTAGTACAAGCATATACAGCTACCCAACCACCAATAACTGCAACTTATGCATTTGCCAACCCAATTTGTAGTGGTAATAGTAATGGAACAGCGTCAATTTCAGCTGTAACAGGAGGCTATCCTGCTTATACATACACATGGAGTCCTAACGTTTCTAGTACAAATAATGCAACAGGATTAGCGGCTGGAACTTATAATGTTACAATAACTGATACACATGGATGTACAGCTACTCATTCTTTTATATTAGTAAATCCTCCTGTTTTAACTGCTGTAATTAGCACTCAAACAAATGTTACTTGTAATGGAGGTGCTGATGGTACCGCAACTGTAACAGCAGGTGGTGGAATAGCACCATATACTTATTTGTGGAATGATCCTGCTCCAGCACAAACAACAGCAACATGTACTGCCCTAACAGCAGGTACGTGGACTGTGACTGTTACAAGTGTTGGTGGTTGTACTGCAACCGCAAATGTAACTATAACTCAACCTGTTGCTGTGACTTCAACCTTCTCCCCACCAGCAAATAGATGTCTTGTTGGCAATACTTTTGCTTTTACTAATACAGGATCCTCAGGTGGAAGTTACTCATATTCTTGGACATTCCCTAGTGGCACCCCGGCTTCAGCAACTACTAACAATGTTGCTGCTGTTACTTGGGCAGCCGCTGGCACTTATACAATTACTCATACTGTTACAGGCCCTGGTCCTTGTACTTCAACAACAACGAGTACAATAACAGTATATCCTCAGCCAAATGTAACCTTTACGCAAACAAATGTAAGTTGTAATGGTTCTTGTAATGGAACTGCAACTGCAAGTCCTGCTGGAGTTGGATATTCCTATGTGTGGAATGACCCTGCTCCAGTTCAAACCACTCAAACCGCAAATGCGCTATGTGCTGGTCCGTTTAATGTTACATTAACCGATCCAAATGGATGTACGGGTGTAAGTACGGTTACCATAACACAACCTGCAGTGATGTTATTAAATGCAACTAGAACAAATGTTACCTGTAATGGCTTATGTAATGGAACAGCAAATGTGGTAGTTACATCTGGCGGAACAGGTCCTTTTGCATACGCATGGGGTGCAGGTTCAACACCAAATGCAGCTTCAACCGGAAGTTTATGTGCAGGAACGTTTGCAGTAACTGTTACTGACGCAAATCTTTGTACTGCAACAACAAGCGTAGTAATAACCCAACCTGCCTTATTAACTTCTTCTATAACAGCCCAGACAAATGTAGCCTGTAACGGTGGTTCAACAGGTACTGCAACCGTAACGGGTGCAGGTGGAACTCCGGGTTATACATATGTATGGAATGACCCAGCCCCTGTTCAGACAACTGCAACAAGTACCGCTTTAACTGCAGGCATCT
>CAIQJL010000265.1 GCA_903872185.1 uncultured Bacteroidota bacterium | reverse complement strand
CTATTCTAAACCCATTTATAAATATATTAGCGATCTCAAATGGAGAACTTGAATATAAAAAAATAATATCAAAAAATAGTATTGAAAATAAATATGGTTGGAGTAAAGTTGACCCAAAATCAAAAATTGTCGATATTGTTTCTTTCGATGATGGGAAAGTAAAGAAACAAAAGTATTTTCTTTCACTACCAACAACATGGTACGATATAAACAGTTGTAAAGAATGTTCACCACAAGAAGTAAGTGATAATTGTATTAATAATAAGTGTATTAATTGTTATAGCAATAAAAGAAAAAACATGTGTTATTTGGCTGAAAAGCCATTGTTACTTACAGATAATGCGTCTGTTACGCCAGCAATAAATTTCGGATTCCCAGAAACTAAAATAATATCAAAAGATGAAAAAGATAGGATTATAAAGTTTACTGCTGACTCATTGGGATATGGGCATATAGTGAGAAATAATCAACATTTTCACTATCATATTTATGATGAAAATTTTATAAATGATAACAAGGATAATATTATAAAATGGCTTCGAGAAAAAGTTAATAACCGTATTAGGCAAGATGAGTTGTGTGGTTTAAATTATAAAGATTCTGATAATGTGCTTTTAATTGCACCAAAGCATTTTAGTAACACTACCTTTATAAATATTGTTAATGAAATTTTGTTTTATGATTCAGCTAATATTTTACATTATGATTTTTGGAATAATAGTATAGAAAATTTTAAAATATTTTATTCAGAAACACTCTTCAAAGCAGATAAAATATTATTTCTTGATGATGCGGTAATAACAGGCTCAACTTTTCTGAGAAGCAACGATTTCGTAAAGCAAATACGAGTTAATTTAAAGAAAAATATAAATGAAAAGCAAATACAAGGTTTTGATGCTTGTATTTTTCTTATAAATAGGATTGATGGATTTACGCAAAACAATATTTATCGTAAATTGGAAAATAAATATCGTTTTTTTTCATATGCAAATATCAATTTGCCTGCTCTTGAAAAAAATTCATCAGGTAAGTGTCCGTTATGTTACGATCGTGATAAAGCAAAATCACTATTTGATTATGCATATCTGTATAGATTCAAACATATTTATTATGATAAAATTAAAAAGTTGAAGCTTGAAGAAATAAGTACTGATTTTGAATCCAATTCAAAAAATAAAAGCGACAGACTAAAGCCTTATGAAAATATTAACCAAAATTTAATTAAAGTTGAGTTAATTCATAGAATTTATGAATATTTTAAAGATGTTAATAATCAGGAAAATTTTATAAAGTATAAAAATGTTGATGACTGGGTGAGTGATTTACTAAAATCAACAGAATCCCCATTTGAAAATAAGTTTATGGAGAATAATGTTGATAACAATACGTATTCATCAAATTCAGATATTGCATTAAAAGTATTAGCTCATACTCCATTTAATATATATAAGCCAATCAAAGAAAAAACATTTGAGTGGACAGTTTTATCGCTCAACACTCAGATTGAGTTTTTAAAAAATTCTGATTTTTCAATTTATGAATATTTAGCGTTCAGAAAATTAAAATATTTAATTCGAAGAGTTGGGTTAATTGGTTCTAATTATCTTATCTCGAATAGATTTATACAATTTATTATAAAATTATATACTTCTAATTGGTTGTCTAATATATTACAACATAAGAAATATGAAGTAGATGAATTATATACAAGCCAAAAGGACTTAAATTTAGCAGATAACAATAGGGGATATACATTAAGTTATTCACCATCAATTGAAAAAGCTGAAAAAGAGTATTTTTCTATTGAAGAAAATGTAAATGAGTTTTCAACCTTTGTTATCTCACAAATTAAAGAGGTATTATATCAAAATGAAACAAGAAGTTGCCTTCTTGAGAAAAATATTTTCCAATCTTCATTTGAAATGGGTTACCCTATTCAATTACAGCAATTCATCAGAATTCTTAGACAGGAAAATGGTTCTTTAATAGAGAAGTTCTGGGAATTATATTCCGATTATGAAGAACAGTCGATATTTGAAAATCTAAATGTAAATCAAAATAATATTGTATATAAATCATATACGCAATTGGCCGTTTCCGGTAAAACAGATTTAATAAATAAATATTGGAAGTATTATGAGGATACAAATATCCAATCAACTTTAGAGGCTATTTATAAAAAAAATCATTATCAATACAATGATTTATGTGATTTCTTTAGTGCTGCCCATGAACAGATGCCACACAATAATCTTATATTTATTGATTACATTAATATACAGAAAAGCTTATTATTGTTTGAAATGAAAGAGAATAATATGTTGTTGCAAGAAAAAACAAAACAGTTATTTGATAAAATCAGTCGATTAGTTTTTCAAGATGTTAATAATTGTGGAGGTTTTTTATTAGTTAATTATAAGGCAAATGGAAAAATTAATAGTTTGGCTGACGTTTTTATGGCTTATAATAAAGGGTTATATTCATCGTATGTTGAAAAGGGTTGGAAAACTGATAATTATATAACTAGTTTTATAAACGGAGTCACTAATACAAATAAACTTTTTTTGATTACTGCAGATGTCCTTGAAAAAAAGAATAATAAATGGAATAGTATATATTTTTTATCAGATGAAACAGATATAACAATTGAATTTTTAAACGATTGCGAAGATATTAATTATGTATTTCTTCTTAGATTATCATTAAAAGAAATAGACGGTGATTCTGAGATGAATATTCAGCCTCAGGGCGTTTTGATTTATTACTCTAAAACAAATATTTTTTCAGTTACAAAAGTAAGATATTTGCTGCTTTTAAAGCAATCTATTTGCCGATATATTAATAAACATCATAGAAGTGACGAATTTAGAGATTGGGTTGAAAGTGAACGAAGAAACAAAGATTATATTGACAGATATAGCAAAAATACTCATGGGGTTTATAAAAGCTTAGAAAAGGTCTTAAATTTAGCTGACGATAACCCTGATTTATTCGCTGTTTATTCTGATATTCTTTTAGGTAAAATACATTATTCGCTTTTAGTTGGTAAAAAAATATTGTACGAAACTCAAATTTTGCCATTGACAGATGCCCTAAGTGAACAATATTTTGAGTTGATATCAAGTCATTTGATTAACCATGGGTTTAATAAATACCATATTCATTTTAACACTACATCGTTTCAAGGTGTTGATATGTATTATAATGAATACTCAAAATATATATTATATCAGTTGATTAATAACATTATTTCTTATACTATTGAAAATATGAGGAATCAATCGGTTGTTACCATTTATGTTCGTGATGACTATATTATTTTTGAAAACTCTAAATCAAAAATAACACAAAAAAAACTTGATGAAATTATAGATAGTCTTAATAACAATATCATACCATTAAAATCCATCTCATTGTATGTCATTAATCGATTTTGTAAGGATATGTGTGATTATCCTAGGGTAGTCGATTCTATAAGCCTTGAATTATATAAAGACGATACTTTTGTTGTTAAGCTTCCATTAATATATACCTTATAACAATTATGTCAAAAAAGATATTGATAATTGAAAATGAGCCTGAAGATTTCAATGATATAAAAGAAAATCTAAAAGATGATTGGGATATATATCCTATTTATGATAATCAATATGATTTTTCAGATATTGACTCAATACTCTCGTTTATTACGCATGCTATAAATAGTGATGTAGATTTAGTCGCACTAATTGTTGATATATCTTTGATTGATCGAGATGATAATACGGGTTTAGAACTAATAAGAAAAATAAGAAGTAATACTGATTCGATCAAATATAAAATTATACCAATATTTTGTTACTCAAGGCATGAAGATAAGCAATTGTTAGCTTTTCAAGCAGGTGCCACTAACTTCTTTCTAAAAAAATCGCTTGTATATCCATCTAACCCACGATATAAATTTTTAAAGCAAACATTAAAGGCTTTGGTTTTTTTATACATTGATGCTATTTATCACAATCAGAAATTAGCATCATTTGATATCATAATGGAGGAGTTGAGGCTCAATCATACAGATAATAGATTAATTTTGAAAGCTATGCTTGAACATATCGGTTTTGATGAATTTGAGCGATTAGTTATGAGTGATAATTGTGATAATGAATTAATAAATATTATCGGTGATGATCAACTTAAAGTATTAAAAGATTTTAAATTGAAAAAAAATGATAGAGAGGAGTTTGAAAGTCAAATAAACGACATAGCAGATATAATAGCTACTATACCTGCTATTGGTGGGCTTGCAGGTATATTAAAAGGTATTAGACTACTCTCAAAAAAATATTGGTAATATTGCTAAGTCACTATGAAATTTGTTGATATATCCTTAGAGTATATAAACAATCACCGCTTATGTACCTTATCATTTCGAGCAATATGATTCCCTTGATGTGTATTCTTTTATCCTAAATTATGTGATAACCCTTGTATGTTATTGACATTCTCTGAAAATGTTTTGATGGTAAAGAGTTTGTTAATGTTTTTATTGTGATGGGTATCCGCACATTTTAGTGGGAATAGAGTAAGAAAGAGTTGGGAAGGCGTAATATTGATTCATCGGATAACTCAGAATAGAGCCCTGTGATGAGAGATAAATGTATAAAAACAAGCCATAGAAACGGCATTATTGACGATTTAAGCAAGAATAAACAAACGATCTAAACGGCTGTTTGCAAACATAATACAGCGTCTAAAAGCCTCAGCAAGGGACTTTAACAGCTTCGAAAGCCACCGAACCAAAACATTATTTTATCGTAGAAATCTTAACCTTCCTACTGTATTGTGAAGTATTCTGGCTTCACTTTAACCCATTAAATTCCGCGAAGAGCCATTGTCATTGTGATAGAGTAAAGGGGGCTCCGTTTGGACATCAGCATGCTACATATTCATAAACTGATCTGTCAGGGCAAAGTAAAATCCACCAAGTTCAAGAGCTACAGTAATCAGCTCCCTCGCAAAGTCTACAAGACGGCTTGCGCCTTTCTCAATCGGCATGGTGGCACGATTCTGCTTGGTGTTCAGGATGATGGAGTTCTGTGGATGTTGTCGAGCTTGATGGGAAATCCCGGCTGCGTATCTATGTGCCGGAAAGCTCGAAGGTGCACCGCTGCAATGGGCGCATCTACGACCGCAATGAAGATGGCGATCTCGATATTACCGATCACACTACACTTGTGGCGCATCTCTACCTGCGAACACTGGCGACGTTCAGCGAAAACAAGGTATACCCGTGGATTCATGTCGGAGATCTTCGTGCGGAATTGATTGAAAAGTGCTGTCAATATGATCGGATAAACAAGAACAATCATCCTTGGGCGGATATGGATGATCTGCAACTGCTCAAGAGTGCTCAGCTCTATCAAGAAAATCCAGTTACCAGGGAAAATGGAGTCACTCTGGCTGGAGTCATGCTGTTTGCACCTGACCTGCTCATCCTGAAAGTATGTCCT
>CAIQJL010000264.1 GCA_903872185.1 uncultured Bacteroidota bacterium | reverse complement strand
CAACATAAGGAAGAAATAACTGCACAAAGAGATGAAATTACTGCCCAACGAGATGAAATAGAAGCTCAGCGTGATTTAGTTGTTTCTCAAATGTCAACTATTTCTCATCAAAAGAAAGAATTAACAGATAGTATTGAATATGCATATAGAATTCAGTGTGCATTGTTACCACCTGAGCATTATATAAATCAATGCTTGCAAAATAGCTTTATTTTATATATGCCAAAAGATGTTGTTAGTGGTGATTTCTTTTTTGTTGAACAGGCTAATGGTTATACCATAGTTGCAGCTGTAGATTGTACAGGGCATGGAGTTCCTGGAGCAATGATGTCGGTTATAGGATATAATTTATTAAATCAGGCTGTAAAAATTAATAAAATAACCAGACCTGCAGATATACTGGGATTCTTAGATGTTGGGGTAACAGAAATTTTAAGACAAGCTCATAATGAAAGTGGGGTTAAAGATGGTATGGATTTATCAGTTGTTAGCATTGATAATCAAATGCGTACTTTCGAGTATGCTGGTGCGTATAACTCCATTTATTATATTCATAACAAAGAGTTAATTGAAGTAAAAGCAGACAAACTGCCTATTGGTGTAAATGAAGACGGCGTTGCAGATGTGTTTACTAATAATGGTTTGCCGGTATCAAAAGGCGATATGGTTTATTTATTCTCTGATGGGTATGCTGATCAATTTGGAGGACCAAAAGGAAAAAAATTAAAATATAAACAACTTGAAGAAATTTTAATTCAGGTTAGTGACGAGCCTGTTGATGTTCAGAAACAATACCTTAAAAAGAGATTTTTAGACTGGAAAGGAAATGAAGAGCAGGTTGATGATATTTTAGTAATTGGAATTAGAGTGTAATTTGTTCTGATTTTATTTCTTTACCGTAAAAAATTTCACCTCTTGCCGAAAAAACATCTGCTATATCTGTTGTTTCAAATTTTATTTTACCGTTTTTAGTACAGTTATTTTCTATTTCCGGATGTCGGTTTAAATAATCTGTAAGGCTATCTGCTATAATTGTGTCCTGAGAGATTAATTTTATGTTTGAAGGAATAAATTTTCTTATAGCATCAACAATTAATGGGTAATGAGTACAACCTAAAATAATTGTGTCAATATTTTTGCTTTGAGAGAGTAATGATTTAATGTCTTTCTCAAAAAAATAATCGGCGCCTGCATTTTTATATTCTTCATTCTCAACCAATGGAACCCAGAGTGGGCAAGCTTGCTGGTAAGTTTTTATTTCTGGAAATAGTTTTTGTATTTCAATAGGGTAAGATTCAGACAAAACTGTTCCGGTTGTTCCTAAAATTCCTACTTCACGTGATTTGGTTAAGTTTCCAACAGCTTCAGCGCTTGGCCTTATTACTCCAAGTACTCTTCTTTTAGAATCTATTTTTGGTAAATCATTTTGTTGAATTGTTCTTAATGCTTTTGCCGATGCAGTATTGCAGGCTAAAACTACTAAATGGCAACCTTGAGAAAATAAATGATTTACTGCCTGAAGCGTATATTGATAAACTACATAAAAAGATCTTCCTCCGTATGGTGCACGTGCATTATCGCCTAAATAAATATAGTCGTACTGAGGTAATTGTTTTTCAAATTCCTTTAAAATTGTTAGTCCGCCGTAACCAGAATCAAAAACACCAATTGCACCAGGAGAATTGTTTAGCATAATTTTAAATCTATAGCAAAGCTATTAAATTTATTATTTGTTGAATAAAAAAAGACTGCTAATTTAAATTAACAGTCTTTTTTTTAATGAAAATATTTTAACGTATAATAGATACTACACCAGTTACAGGTTCTTTGTTGTTATTTAATTTAACAATAAAAATATACCCGCCCATTGGAAGGTCTTTTCCTTTTCTGGTTCCATTCCATCTATTAGAACTCGTAGTATATTCTACTCCCGAGCCGGTGAAAATAAATATTTTATCACCCCATCTATTATAAATCTCAACAGTAATATCTGTATAACCAAGAATGTTTGTGATTTCAAAATCATCATTTGCACCATCGCCATTAGGTGTTATTACGGTTGGAATTTCAACAGGTAATTCCGGCACATCTATTAAAATAGTGTCAATTTCATTACAGCTATTATAGTCAGAAACCGTAACAATGTATAGCCCATTTCCAATATTTGTGATAATTTGAGTAGTTTGACCAGATGACCAAATGTATGTGTATGGAATTGTTCCTCCATTTGCATATACTGTAGCTGCTCCATCTGTTGAGTTGAAAAAGGTTGGATTAATGAATGAGGTTGAGGTAGTAAGTGTGGTTGGATTTGTAATTGTAATATTTAAAACCGAATCGATACAATTATTTCCATCTGTAATTGTTAATTCGTATGTGCCTTCTGAAAGGTTACTAATACTAGAGTTTGTAGAATTGTTTGACCATTGGAATTGATATGGTATTGTGCCTCCAGTTCCGTTTGCTACAATTATTCCATTATTTAAATTATTGCAGGTAATATTGGTTACAATAGGATTTATAATTAAAGCAGAAGGTTGTAAAATAGTTACTATTAATGGTACAACACAAGCACCATATGTGTCAGTAATTGTTACATTATAATTTCCTGCTGATAAATTTGATGCGATATTTGTGTTATTTGTTAAATCATGTTGCCATATACAATTAAAAGGTGGTGATCCATTAGTTATTATTACAGTTGCGCTAGCGTTCGAATCCCCATTACATAAAATATTTGATTGTGAAATTTGCTCAATTCCGGTTGAAGGAACAAGGTCAACAATTGTTGTTAAAGTAGATGAACAATTATAAGAATCTGTAACAGTCACGGTATAACTTCCAGCAGGAATGTTGCTAATTGTTGCAGTTGATCCTGGAACGCTCCAATAATATAAGTATCCAGGAGTTCCGCCAGTCGGAATTATTGAAGCACTTCCTAAAGTTCCACAACTGTGATTTGTTATTACTGAGTCTAGAGTTATTTGACTAGGTTCAATAATATTCATATTTGAGTTTGTTGTGCATCCATTTAAATCGGTAACAGTTACATTGTATGTTCCCGCTAAAAGTCCGGTTAATGAAAGTCCTGTTTCAGTAAATCCATCCCAGTTAGCAATAAATGGTAATTCTCCATTTTGAACAATCAGAGAAATATTACCAGAGGAATCGCCATGACAAGAAACATTTGAAATATTTGTTTGAAGGCTCATGTTTCCTGAACTAAATCCTATATCCACAGATGATGCAAAGGTACATGAATGTGAATCAGTAACAGTTACAGTATAATTTCCATTTGTTAAATTATCATGAGATGGCAAAGTTGTATTGTCAAACCATTGAACAGTGTATGGGCTTGTACCTCCATTGATAGATAAAGTTGCATTTCCTAATACTGTGCAAAGCATATCTGTAACAATTGAGTCAACTGCAATTGCAGTGGGCGATGAGATTGAAATGCTTTGTGCGTCCTGACAATTTCCTGCATCGCTTACTAAAACATTATAAGTGCCAGATGTTAGATTATTAAAAGTGTTTGATGGAAACCAATCTGTTCCATTGTTGATACTAAATTGTGTTGCACCTGGAGCGGTTATAGTTAAACTTCCAGTCGATTCCCCATAACAATTCACATCAACAGGAATAATACTTGTAATTGAAATGCCTGTATTGCCAATTACATCAATATTGTTTATTGTGAACTGACAACCAACAGCATCAGATATAATAACTGAATGGCTACCAACACCAATATTTGAAAACACATTGTTAATATCTAAGGTTCCTCCATCAATTGCATAATTAAGTGGTGCGGTTCCTCCTGTAGCGATTATTGTTATGCTTCCATCAGGAGTTCCCGTGCAAGTTGTAACAGGAGTTGAAGTGGCAGACGCATTAAGAGCTGGGTTTACAGATACAATAATATCAGTAGGTGGTCCATCACAGCCGTTAGCCGATGGAGTTATTGTATAAGTTACGGTTTCTTGACTTGTACCTGAATTAACAAGAGTTTGAGAAATGGTAACATCTGAACCTGATGCAGCTCCTGTAATATTTGTACCTGCACTGATAGTCCAGTTAAACGATGCTCCTGTTACTCCAGATGAAAGTGCAATAGCTGTTGTTTCTCCACTGCATAATGTTTGTGAAGTTGGAAAAGGAACAACAGTAGGAATGTCATTTACATTAACCGATGTTGTGCCAGTTGTTGTGGAACCGCAGGCGTCTGTAGCTATAACAGTATATGATTGATTTGTTGGAGGATTTACTGTAATGGAGTTAGTGGTATAGCCCGTAGGATTCCAACTGTATGAAATTGGTGTTTGTCCACCAGCGATACTTAAAGCTAATGATGCATTGTTTCCGAGGCAAATATTTTGAGGTGGAGTAATTGAACTTGAAAAAGGAGTTGAGTTATCTAAAATATTTAATGAACCGGTGTGAATAACAGGAGCTCCGCATAAATTTGTTTGTATTGCAAATACAACATTTTCAGTGCCCTCTACAGTGCCCTCGTTTATCGGGACTATAGTAAGGGTTGTAGCGGTTTGGCCGGCAGGAATAGTTACGAAATAATTGTTTGGTGCTGTCCAAGTTCCTGAAATATCAGGTATTGTATAAAAATCAGTTCCATAAGTTGCGGTTCCTGAAATTGAGAATGGAATATTTCGATTAAAAGGAGTAGGGCTGGTTAAACCAAATGTCATTTGTCCGTTACTACATCCTTCAACCATGGCAGCATTTCCTCCAGCTGAAGGATTTGAGTATGTAATATCAATTTGATTAATTGAAGGGCTAGTAAAGCTACCGGATTCGAGAAAAACACCAGAATCATAAGCATAATCGGATACATCAGCAATAATAATTTTCATGTGATAGGAGGCACATGGTGTAACATTGCATGTTGCAGTTAAAATGGTTGTAAAACCATCGTATTGTATATTATATGAGCCAGCTCCGTTGTCTCTGTAATATGCACAATTATTGCATGTGTTATTTCCTAAAGCACCTGCTGCACCATATCCGTTATTTACATTATTAATTGAAACTGCAGTATTGGTAGTACCTGGAACAATTGCAATATTTTTATTTGAATATCCTTCCAACCCTCCAGTATTATTTGTGATAAAAAATCCAAAAACATCATTGAAAGATGAATTGACAAATTCATTATATTCTTCAGATGCAAAAACATAACGAAAAGTGATAACATTTGATTCCGGAACAAAATTAAATTCTAAACCCATTGCATCATATGTTGGGGTTACAATAGTATTTAAAGTACCATCTCCACCTCTTGAATTCACAGTCGACATGTTTGGTGATGAGTTTGGACCAGGTGCACCTAAAACATTACCTGTTGATAAAATTATACCACTGTTAATTCCAATAACAGAGGAGGCATTATTAAAAAGCCCATAGTTTGATGATGAAGTGCTCGCATATGCAGCTCCGGTATTACTGAAAGTTGCATTAGAATAAGTTACACCTGTGCCAACTAGTTGATCAACAAAAAAACTTGCAGGGTTATTCATTGTTGAAATAGTTATTTGAGCATTACTACTCTTTATTAAACCGAAAAAAATTAAGCTTAAACATGTAATGAATTTAATAGTTCTCATAATTTTTAATTAAGATAAATTAAAAAAAGAATATGGTTATTTAGATCTAAATGTAATAGTAAGGCAAAATTAAAATATTTTTCAAGAAAACCAAATATTAAAACATTAAAAATGAATTAAAAACATAATTAATGGAATATGTTTTTTTTTATTAAAGTAATTTTTTTAAGAATTTAATAAAACAAAATTAAAAAAATATTTAAAGGAAAAATTAACTAATAAATGATTTTTATACAAGTGTTTTACTTTATGTTGCAGGTAAATTACTTCAGGTAAAATTTATTTTTAAAGTATTTTATTTTTTTAACCAGCGAAAAAAGGGATTTACTGTAAACTGAGCTATTTTTTTAATCACTTGTTTTTTTATTAAAGATAACTTCAATAAAATCAGAATAAATAAAGTTGGAGGTGAAGTATTTTAGATAAATAAAAGAAAAAAGTTGCTACTGTAAAAAAAAAGTATAATTTCGCGAAATATTTGAAAACTTAGAATAGCTATCAAAAAGGAATAATTATATGTATTGGACTCTTGAATTAGCCTCGAAATTAGAGGACGCCCCTTGGCCTGCGACTAAAGATGAGCTTATTGATTTTGCAATTCGTTCTGGTGCACCGATGGAGGTAATTGAAAACTTACAAGAACTTGAAGACGAAGGTGAGGTATATGATAATATCGAAGATATTTGGCCTGACTATCCAACAAAAGAAGATTTTTTATTTAACGAAGATGAGTACTAGTTAATTTTCAATTTCAAATATTTGAGATTGAGAATTTCTAATTATTAAAAATATCCTCCTTTTTTATTGGCCTTAAATTTTTATACCATTTAAAATTTGGTAATATTAATTCATTTGCTGGTAATTCATCAATTGGATGTAAAACTGCAGTAGGTTTTGTGAGAAATAATATTCTGGCTACTTGACCTTTATCCATGTAAATAGTCATCTTGCTACTTTCAGAAGTATTAGCTCCAATAAGTTCGTTTTTGTCTTTCGGAAAATATATTGATTGACCATTTCCATCAACTTCAATTCTGTCTAGTTCATTATTTTTGATGTATCCAATCATGTTTTTTCCTTTAACTTGGTTGAACCTAATAGTATCTTCTTGAGAAATAACAAAAGCAGCAGTTTGTAAAACAATATAATCAGCTTGATTATTTTTTGTGTGTATCTCAATTATTTCAGCTGTAAGCTGATGAACTTGTGACCATAGAATGGGTACTTCAAAAAGTCTGATTATAGAGTCTCTTAAAGAATATGTTAATGAATCGCAACTTCCCTGTATGTCTGGTTTAAATAGTTTTGCATTATTGTAGGCTCTTATTAATTTATAAATCCCTATGCTATCTGTTAAAGTATTTGACCGTAAAGTATCTGCATGTAAAAATAAAGTATCTGTTTTTCCATAATTGATAAAAACGGCACTATCAGTTAGCATTGCCTGCTCTGGCGACTCATAATAATATCCGTAGTTGCCTAAAAGTAAAATGTTGGATGTGGTATCAATAATTTGAACATTTTTATATGCTTTACCAAATTTTCTATTCCTATCATAGTATAAGCTATCACCTTTTATTGTTTGAGCTTTACTTTTTAAATATGCGTTTTTATTAAACTGGCTTATTTCTGTTTTGGTATTATACCAACCGTTTTCGCAATAAATTAAATTTGAGTCTCCAACAATTTTTGAGGGACCGTAAAATGAAGCAATCTCTGTTTCTGTATTATATCTTAACGAATCAGAATACATATGGTATTTTGGATTTGTAAGAATAACATTTTTAACTGCTACAAAATCTTTTAACAAAGAGAAATAATAACCCCATTGACTTACTAATGAATTTTCGCCATCTTTTATTTTTCCCCAGTTAAAATAATAACCCATATTTAAATTACGATCGTAATTCATCGAGTCTGTTGTTAACATAGCTGTTTTATTAGTAAGTTTTACATTATTTCTTACCTGAGCTATTTTAGTATTCCCATAATATCTGATAGAATCGCCCCATAAATGTATAGTATCACCAATGTTAATGTGTACATGACCATACATAACAACATTATTCCTAATAGAGTTAAAATAAGCGCTGTCGCAAAATAACAAAGCGCTATCATGTTTAAATGCTACACTGCCTTTAAGTCTTTTTATTTCTTTTCCAAGCAGAATCTCATCGTAATCAATTTCATCGGCATTAATAAGCTCTATTCTTTTTACTTCCTGTGCATTTGAAGTAAAAAATGTTATTACAATAAGCAGAAATACTATTAATGGTCTTATCATTTAATAAAATTGATTTAAGCTTACAAAAAATACTAAAATAAAGATTATACTTTATTCGATTTTAATAATTCAGTTATAATGTTATCTATTGTTATTCCTTCAGCTTCAGCTTTATAATTTTTAATTAACCTGTGCCTTAAAATAGGGTGAGCAATTGCTTTAATATCTTCTATATCTGGAGAAAATTTACCGTTTAATACAGAAAGTGTTTTTGCACCGATTATTAAAAATTGCGATGCTCTTGGACCAGCTCCCCAGTTTATATATTTTGATGCAAGGTCATTTGCGTTTTGTTTTCCTGGTCGAGTTGATGAAGTTAGGTTTACAGCATATTTTAATACATTATCGTTTACCGGAACTTTGCGAATAAGATCCTGATAAAAAATAATATCCTCAGCTGTTAAAACTTTTTCAACATTTACATTTATTTCAGAAGTTGTAGCACGAACAATATTTATTTCATCTTCAAATTTCGGATAATCGAGCATAGTGTTAAACATAAATCTGTCGAGTTGCGCTTCGGGTAAAGGATATGTTCCTTCCTGCTCAATTGGGTTTTGTGTAGCTAATACAAAAAATGGATTATCTAAATTAAAATGTTGACCAGCTGCAGTAACCGATCTTTCCTGCATAGCTTCAAGTAAAGCTGCCTGTGTTTTTGGTGGTGTGCGGTTAATCTCGTCGGCAAGTATGAAATTTGCAAATATTGGCCCTTTTACAAACTTAAACTGTCTGTTTTCATCTAAAACTTCTGTGCCAATAATATCTGATGGCATTAAATCTGGAGTAAACTGAATTCTTTTATATTTCAGTCCTAGTGAATTTGCAATAGTGGTTACTAAAAGAGTTTTTGCTAAACCAGGAACTCCAATAAGTAAACAATGGCCACGACTGAATATTGTTATTAAAACTTCTTTTACAACATCATCTTGCCCGATAATTACTTTTTTTATTTCATTTGAAAGTCTTTCGTGAGCCTGTCTGAGATTTTTAACTGCTTCAACGTCGTTAGAAAAATTCATCGTATTAATTGTTAAAAAGTAAGTTACTTAATCCAACCTTTATATGTAAAGTTGCAGTTTTTATAAGAATTGTCAATATGAACGTATGTTGTTTTTTGCTCTTTTTCAATCCAGGTTTTCATTATTTCTTGTTTCTTTTTTGCAATTGCTATTTCCTGAATTTTTTGATAATCATCTGCTAAGTTAGCTTTGTGAGATGGGTATCTTGCTTTTAATTTAATGATTTTGTAACATTTTTTTACTTTTTCATCAGTAAACTCAAATGGATTACTTGTTTCTCCATCTCTTAATTTTTTTATCCAATATGATGTTGTAGCATCTAATTGTTCTAAATCAAAGCGACTATTGTTAGTGTATGGATTAACGGCTAATCCACCATTAAAGCGAGTTTCGTTATCCTTACTATATTTTTCGGCTGCTTTGTTAAATTTAATAGAATCTGCTTTAATAATTTTTGATATGCTGTCTAATTTGTTTCTGCAATAAACTGCTGAAACAGGATCAACTTTTGGAGCAATTAAAATATGTCTTACGTTAATCTGTTCTCCACGTCTTTCTATGAGTTGGATAATATGAAAACCAAATTCAGTTTCAATAATTTTTGAAACTTCTCCATCCTTTAACTTAAAAGCAACTGCTGAAAATTCGGGAACAAGATCGCCACGACCGAGGAATCCAAGTTCACCGCCTTTTGTTGCGCTTTGCATGTCTTCGCTATATAAAACAGCCAGAGTACTAAATTTGTCGCCTTTTAATACTCTTTCTCGTAATTCATTTAATTTTGCTTTTACTGCAAGTTTTTCTTTTTCAGTAATTGTTGGGTACAGAACTATTTGTTCATATTCTATTTCTTCGTTAACTAAGGGGATAGAATCTGCCGGCATATCTTTAAAAAACTGACGTACTTCTGAAGGAGTTACTTTTATGCTACCAGTTAGCTTATCCATCATCTTTTCTGCTACCATTTGTTTTTTTAACGATTCGCGTAAAAGAATTTTTATTTCCGAAATGCTTTTACCAATTGATTCTTCAAGCCTTTTTTCAGAACCTGCCTGAGAAATAAACATTTTTATTTTTCTGTCTATTTGCGAGTCAATTTCCTTGTCGGAAACCACAACACTGTCTAATTCTGCTCTATGAAGCAATATGCTTTGGTAAAGCAGCCCTTCAAGAATAACGCATTTTAAATCAGCTTCACTGTTATATGTCTTTTCCATTTGAACAAATTGACCTTCTATGTCGCTTTTTAAAATGTAATTATTGCCTACTATTGCTATAATTTGATCTATTACTTTATCTTGTGAAAAGACTTGGCTCGAGAAACCAAATAGCGCTATTAAGGAAAATATGAAAAATGTTTTTTTATTCATGAGTTAATATGTTTCGAAGTTCTTTTTATTTGATTCGTCTTTTAACGCATTATTTTCTAATTTATTTAAAAGATCAATCTTGCGTTTTGTAAGTATTATTGGAGTAATTATATTTTTGGCAAATTCGATGGGAGCAGAGTTACCTGCAAGTTGAAATTCTCTAATGCTAACAAAGTAAAAGTAGTTGGTATCATTTACTTCAATTTGTTTATTTGTCTTTAAAAACGTTTCCTGGTCTGAAATCTCAAAAGGGATCATTTTTAAAATTGAATTAAATGAAATCCAGTTGTCTTTAAAGTTGTCAAACTTAAAAGCGTATTTGTTACAATAATCATCTAGCTTTTTTAAATCTTTTTCTTTTGTGCTTGTATATAATGCTTTTATTTTTTCTGGGTTTGGTGCCGACTTAGGTAATTCTATAAATACTGCTTTTACAATATTTTCTTCTAAATAAAATTCGTTTGGATGTGCATTAAAATACTCTGTAATTTCTTGATCAGAAATAATAGTATCTAGTTTTTGTGAAATAAAACTTTGTTGATATTTGTAAATTAATAGAGAGGTTTTATAGTTATCTAACTCGCGGCTGACATCCATTTGCTCATCATTTAAATTTACTTCGGCAAGATGAAGTAATATTTGTTTTTTTGCCCATTTTTCGGTAAAACTTTTTACAAGATCAATGCTATCCTGCTTTGATGTTATTCCACTAAATATATCTTTTAAATCCGATGGGTATAAGTATTCGTTAAATACTCTGGCTATAGGCTTTTCTTCAGAAACTTTTTCTGATGAACAAGCTAAAATAAAAGCAAATAAAAAAAATATCAGGTATATACTTTTCATTTTATAGAAAAACGGGAAGAAAAATCTTCCCGTAATCATTTATTTTATAGTTGATAAAACTTCTTTGATAACTGTTATGGTGTGCTTTGAGCGTAATTCTGAAATCCAGTTTTTCTCAAGAAATGTTTGATAATCTGCAGTTGCTAATCCCTTTGCTTCCGACAGTGATTTTACCTGTGGTTCAATAATTTTATTGATATATAAAATTTGATGTTTCTCTGCATTAATATCGTAAGTCTTATTTTGAGTGCTTTCTGGATTAAAAGTAATTTTATCAATATTGGTATTGTCACCTTTTTGATAAAGTTTATTCTCAATAATTAATAAAGCAGATGAATCCTTTTTAGTTTCCATTTTTAAAATATCATCATTTGAGTATCCTTTTGAAACTTTTTTCTCAATAAGTTTTAAGGTTTCATCTTTTGTTTTGTCGTTAGAGTATTGAAATGTTGTTACGTCTGCACGTTTTTCCCACATGTAGTTGTTTTTGTTTTTTTCATAGAATTCTTTCAACCCTAATGTGTCTTTAACTGCTTTTGACCATACCATTTTGTCCGTTAAGTCAAATAGTAAAATACCATCGTGATATTCATTCATTAAATATCTGAATTGTGGATATTTGTTATCTAATCTGGCTTCTTCATATGCAATTATTTTTTCTTCAGAAAATTTGTTGAAATGATCGTTGATGTACATTGTTAATACAGCTTGATTTGCATTTTCAACTTTCGTTTTCTTTCTAGTGTTTTCTAAATAATTTGCAAATTGTTTTTGACTATAGGTTGAGTCGCCAAGGGTGTATAATGGTTTTGTAAGTAAGGCTGCTTTTTGAGCTTTCCAGTTTCCAGAAAATAATGAAGTGTCTGCAACTTTATAAAATTCGGCTAATTGTTTTTCATTTAATTTATAATTGTATTCTTTTTTTAATCTTCCAATTAATGAAATACGACTTTGTTGTGCGCGACTGTCTTTTGTGAGTTTTGTTTGTAAATCAGATTTAACTTCTTCATAGGTTCCTACTGGTTTGCTATCTATTTTTTTAAGAATATGCCATCCAAATGCAGTGCGTACTGGTTTTGAATAATCGCCTTGATTCTTTAACCCAAAAGCTGCTGATTCAAATTCAGGAACCATACGGCCTGTACCAAACCAAGGAAGTTCGCCACCTTTTTTTGCTGATGATTTATCATCTGAATATTCTATTGCCAATTTTCCAAAATCGCCGCCAGCTTGTAGTTTTGTGTATACTTCATTAATTTTTTCTTCTGCTTTTTTTACATCTTCTGTTTTAGCATCTTTAGGTACTAAAACCATTATGTGTGCAACTTTTACCTCGCCAGGATTAGTTATTCTTTCGGTCAGCTTAATTATGTGATATCCAAAAGCGGTTCTAACTGGTATTGATATTTCATTTATTTTAAGGTTGTAGGCAGCGGTTTCAAATGGATATACTGTTGATAAAACTGAAAAATAACTAATATCACCTAATGTGTTTTTTGTAGTTTCATCTTCAGAATTTTCTTTCGCCAATTTTCCAAAGTCTTCACCTGACTTAGCTTTATTATAAAGTCCTAAGGCTTTATTGTATGCTGCTAATGTGTCTTCAGGAGTGGCATTATCATTAAGTTTTATTAAAATATGACTAGCACGTAAAGCAGTTTTCTTTCTTTCATATGCTTCTCTTAATAATTTTTCGTCAACATCTTTATCCACAAGATAAGGAATTGCAAGCTGTTTTCTATAACCAGCTAATTCTTTCTTAAAACTTTCGGCTGTATCTAATCCAAGTTTTTCAGCTTCTAAAACTTTTAATTTAAAGTTTATAAATAATTCTAAATAATCATTTAGTGATTTGTTATCAATTTGTGTGTCCTTAGTATTATTCTTTTTATAAATACGGACAAATTCACCTTTTGTAATCTTAGCATTATCGATTGTGAGTAATGTTGCATCGTCATCGTTTGTCTGCCCAAAAGCTGTTGCTACAGAAAGTAGCAAAATCATACCTGTTAAATTAATGAAACGTTTCATAATTTTATTATTCATTGTTAAGTTTTAATTATTCTCTACTATAATTTGGTGCTTCACTGGTTATTGTTACACCATGTGGGTGACTTTCTGTAACACCAGCACTTGTTAACCGTACGAATTTTGCATTTTGTAATGCAGCAATATTCTGTGAGCCACAATAACCCATTCCAGCCCTTAAACCACCAACCATTTGGTATAATACTTCATATAAAGTGCCTTTGTATGGAACTCTGGCAGAAATTCCTTCAGGAACAAGTTTTTTAATGTCATCTTCCATATCTTGAAAATAGCGATCTTTTGAACCTTTCTGCATTGCTTCAATAGAACCCATTCCTCTATATGATTTGAATTTTCTTCCTTGAAAAATTATTGTTTCGCCTGGCGACTCTTCAACACCGGCAAAAAGACTTCCTGCCATAATTGAGCTTGCACCTGCAGCAAGAGCTTTAACTATATCGCCAGAGTATCGAATTCCACCATCTGCAATAACAGGAACTCCACTACCTTTTAAGCTTTTTGCAACTTCGTAAATTGCTGAAAGTTGAGGAACGCCTACTCCTGCAATAATTCTTGTTGTACAGATAGAACCTGGTCCTATGCCTACTTTTACTGCATCTGCACCAGCTTTTACTAAAATTTTTGCTGCTTCACTAGTTGCAATATTTCCAACAATAAATTCCATTGAAGGGTATTTCTTCTTTGCTTTTTTTAGCATTTCAATAACACCTTTTGAGTGACCGTGAGCAGTATCAATAGTTATTGCGTCAACCTGAGCTTTTATTAATTCATCAATTCTTTCAATTGTGTCGGCTGTTACACCAACAGCTGCAGCAACTCTTAAACGACCTTTTTCATCTTTGCATGAATTTGGACGATCTTTAGCCTTTGTAATGTCTTTGTATGTAAGTAGCCCAATTAATTTATTTTTGCTATCAACTACTGGTAATTTCTCGATTTTATGATGTTGTAAAATTTCAGACGCTTTATGAAGATCTGTAGATTGAGATGTTGTAATAATGTTTTTTGAGGTCATTACTTCCTGAATAGGGCGTTTTGCATTTTGCTGAAAACGTAAGTCACGATTTGTAACAATACCTACTAAAATTTTGTTTTTGTCAACTACTGGAATTCCACCAATTTTATATTCTTTCATTAAATTAAGTGCATCTCCAACTGTTCCGTCTTTGCTAATTGTAATTGGATCGAGTATCATTCCATTTTCAGCACGCTTCACTCTCATAACTTCTTTAGCTTGCTGTTCGATAGTCATGTTTTTATGAATAACTCCAATTCCTCCTTCACGAGCCATTGCAATTGCTAGGTTTGAGTCGGTAACTGTATCCATTGCAGCAGAAACAATAGGAATATTAATGCTGATATTTCTAGTAAATTGCGAACTTAATGAAACTTGTCTTGGCATTACCTCACTATATGATGGTATTAGCAATACGTCATCGAAAGTTAAGCCTTCGTCTAAAATTTTATCTGCTAAAAATGACATTTGTAAGCTGATTTATATTAAAATTGCGTGAAATTACAAAAAAAATACTGACATGATGTTCCCTGTTCTATTTTTTTGTATTTTTTAACAAGATTTTAAAAAATCGTAATTGAAAGTGAATCAGTTAAATGACTTTAGGGAGATATTAGCAAAATACTGGGGTTATTCAAAATTCCGCGAGTTGCAGGAAGAAATAATAACTTCTGTATTTGAAGGTAATGATACACTTGGATTACTGCCAACAGGTGGTGGTAAGTCAATTACATTTCAAGTTCCTGCTTTGGTAAAGCCTGGAATTTGTTTGGTTGTAACTCCTCTGATTGCTTTAATGAAAGATCAGGTAGAGAATTTACGAAAGAAAAATATTAAAGCAAATATGATTTTCTCTGGTATGTCGCCACGTGAAATTGATTTAGCTTTAGAAAATGCATGTTTTGATCCTGAACTTAAATTTTTGTATTTATCACCAGAAAGGTTAGGAACAGAGGTTTTTCGTCAGAAAATTAAAGGAATGAAGGTTAATTTTCTAGTTATTGATGAAGCACATTGTATTTCTCAGTGGGGTTATGATTTTAGACCGGCATATTTAAAAATTGCAGAAATACGTGAATTAATTCCTAAGACACCTGTACTTGCACTTACTGCAACTGCAACTCCGGAAGTTGTTGAAGATATTCAGAATAAGTTGCTTTTTAAAACCAAAAATGCTATTCAAAAAAGTTTCGAAAGAAAAAATCTTACATATTTTGTAAAACATACCGAAGATAAATTTGCCGATTTACTTAAAATTTCAACTCATAATCCCGGAACTGGAATCGTTTATGTTCGAAATAGAAAAAAAACTGTAGAGATTTCAAATTTTCTAAGAAAGCAAAAAATAGCAGCCGATTTTTATCATGCTGGGTTAGATATGCAAACCAGAAATAAAAAGCAAGAAGAATGGAAATCTGGAAAGTGTAGAATAATGGTTTCTACAAATGCATTTGGAATGGGAATAGATAAACCCGATGTTCGTTTTGTTGTTCACATGGATTTGCCAGATTCTATTGAAGCATATTTTCAGGAAGCTGGTCGTGGAGGGAGAGATGAAAAACGCTCATTTGCGGTTTTGCTTATTAATGAAGTTGATAGAATTAAGCTTGCCGAACAGGTTGAAATCTCATTTCCTCCAATTGATAAAATCAGACAGATTTACAATGCACTGGGTAATTATTTGCAAGTTCCAATAGGATCGGGAAGAGAAAGAGAATTTGAATTTAGCCTGGCTGGTTTTGTAAGTCAATACAAATTAGAAATTCTAACTGCATATAATAGTTTAAAGCTTTTAGAACAAGAAGGATATTTGACTTTAACTGATGAAATTGAAACTCCTTCAAGACTTCATTTTTTACCAAATAGGGATCAACTATATAATTTTCAGTTGAAATATGAGAATTATGATGCTGTAATAAAATTTTTGCTTCGTTCTTATTCTGGTCTTTTTAATGATTATGTAAGAATTGATGAAGATTCTTTGTCAAAACGGGCTGGAATTTCAAAAGAAGAGCTTGTTAAAATTTTGCATGATTTGGGCAAGTATGATGTTATTGAATATTTGCCAAGGAAAAAAAGTCCGTTTTTAATGTATACAGTTAATCGATTAGATGATAAATCAGTTATATTTTCTCCCGCAAATTATAGAGATCGTAAAAGTCGTTTGGTAAAGAGAATTGAACATGTGCTAAATTATGCTTTTACAAATAATAAATGTAGAAATCAATTGTTGTTAATGTATTTTGGTGAAAAAAATCCTTATCGATGTGGGGTTTGTGATGTATGTAGACAGAGAAATGAATTAGGACTTAGTAATTTTGAATTCGATAGTATTTTAGAGAAAATTAAACATGAGTTATCAGTTGAATCTATTGAATTAAATGAACTTGTTGAAAAAGTTGACTGTACAAAAGAAAAGACAGTTAAAGTAATTCAATGGTTGTTAGATCATGGTAAGATTTCATACAATAAACATAATAGGTTAAAGTGGTCGCATACTTTAAATGAAAATGTTTAGAACTTTTTTGAAATTATAAATCTGAATCGATTTTATAATAATATTTATGTTTTATTTTTAAACTTAATTTAAATGTTGAGTTAAAAATAGGTTATGGTACTAAACTATATTTGGATTGCTTTCTTTTTAATAGCATTTGTTGTAGCAATCATAAAATTAATTTTCTTCGGTGATCTTACTGTTTTTAGTAGCATTATGAATGGTGCTTTTGATAGTTCAAAAACAGCTTTTGAATTGTCAATTGGTTTGACCGGTGTTATGACATTATGGATGGGTTTGATGAAAGTTGCAGAAACCGGAGGAATGATTAAAATTTTATCAAGACTAGTTGGTCCTTTGTTTTCAAAACTTTTTCCTGAAATTCCAAAAGGTCACCCTGCACAAGGGTCTATTGTTATGAATATTGCTGCCAATATGCTTGGTTTAGATAATGCCGCTACACCCCTTGGATTAAAGGCAATGAAAGAACTTCATGAACTGAATCCAAATAAAGATACAGCTTCCAATTCTCAGATTATGTTTATGGTAATAAATGCATCAGGACTTACCATAATTCCTATGAGTATTATTGTATATCGCACCCAGCTTCATGCTGTAAATCCTGCAGATATTTTTATTCCTATACTTTTATCTACTTTTTGTGCTGCATTAACAGGAATTATTGCTGTTAGTATAGTTCAGAAAATAAATCTATTTAATAAAGTGGTGTTGGCTTATCTGGGAACTTTTACTTTATTAGTTTCCGGATTAATTTGGTATTTTTCAACTATGTCGCCCGAAAAATTAAGTCAGGTTTCATCAGTTGTTGCTAATTTGTTAATATTTTCAATTATTGTAGGATTTATTTTTCTCGCTTTTATTAAAAAAGTAAATGTTTACGAATCATTTATTGATGGAGCAAAGGAAGGATTTAATATTGCTGTTAGAATTATTCCTTATCTGGTAGGTATACTTGTTGGTGTAGCTGTATTTCGTGCTTCGGGAGCAATGGATTATGTGATAAATGGCTTGGGACATTTTTTTGCTATGCTTGGCTTAAATACCGATTTTGTTCCTGCTTTACCAACCGCATTTATGAAGCCAATGAGTGGGAGCGGTGCGCGTGGCTTAATGGTTGATACTATGACAACTTTTGGTGCTGATTCATTTCAAGGACGATTATCATGTATTTTTCAAGGTGCATGTGATACTACATTTTACATTTTAGCGGTTTATTTTGGCTCTATTGGTGTAAAGAATACTCGTCATGCTGTGGCTTGTGCTCTCATTGCCGATTTAGCCGGTATTCTGGCTGCGATTTTTGTCGCATATTTATTTTTTCATTAATTTTTTCAAATATTTAACATAATGAAAATTCTTGGACTTATTCCCGCAAGATATGCATCAACAAGGTTTCCTGGTAAACCACTTGTAGATATTAATGGCAAAACAATGATTATGCGGGTTTACGAACAATCTGCAAAAGCATTCGAATTTGTGTACGTTGCAACAGATGACAAAAGAATTTTTGATCATGTAAATAGTTATGGTGGTAAGGCTATTATGACATCTGCTTCGCATGCAAGTGGTACCGATCGTTGTGCAGAAGCGTTAGATTTAATATCAAAGGAATTAAATAGCGAATTTGATGTAGTTGTAAATATACAGGGCGATGAACCATTTGTAAATCCTTTACAATTGGAGTTACTTGTTTCGTGTTTTGATGATGAAAATGCACAAATTTCAACTTTAGTTAAAGTAATAACAAATAATAATGATATTTTTGATTCGAATAAACCCAAAGTTGTTTTGGATAAAAATAATTTCGCAATATATTTTAGCAGATCACCAATTCCATTTTTAAGAAATATTAATCAAATTGATTGGGCTAATAAAAACAACTATTATAAACACATTGGATTGTACGCATATAGAACAAATATATTGCACGAAATAATAAAACTTCCTTTATCAAAACTGGAAATTGCAGAATCTTTAGAGCAATTGAGGTGGATTGAAAATGGTTATAACATTAGTGCTAAAATCACAGATATTGAGACCTTGTCAATTGATACTCCTGATGATTTAAAAAAAGTTAGTCTATTTTTATGATTGTAACCTATTAATTAAAAAAATTAAAATTTTCGTTAGGGTAACGTGTTACGTGTAAGTCTTTTATTTTTTGAAAAATTATATTTCTAAATTCTTCGATATTCTCTTTCTTAGTTGCCGAAATAAAAATACATGGGAAATTATTTTTAGCCATCCAGCTGTTTTTTAATTCTAAAAGATTACGAGGTCCTTGAAAAAGTAGGTCATCCGCATCTGGAGGTAAATAATTGTCTATTTTGTTAAATACTAAAATTGTTTGTTTATCAGATGCTTTAATACTGTGCAAAGTCTGATTAACAATATTAATTTGTTCTTCAAAATTCTGGTGACTGATATCAACAACGTGAAGAAGAATATCTGCTTCGCGGATTTCACTGAGGGTAGAGTTAAATGCTTCTATTAAACTATGTGGTAATTTTCTAATAAAACCTACAGTGTCAGAAATTAAAAAAGGTAAATTGCCAATAACAACTTTTCTAACAGTAGTATCTAAGGTTGCAAATAATTTATTTTCAGCAAATATATTTGATTTACTAAGTAAATTCATTATAGTTGATTTTCCAACATTGCTATAGCCAACCAAAGCAATTCTTACCAGCTCATTTCTTCTTTGACGCTGTGTTGTCATTTGCCTGTCAATTTTTTTTAATTGTTCTTTTAGCAAAGATATTTTTGCTTTTATAACTCTTCGGTCAGTTTCAAGCTCTGTTTCACCGGGGCCACGCATACCAATACCTCCTTTTTGTCGTTCAAGGTGGGTCCACATATTGGTTAAGCGAGGTAAAATATATTGATATTGCGCAAGCTCAACCTGAACTTTTGCAGCAGAAGTTTGTGCCCTTGCGGCAAAAATATCTAAAATCAAATTTGTTCTATCAAGTACTTTACATTCTAAAATTTTTTCAATATTTCTTAATTGCGATCCACTTAACTCATCATCAAAAATTGCCAATGGTACATTATGTTCTTTTATGTATGCGGCAATAATGTCAAGTTTGCCTTTGCCAATATATGTTCGTGAATCTGGTTCTGAAATTTTTTGAGTAAATCTTTTTATAGTGTTAGCACCCGCTGTTAAAGCTAAAAATGCCAGTTCGTCTAAATATTCATTTACCTGATTTTCGTCCTGATTTTGATGTATTGCACTAATAAGTACAGTTTGTTCCAATTTTGCAGAAACATTTTTATTGATTTCTAACATTATTTAATAACGTACTTATTTTCTCGTAAAAGGTCTATCATAACTTTTTTAAATATATCTGTCGCTCCCATTATCATTTGAATATCGTTTGGAAAAGGAACAGGTGTTTTTCCTACCAACTTTGCTGTTTCTGTCTCTAGAGCCCGTAAATCGCCATTTGCTGTAATTGCGCGGTTTTCAAAAAAGAAATCAGAAGCCAAAGGTTTCAATGTAATTTGATTATTTGCAGGTAAGTCGTAATATTCTATTGTTCCGTCAAGATGCGCTGCTTTTTGTTGTAGAACTTCAAAAACTTTACAGCTAACTGTTACCATTCTGGGAACACGAATAGGATTGCCTAAAGAATCCTTTACAACATTATTATTCTGATCAAGTTTTACTTCGGTTCCATCTTGTATTAATTTTGTTTGAACACTTTCTTTTTCTTTTAATTTTTCTGGAGAAATATCAATCATTTTAAGATTAATTTTAACCAAATTATTATAATTGTAGTTCATGTTTTTATTTGAATAATTAACCCATTCGCTGTTTAACTGCGCTGTGTTAAAATCTAATAACTGCAAACCAAATTCCTGTGGTAATTTAATAATTGTGTTATTGTCAAATTGAATTAATACAGTTGATATCCCAGCTTTTCTGGCTTCTTCAATATATTTGTCTACATCTTGATAAGTTTCGTAATATTCTTTTACTTTTTTAAACTCAAAATATGCATCACGGGCTTTAAATCTATCATTATACGAAAGAAGTTTTTTTGCATGCACATAAAAATATTCTGCTGCATTTTTCTTTGCATCAACAATTTCGCGATCATAATCAATTTGTGGAAAATCTATTATTCTATTGCCATCTTTTAATGGTAAAACTGTTTTTACTAACTGTTGTCTGTCTTTTAACATTGAATAATTATTAAAAACCTCATTCCATGTTTCTGGTTTACCGTCAGTTTTAAGAAATTTTATTCTGCTGTTGTTAATATCATTTGCAGCATTGTACGATTTTTCAAGTACATTCATCTCTTTTGTGTTTTCCGGATTTCCACGTAATTTTTTTACAGATTTGTGAATTGCCTGATCATAATTACCATGCTGGTATAATTTTTTTGAAGAACCGCAGCTTGTTAAAATTAAAGCCACAAAAATGAAAGCTATAAGACGTATCATAATCAAAGTATTTTTGGAAAATTAGAAAAAAAAATTAAAACTGCAAAATTCAGTAACGCTTAAACAATAATTATTCCTACTAATTTTCTTCCTTTGTTTCTGGTTCAGGATGAATTGTAAGCTGAAAATCATGTATTTTATGCTGCAATTCTTTTTCTACTTCATCACAGACTTCATGCACTTCTTCTAAAGTCTTTTTACCTGACATTACCATGTGTATCTCTGCAAATTTGTATTTTCCCGATAATCTGGTTCGTAAATCGTGCACTTTTATGTTTTTCTTTTCGAAATAATCATGAATTGTATTTAAATCAGTTTCATCCATAGCAGAATCTAAAAGCGGACTAAAAGCTTTTTTTAGTAATTGAAAAGATTCATATAAAATAAATATTGCAACTAAAATAGCAACAATTGGATCGAGAATCTGGTAACCTGTTAACCAAATAAGACCCAGTCCTAATGCAACTCCAAGTGAAGTGTAAACGTCTGCTTTAAGATGAAGTGCATCAGCTTCTAATGCAATAGAATTTGTTTTTTTTGCAACCTTATATAATTTACGTGATACTATTATATTTACTCCTGCAGAAATTAACATGACTAATGATCCAAGTCCAATAGATTCGATTTTCTCTTCAGATTTTATTTTAGATACAGCTTCGTAAATTATCCAAATTGATGCAATAAATATTAAAATGGCTTCAATTACACCCGAAATATTTTCAATTTTACCATGGCCATATTGATGTCTTTTGTCTGGAGGTGTATCGGAAACTTTTACTGAGAAAAAAGCAATGATAGCAGCAGCTAAATCCATAGTGGAGTGGATTGCCTCGGATATTATACTTACAGAACCAGTAAAAATTCCAACAAATAATTTTATTATTATAAGCGTTGTATTTGAGGCAATTGATAAACTGGCTACCTTAACTTTTTCGTTCATGAATTTTTTGTTTCAAAAATAATTAACGAAATTTATAGTTAGTAATAAATACATTTAAAAGTTTTTACCAATTTATTACCCTTTAACATGAAGAAATTAAGACAATTAACAAAGCGAATGTTAAATCTGGTTACATTTACATGTTTTTCTGTTATTCTATTTTCATGTATTGGCAATCAAAACAACCAAGCATTTGCTCAAATACAAGTGCAAGAAAAAGCATGGTTCAAAAACATTTCAGAAATTCCAGTTCCATTGAATTATGTTAGAGAAAAGAACGATACTAGTTCTTTTGGATATTATTTGCAGCATCTTCCGTTAAAAACTGATAACAATACTGTATATTTATATAATAAAACTCCAAAATACAACCAGTCGGCTCAGTTTGCAATTATTAAAATGGATGTAGGAAGTCAGGATTTACAACAATGTGCTGATGCTGTAATGAGATTACGGGGGGAATATTTATTTAACCAGAAAAAATTTAACGAAATACATTTTAATTTTTTAAGCGATGGCAAACCCAGATATTATAAGGATTATTGCAATGGCGACCATTCATTTAAAAAATTCAGATCTTACATGAATTATATTTTTTCGTTTGCAAATACAGCTTCACTAAAAAAGGAATTAAAAAAAGTTGAATTAAAAAACATTAAAGCAGGCGATGTTTTTATTGTTTCGGGCAATCCATACGGGCACGCTGTTACAGTTGTTGATGTTGCAAAAAGCAAAGCAGGAAAAATAGTTTTTATGATTGCGCAAAGCTATATGCCTGCTCAGGAAATTCATGTACTAAAAAATCCTGACGATAACCAAATAAGTCCATGGTATGATATTGATTTTGGTGATGTGTTACAAACACCGGAGTGGACTTTTAGAAAAGAGGATTTGTATCGGTTTCCAGAGTAAGTATTATTTTCCCTTTTTGTCATTCTGAGTGAAACGAAGAATCTATTCTAGTATATTAGACAATTTGTTAGCTAATTCGAAAAAGTACTTATCTTAATTTGAGTACCTGGAACAAGATTACTTTCCTTTGTTAATTGGTTAGATTGCATTATTTCAGCTACAGAAGTACCAACAAATTTTTGAGAAATACTAAATAATGTGTCACCTTTTTGAATGGTGTAAATAATAGATTTTTGTGTTAAAATGTTATGGTTTTTTGTGTCGTTGTTATTAATGTCGGTTAAAGATGCAATAATATGATCAGGAGCCCATATTTTCAAAACCATTCCAGAGCTTAAACTGATAGAATTAAGGTTATTCCATTCCATAATTTCGTTTACTGAGCATCTGTAACTAAGTGCAATTTTATTTAAATATTCGCCTTTTTCAACAACGTGCGTAATAAGTGTTTTTGATTCGTCTTCGGGATTAACTTTTGCTTTAGAAATTGAATCGGATGGAAAAGCAAAACTAAAAATCTTATTCTGGTTTTGTACAAATGCGGAGATTTTATTGGCAGGCAAAACCAAAGGAACCGATTCGCTATATTTAGGAATATAATTAGTTTTATAAGCAGGATTTAAAAATCTAACTGTTTCAACAGGTATTTTCAAATTATTTGCAATAGAAGCAAAATACACAGGTTGGTTTATCATAACCGTGTCGACCTGATAATAAAATAATTTTGGAACATCTGGTTTTATGTTATGCTCAACTGCATAATTCATAATGTATGTGGTTGCAATAAAAGCAGGGACATAACCTTGTGTCTCTACGGGCAAATATGGCCTTAAGTCCCAAAAATCAGTTTTTCCACCCGAGCGGATAATTGCATTTCTTACTGTGCCTGGTCCACCGTTATATGCAGCTAAAGCAAGTTGCCAATTATTAAAAGTATTATAAAGATATTCTAAATAACGGCATGCAGCTTCGGTCGATTTTACAGGATCCTGACGTTCATCAACAAATGAACTTATTTTTAAGTCTAACATTTGTCCGGTTGGTAATAAAAACTGCCATAAACCTACTGCGCCCGATTTACTTCTAGCTGTTGGGTTAAGCGCTGATTCTACCACTGCTAAATATTTTAACTCCAGTGGAAGATGATATTTATCTAAAGTAGATTCAAACAATGGAAAATAATACTGACTAATTCCAAGCATTTTTGAAACCAATCCGCGTTTTTTTATTGCATAATAATCAATGTATTTTTTTACTACAGCGTTGTAGTCTAGTGCAATAGGAGTTGTTAAGCTTAATTTGGTAATACGGCTTTCAAAAATTAAATCAGAAAAAACAGGTACCGAATCGGCTGGTAAATAATACTGTACTGCTTTATCTTGTTTTAGTATTGATTGCATGTTCATAATGCTTGAGTCAATACTTGCCTGTGTAGTTTTATTCGAAATATTATTTTGATTCTGTTGTGCAATTAGAATATTATTACACAGTAAAGTGAAGATAATAAGAATATAATAAGTTAAATATCTTTTAAATTGATTTGGCATTTATATCAAATATAATAATTGCCGAATTTCGTAATTTTTCTGAGAAGATTCACGAAAATTTTAATGTCTGTAAATTAGATCAAAAAGATTAATAAAATTAATAAATTATTAGTGAATATCAGTAAATTAATGTTGAAATTTGAAAAAGATTATTTAAATAATGATGTACTTAAATAAATATTTAATAAAATTTTTATTTTTGTACCATTAAATATAAGATGGAAGTAATTTTTATTTTAATTGTAATATGCTTAGTTGCAGCGGTTGGATTCCTTGGGGCGTTTGTGTGGGCAGTTAAATCCGGCCAATTTGATGATGATTACACGCCTTCTGTTAGAATTTTATTTGACGATAAAAGTGACATAATAAACGAAGATAAAAAAGTAGAAAATAAATAATAGATGGAACAACAAACTTTTTATTACGACAACAAAATTGTTAAATTGTTTGCATATGCAACAATACTTTGGGCTGCAGTTGCTCTTTTAGTAGGAATTCTGGCTGCTTTGCAAATGGCTTTTCCAATTCTTAATTTTGGGATAGAATTTACTTCTTTTGGTAGAATAAGGCCAATTCATACAAATGCAATAATTTTCGCATTTGTTGGAAATGGAATTTTTACGGGGGTTTATTATTCTACACAAAGATTGCTGAAAGCAAGAATGTTTAGCGATTTATTCAGTAAAATACATTTCTGGGGATGGCAACTTATTATTGTTTGCGCAGCTTTAACTCTTGCTGCAGGCTATACAACCGGTAAGGAATATGCTGAATTAGAATGGCCGGTTGATATTATGATTGCCCTTGTTTGGGTTGTTTTTGGTGCAAATGTTATTGGAACAATAATAAAAAGAAGAGTAAAGCATTTATATGTTTCTATCTGGTTTTATGTGGCTTCAATTTTAGCGGTAGCAATGCTTCATATTGTTAATTCAATTGAGATGCCAGCAAGTTTTTTGAAAAGTTATCCTTTTTATGCAGGTGTTCAGGATGCATTAGTTCAATGGTGGTATGGTCATAATGCAGTCGCATTTTTCCTTACAACTCCATATTTAGGATTAATGTATTATTTCTTACCTAAAATGGCCAATCGCCCAGTTTATTCTTATCGGTTATCCATAATTCATTTCTGGTCGTTAATATTTATCTACATTTGGTCAGGGCCACATCACCTGCTTTATCAGGCAATGCCGGATTGGATACAGTCTTTGGGTGTTGTGTTTTCTGTAATGTTAATTGCTCCATCATGGGGCGGTATGATAAATGGATTACTTACTTTGCGTGGTGCATGGGATAAGGTAAGAGAAAGTCCTATTCTGAAATTTATGGTTGTAGCAATTACTGCTTATGGAATGAGCACTTTTGAAGGTCCATTATTATCAATAAAATCAATAAATGCAATTAGTCATTTTACCGATTGGACAATTGCTCATGCACATGTTGGAGCACTTGCTTGGAACGGATTTTTAACATTTGCAATGTTATATTGGTTAATTCCAAGACTATTTAATATCGAATTATTCTCGAAAAAGCTTGCGAATTTCCATTTCTGGATCGGAACATTAGGAATATTGTTGTGGGCAGTTCCTATGTATTGGGCTTCATTTATTCAAATTCTAATGTGGAAAGAATTTAATGCTGAAGGTACATTAGCATATCCTAACTTTTTGCAAACTGTAACACAAATAAATCCTTTTTACTATACAAGAGTAATTGGAGGTTCATTGTACCTTGTTGGATTTCTTGTAATGGTATACAATTTAATTAAAACAATAAAGGCAGGTAAATTTGTTAGTGAAGAGGAAGCAACTGCTCCTGCATTAGAAAAATCTGAAAAACGTTCTGCATTAAGTGAAACAGCACATCGTTGGTTAGAGCGTAAACCTGTACGTTTTGCAATTTACATTTTTATTGCTGTTGCAATTGGAGGTGCTATTGAAGTAATTCCTTTAATAGTTGTAAAATCAAATATTCCAACTATAGCTTCTGTAAAACCTTATACTCCTTTAGAGTTAGAAGGTAGAGATATTTATATTAAGGAAGGTTGTTATAATTGCCATTCTCAAATGGTACGTCCATTCAGATCTGAGACTGAACGATATGGTGAATATTCAAAAGTTGGAGAGTTCGTTTATGATCATCCGTTCCAGTTTGGTTCTAAACGTACAGGACCAGATTTAGCAAGAACTGGTGTAGTTGGAGGTAAAATGTATAAGCCTGCAATGTGGCATTATAATCATATGATGAATCCACAAACAACAAGTCAGGGTTCAAATATGCCAGCATATCCATGGTTAGCCGAAAAAGATATTGATTTAGACGGTACCGCTGCAAAAATAAATGCAATGAGAACTGTTGGTGTTCCTTATCCTGAAGGGTATGAGTTAAAAGCAAAAGCAGATTTATTAGCTCAGGCTCAATTAATTTCTGATGAGTTAAAAGCAGTACAGATTAATGTTGCACCAAATAAAGAACTAATTGCATTAATTGCTTATTTGCATAAGCTTGGTAAAGATATTTCAATTCAAAATGTTATTGATACCACTTCAAATCCAGTAAAGAAATGAAAATAATATATCAGTTTCTTGATTTAGATCCATCTTCATATTTGCTTCCAATTATAGCAACAGTGATGTCAGTTATAACTTTTATTGGAATTGTTGCATGGGTTTTTATGTTAAACAAAAGTTACACAAATGAGATGAGTAATTTGCCATTAGATAAAGAAAATATTGAATAAATCTAAATATTAGTTTTATGGAGATAAAAGATAATGAACGTAAAGTTTTAATTGAGGATCATGATTATGATGGAATAAAAGAACTTGATAATAAGCCACCACCATGGCTTATGTGGGTGTTTTATTTAACTGTGTTATGGTCGGCTGGATATTTTGGATACTATGTTTTTTTTGGTGGACCAAATCAAGCTACCGAATATTCTAAGGAAATGGCAATAGTAGATTCTTCAAAAACTGATTCTTTAACAAAAGGCTTAGATGAAAATAATATTGTGCTTTTAAAAGATGAAAAGGATTTAGTTGCCGGTGCAGAATTATTTAAATCGAAAATTTGTTTTACTTGCCATGGTAATAACGGAGAAGGAAATAATATTGGTCCTAATTTAACTGACAATGCATGGATACATGGAAATAAACCAAACGAAGTTTTTAAAACAATTAAATATGGATTTATAACAAAAGGCATGTTGCCTTATAAAGATCAATTGTCTGATCAGCAGATTTTAGAACTTGCTAGTTATATCCTTATTAAGTTTAAAGGTTCAAATCCGGCAAATGCAAAAGCTCCGCAGGGAACAGTTATAAATTAAATTGTTCTAAAGCCTTTATTAAATTATTATAATGAGCAAAGAGCAAAAAGAACGAACATTTCGTGATAGGTTAAGTATTGTTAGCGAAGAAGGTAAAAGAATCTGGATTTATGCAAAAAAGCCAAAGGGTAAATTATATAATTTAAGGTTATTGTTTGGTTATTTTTTAATTCTGATTTTTATTCTGGGCCCATATTTTAAAGTAAACGGACGGCCAATATTTCTGATTGATATTTTAGAAAGAAAGTTTATTCTTTTTACAAAAGTTTTTTGGCCGCAAGATTTTTATATGTTCTTTCTTATTATGATTTCCATAATAATATTTATTATTTTGTTTACTGTTATATATGGCAGAATATTTTGTGGTTGGGCTTGTCCGCAATCGGTTTTTATGGAGTTGGTTTTTAGAAATATTGAGTGGCTAATAGAAGGTGGACCAGCAAAGCAAAAAGAATTAAATCAACAGATTCTTACTGCTGAAAAGATTACTAAAAAAACAATTAAACATATATTATTCTGGTTAGTTTCTTTTTGTTTTGGAGTTACATTATTGTCTTATTTGAATGGATATGAGAGTGTATTTGCCATTCTTAATGGTGAACATAGCGGTAAATTTGTTGGAATAATAATTTTCTCCACAGTAATTTATTTTGTTTTTTCTCAGATAAGAGAGTTAGTTTGTACAATTATTTGTCCTTATGGAAGGTTACAAGGTGTACTTTTAGATAAAAATTCAATTGCTGTTTCTTATGATTACAAGCGTGGTGAGCCTCGCGGAAAACAATCAGATTCTGATAATGGTGACTGTATCGATTGTGCAAATTGTTTGCACGTTTGCCCTTCTGGAATTGATATAAGAAATGGTGTTCAGTTAGAGTGTACAAATTGTACTGCATGCATTGATGCTTGTAATTCAGTTATGAATCGTATTGATAAACCAAAAGGTTTAATAAGGTATGCATCATTAAATAATATTGAAAAAGGAGAGCGGGTAAAGTTTAATGCAAGAATAATAGGTTATACTTCAGTATTAGTATTGTTGTTAATTTTCTTGTCATATTTATTAACTGTTAGAACGGATATTCAGACTACTATTTTAAGAACATCAGGAACTCTTTTCCAGGACCAACCAAATGGTAAGATAAGTAATTTGTATAATATTAATATTCTTAATAAGACTCATAAAAGTCAGGAAATTGAGATTAGATTAGATTCCCCTGAAGGTGAAGTTCAAATGGCTGGAAACCAGAAATTGATTGTAAAAGATCAGGGTTCTCTTGAGAGTGTTTTCTTTATAGTTCTTGATAAATCTAAAATTCATACAAAGCAGATAAATTTAATTTTATCTGTGTATTCGAATAATGAGTTAATAGAAAATAAAAAACTTGTTTTTATTTCTTCAAATTAACAACTTGTTAAATGGTTAAAACTAAATTTAATTGGGGGTGGGGAATTTTTATAGTTTTAATGCTATTTTTTGGAACTATAATTTTAAGAATAATCTTAAGTTTAGGCATTGAAGATGACGTAATCACAAAAGATTATTATCATAAAGAACTTAATTACGAAAAGGAAATTCAAAAACAAAAAAACACAAATCAACTACTTGAAAAAATAACTTTATTTCAATCTAAAGATTTCGTAATAATTACATTTCCTAAAGCATTTAAATCTCATACTATAAAAGGAAATGTGCAATTTTATTGTCCTTCAAAAACAAATAAAGATTTATTATTTAAAATTGAACCTGATACTAACAATATTCAAAAATTCAGTATTTCAAATTTTTCTGAAAAGCGATATCAGATTAAAATAGATTGGACATCTGATACTATTAGTTATTATCAGGAATTTAATATTAATTTATAATGGTAATAATTATTTCTGCTTTAACACTTGGTTTTCTTGGCAGTTTTCATTGTGCAGGAATGTGTGGTCCAATTGCCTTAGCACTGCCATTAAAAAACAGTAATTGGTTATCAAGTGTATTAAGTACTCTTTTTTATAATTTTGGAAGAACAATTACTTATGCATTGTTAGGGTTGCTTTTTGGATTAATTGGTAAAGGTTTTCAGATGGCTGGATTTCAGCAGATAGTGTCTGTTGTTACTGGTGTTATAATGATATTAACTGTTCTTTTTCCATTATTTTTTAGAAATAGATTTAAGGCTAAAAGTTTCTCGATTATTTCAAAAATTCAGAATAGTTTGAGTAAAAAGTTTGCAATAAGTTCATATCTGTCTTTGTTCTCAATAGGCTTATTAAATGGGCTTTTGCCTTGTGGTTTAGTTTATACGGCAGTAGCACTTGCAATAACTTCAAATGATAGCATTACAGGAATGATAGCAATGATTGCTTTTGGACTAGCAACTAGTCCAATGTTAATTGCAATTTCTATTATTGGAAATTCATTGGGAATTGCAATAAGAAGAGTGTTTACAAAATTAATTCCGTTTGTTGTTATTTTAATAGGATTACTTTTTATTCTAAGAGGGCTAAATTTAGGAATAAAATATATTAGTCCTGTTGATAAGGTATTAACACCTTACACTGAAACATGTAATGCAAAACATTCATGCTGTCACTAACTGATGTTAGATGGAAAAAGTAAGTTGCATACATTGTGGTGACAGTTGCGGAAAGCATCCTATAATATGGAATGAAAAGAATTTTTGTTGCGATGGTTGTAAAACTGTTTATCAAATTTTAAATAAACATAAGCTTTACGATTACTATAATTTTGAATCGCATCCTGGAATAAAACTAACTTCTGATAATTACCATAATAAATTCTCTTATCTTGATTTAGAGGAGGTACAAGAAAAATTATATGAGTTTTCGGAAAAAAATCTAAAGAAAGTAACTTTATTTATTCCGGGAATACATTGTAGCTCATGTATTTGGTTGTTAGAGAATTTATCGAAACTTAATGCTGGCATTACGCATTCACTAGTTCATTTTGTAAAGAAGGAAGTTACTATAACATTTAACTCAGATGAAATTAGTTTAAGACAAGTAGTTGAATTATTGGTTTCAATACATTATATTCCTAACATTACACTTGAAAGTGTTGAGAAAAGAAAAAATCAAAAGGGAAATAAACAACTTCTATATAAAATAGGAATAGCTGGGTTTGCTTTTGGAAATACAATGTTGTTTAGTTTTCCTGAGTATATTCCAGGTTCAGAAACAATAGATTTTTCTTATAAATCATTTTTTGGAATATTAAATTTATTGTTAGCTATTCCTGTATTTTTTTATAGTGGGAGTGATTATATTATTTCTGCCTGGAAAAATATTCGTAAAGGAATTTTAAATATTGATTTTCCCATAGCAATTGGATTAATTGCAATTTTTGCCGAGAGTGCATATGAAATACTAACAAAAATTGGCTCAGGATACATGGATTCACTTTGTGGACTTGTGTTTTTTCTTTTAGTGGGAAAGTGGTATCAGGCTAAAACATATCAGGCATTATCTTTTAACAGAAATTATCGTTCATATTTTCCAGTTGCTGTAACAAAACTCAATGAAGGGAAAGAGATTTCAGTTCAATTACACGATTTGGCAGAAGGTGATATTATTAGAATAAGAAACCAAGAGCTAATTCCTGCCGATTCAATATTAATTAGTCCTTATGCTAATATTGATTATAGTTTTGTGACAGGTGAGTCTGTTCCTGTTAACAAAGTAAAAGGTGAATTTGTTTATGCTGGTGGCAAACAAATTGGCAGTACAATTGAACTGCTTGTTAAAACTTCAACTCAGCAAAGCAGATTAACGCAATTATGGAACCAGGAGCAAGGTATAAACTCAAGTAGAGGAAATAGTTCATTAACTAAGTTGATTGATGTAATAAGTAAAAGATTTACTCTTGTTGTATTAATTATTGGATTTGTTACAGCAGTAGTTTGGTTTTTCGTTGATAGTTCAATGATTATTAAAGCTTTTACTTCAGTTTTAATTGTAGCTTGTCCATGTGCACTTGCTCTTTCATTGCCATTCACATACAGTAATGTAATGAGAGTATTTGGAAACAAAGGACTATATTTAAAAAACAATGAAGTTTTAGAAAGATTATATGATATTGAGACTATTGTTTTTGATAAGACCGGAACAATTACACAATCAGATGTGCACGATATTGTTTTTAAATCTGAAATTACGCTTTCTAATCTCGAAATGCTTGAAATAGCTTCTTTGGCTCGTCATTCAACACACCCATTAAGTCAGTCGGTTTTTAAATATTTAACACAGAATTATTCCTTTGAAAATTTTGAAGATGCAAGTGAGTTTAGCGAAATTACAGGTAAGGGAATTGAAGGGAAAGTAAATGGAAAGCTATTTAAAATTGGTTCAGCTGTTTTTGTAACGGTTAATGAAATTAATGTAAATGAATTTGAAACTAATGTTCATGTTTCAATTGATGGAGCCTATTACGGTAAATTTATTTTAAATACTAAATTGCGAAATAGTCTTGAAAATGTTTTAACAATACTTAAAAATAAAGGGTACGAATTACATTTAATTTCAGGTGATACTATTAAGGACAATGATTTACTTAAAAAATATTTTGATAATAATTTGCACTTTAATAAAAGTCCTGATGATAAGCTGAACTATATTAAATCTTTACAACAAAGTGGTAAAAAGGTTTTAATGATAGGTGATGGGTTAAATGATGCGGGAGCATTGATGCAGAGTAATATCGGAATTTCAATTGCTGATGATATTTACCATTTTTCTCCTGCTTGTGATGCCATTTTAAAAGCAGAATCATTTGATGATTTAGCCATTTTTATTTCGTTTAGTAAAACTACCAGAAAGATAATTCAAGCCAGTTTTGCTTTTTCATTTGCTTATAATTCTGTGGGTTTATATTATGCAGTTATGGGGTTGTTATCTCCTATAGTTGCAGCTATATTAATGCCTCTAAGTTCTATTACTGTTGTTGGATTTGTTACTCTTATTTCATCTTTACAAGCTAATAAGGCTTTGAAAAATAAATCAATAAAATAATTTTAAATCTTATTTTAGTTAACTTATCGTAAAATTTCTTTGGTTTATCGATTTATCATATTTATAATAAAATCATAAAACTAAATTTGTAACTAAAATGCAACTATTAATAAAAGACTTTGTCTTTAATTTGAATTTTAAAAAATTTGGCTTAATGAAGAATCAATTTAAAATCACTTTAATTATTATATTTTTCTTTGTGTTTAATAATATTACCTATAGTGAAAATATTAATAACATACCTAGACATAGTATAAGCGGGCATATTAAAGATAAAAGTAATGGCGAAATGCTTATTGGTGTTACTGTTTATATTAAGGAATTAAATACTGGAACTATTACAAATGTTTATGGCTATTATTCTATTAGTATTCCTGATGGAAAATATACAATAGGTTATTCTTATATAGGATATAATTCGGTATCAAAAGCAGTAGATTTAAAAAATGACATTGTAAATAATGTAGAGCTTGAAACTACTCAGATTCTAATAAATGAAGTTGTTGTATCAGATAGAAAGAAAGATGAAAATATTTCAAAGGCTGAAATGTCTGTTGTTAAAATTGATGCAAAAACAATTAAATCTATTCCTGCATTGATGGGTGAAGTTGATGTTATTAAAGCTATACAGATGTTACCAGGTGTTCAGGCTTCAGGCGAAGGAATGTCAGGGTTTAATGTTAGGGGAGGTGGATCAGATCAAAATTTAATTTTGCTTGATGAAGCTACAGTTTATAACGCTTCACATTTAATGGGGTTTTTCTCTATTTTTAATAATGATGCAGTAAAAGATGTGAAATTATATAAAGGAGATATTCCGGCTGAATATGGTGGAAGGTTATCTTCATTGCTTGATATTAGGATGAAAGATGGGAATATTAAAAAATTCTCAGGAGCAGGTGGAATAGGAACAATCTCTAGTAGATTAACTCTTGAAGGACCGATAATCAAAGATAAATGTTCTTTTATGATATCGGGTAGGCGCTCTTATGCTGATTTGCTTTTGAAACTCGCAAGAGATACAAATTTAAGAGAAACAAGATTGTATTTTTATGATTTAAATATGAAGATTAACTATACAATTAATGACAAAAATCGATTATATTTTTCGAGTTATTTTGGTCGTGATGTATTAAAACTCAGAAAGGAATTTGGAATAAACTGGGGTAATAATACAGAAACTGTTAGATGGAATCATTTGTATTCCAGTAAATTATTTTCAAATGTTACTTTTCTTTTTAGTAATTATGATTATGCATTAGAGTCAAATTCTTCAATGCAGGGATTTAAGTGGGCAGCAACAATGCAGGATTATAGTATTAAACCTGATTTTACATATTATTTAAATCCAAATAATACAATTAAATTTGGAATTATAACAACGTACCATCACTTTAATCCTGGTTATGCCAAGGGGACAGGTGAGGGTAGTGTTTTTAATGAATTAAAGATGTTTACCTCTAATGCATTGGAAAGTGCAATATTTGCAAGTAACGAGCAAAAAATTAATGCAATTATAACAGTAAATTATGGATTAAGATATTCTGTTTTTCAGAGTATAGGAAAATCAACAGTGTATAATTTTGATAATAATCATGATGCAATTGACTCTACTGTTTATGGTAAAGGGGATTTTTATAATACATTTTCAGGATTAGAACCAAGATTAGGAATTAAGTATTCATTAAATGAGTATTCTTCAATTAAATCATCATATTCAAGAACAAAACAATATATACATCTTGCTTCAAATTCTACTGGTGGAATGCCGTTAGATATTTGGTTGCCCTCGGGTAAAAATATAAAACCAAGAATGGCTGATATGGGTGCTATTGGTTATTTTAGAAATTTCAGGCATAATACACTTGAGGCTTCTATTGAAACATATTACAAAATAGTTAATAATGAAATTGATTTTAAAGATCATGCTCAATTGTTATTAAACCAGCAAATAGAAGGTGAGTTGCGATTTGGAAAAGCAAAATCTTATGGAGTTGAATTTATGGTAAGAAAACAGGAAGGTAAATTTACAGGATGGATTAGTTATACTTGGGCACGTGCATTTAGAAAAATAAATGAAATTAATGATGGGCTAGAATATCCAGCAAGCTATGATAAGCCACATAATTTATCAATTGTGTTAAGTTATGATATTAGTAAAAAGGTAAGTCTTTCTATGAATTGGGTTTATGCCTCTGGTGCTGCTGTAACATTTCCCACAGGTAGATTTGAATACGGCAACGTAATAGTTCCAGTGTATTCTGAAAGAAATTCATATAGAATGCCTTCGTATCACAGGTTAGATGTTGGTGCAACAATTAAACTTGGAAAAGACCGAGCAGATAAAAAGTTTTTTAGTGAATTAAATATTTCTGTTTATAATGCATATAACAGAAAAAACCCATGGATGATAAGTTTTGAATCAGAACAAAACGATCCAAATGCAATTCAGGCATATAAATATTATTTGTTTCCAATACTTCCATCAGTAACTTATAATTTTCATTTTTAACAAATAGCAAATATGAAAAGATTAAATAATAATATTAAAACCCCATTTATTCTCTTTGTAATAATTATTATGTTTTCAATAGGTGCTTGCAAAGAAAAAATTGATATAAAACTAAAAGATACATATGTTAGGCTAGTTGTTGATGGCGGTGTAACAGATGAAGCTATAAGGCATACAGTAAAAATATCTGAAACAAGTAATTATTTTTCAAGCGATGCACAACCTAAAGTTTCCGGTGCAATTGTTTCGATTAGCGATGGTGTATATGTCGTTAGCCTTAATGAAACAAGTCCAGGAATTTATCAAACTGATAGTACCTATAAAGGAGAAATTGGAAAAACTTATACCTTAAACATAAGATATAAAAATGAGGATTATACAGCAAGCTCAATATTGAAATATGTTACACCAATTGATTCAATATCTTTTGCTCCTGATTTTAATAAACCAAATAGTACAATGGTTAATTTATGGGCTCAAGAGCCTGCAACTATTGGTGAATATTACATGTGGAATTATTATGTTAATGGGAAAATAATGACCGATTCTATTAGAAATATAACATTTGCATCAGATGAAATGGTAAATGGAAATTATATGACCGGATTTCCAATTTATTCAATGAAAGATATTGTTCCCGGTGATTCTGTTACTCTTGAAATGAGATCTATTAGTAAAGAGTATTACACATTTGTCAGTGCCTTGTTTAGCGAGATATTTGGTGCCGGAAATCCTTTCTCTGGTCCTCCTTCAAATGTAAAAGGGAATATATTTAATGTTACTAACAAAGAGAAGGATGTTATGGGATTTTTTATTGCATCAGCGGTTTCTAAAAAGACTAAAAAGTTTAATTAGCATTTATGTTAGTCATGGCGGGCATGACCAGCCATCTCCTTTTAAGTATTGTGGCTGTATAAACAGATTCTTGCATAAAATGGATCTAATATTCTAGAATAGATGCTTCATCCGCCGCGGCGGACGAAGAATCTGGTATGTATGTATTATTCAGAATGTTTCTACGGCTTCCCAAATATCTTTTTAAGTAAAGCAGACACTTGAGCAGCAGGATCTTTTCTTATTTTTAATTCTTCTTTTGCAACCATAACAAATAACCCATCAATAGCTTTCCCAGTTACATATTGAGCTAAATCGGGGTTAAGCTTTTTTACCTTTGGTATTTTATTATATGCAGTAATAATTTCTGTCCAGTATTTTGTTGCACCTACTTTATCTAATGAAGTTTTTATGACAGGTTTGAATTTTGTGTTTAACTCAGTTGATGAGCTTTGTTTAAGATATTTTGTTGCAGCATCGTTTTCGCCTTTTACAATATTTATAGCATCTGTAATAGTCATTGCTTTAACAGCTGTAACAAAAATTGGTGTTGCTTCTTTGCCAGCATCTTCGGCAGCTCTGTTAATTGATAAAATTGCTTCATCAACTTTTTTGCCCAATCCAATTGCTCTTAGCTTAGTCTCTATAACTTTTACATCCTGAGGAAATGGGATTTTTATTTCTGGACTTTTAAAATATCCATCCTTTATTGAAACTACTTTTGCTGCATTTGTAGTTCCGTTTGTAAGCGCTTCTTTAATTCCATCGGCAGCTTCTTTTTCGGTATAACTACTTCCGCCGGTAGCTTGGTTTAAAAGATTTTGTGCTCCCGTTAAAATCTGAGCACTAGTTTGAATTGTATTTGCTAAAATTAAAGCTGAGACTAGAATCAATGCTAACTTTTTCATATGATTATATTTTTAACGAATTTAATACTTTTTTCAAATATCCTGCCGAGATTTTTATTAAATTATAGAACAATAAATTTTCCGGTTCCAATAAACTCTTTATTGTTAGTGATTTTAAATGTATACATGCCTGCCGGGATTTTATTTCTATTAATTATATTATTCTCGTTCGAGATGTTTTTTATTTCTTTAATATCTCTGCCTGTGATATCATAAATATTCATTGTTAAATTATTTTCAAAAAGCTGATTATTGAGAATTATTGTTGCTTCGTTATTAAAAGGATTCGGTAATATTTTAATGTTTGTACCTGAATTTATAATTTCTTTTATTCCAATTTCATTTCTTTTATTTACTGCAAATTTTACAATCTGATAATTATATTGTTTTTCTAAAATACCTTTATTAATTTGCATTACAGGAAAACCGAGATCGTTAGTATACCATTTGTAATAGTAATTATTAGGCATGTAGTTTAATTGTTGCCCAACACCGTTTATATATAAACTATCCCATACAGTTTCTTTTGTATGAAATCTTATTGTATTGTAATTGCCTATTAAGGTTATTACTTCTCCCCAGGCATCTGCTTTTGTTGAATCTATAACATTAGTTACATAAACTGAGTCGATAGTTTTATGAATTACAATTCTTGAATGATCAATCTTTGATTGTCCATATTGAATTACTGGAAAAATATTGCGGTAATCTGGAAGGTAATTGGCATTGGGATAGCTTGAAGCATAATAGTTTAATCCTGTTGAATCTTTTATGTAATAATCTCTGAAACATTTTTCTTTTAAAGTGTGAGAAACCATATCGTGCCATAAATAACAATTTGATTTTAATGCAATATTTGCTAATGGAAATACTAATAATGAATCTGCAGTTACCCATCTAACCGAATCGGCTGATGATTCTAATGTACCTCCCCATAAATTATACGAATCAAAAAACCATGTTTTGTTTGCTCCCGAATCTCCTGGTAAAATATTTATTCCTTCAATACTATCAATTTTTGAACTTATTTGAATATCGCCAGCAACAGGTAAGTCGATTTCTGATAATACTATTTGAGAGTACCCTGCAAAGTTTAGTAATATAAATACTGTTAATATAAATAATACTTTGGTTTTCATCTAATTTTGATTTAACTTTTATCTTTGAAATGAAGAAATAAAAATACGAATATTCTGTTAAAGAACATTAACTATATAGATAATATAAATTCAAATACATTTAAGTTTTCAAGTGATGATTTAGAAAGTGGAATTTATTTGTATAAGGTGTTAAGTTCTGGTAAAGAAATTGGCAAAGGGAAAATAATTATAGAATAATAATAAAAAATTATTGGATAAAACTTATACAATGGCGAGAGTAATTCCAGTAGTTCTCGATTGAACTCGAACTAGCATTGTAGATTTAGTATTACAAAAAATAATTGCTAATTTGTACGCCGCGGCGGAAGCGAAGCATATCGAGAAGTAGGTGAATAAAATGTCAAAATAATTTTCTCTTAAGGCAACAATATTAGGCTCAGAGCCGCCATGACGAATTTTGGAATATATTAATAATAAGCAATATTATATTTTATGGATTAGTTGAGTTTTCTTTGCTTTTCTGCAAATTAAATGCTTTGTAAATACCAAAAGAAAAAGCAAATTTATTAGTCAGCTGATAACCGTTTACATATTTATAAATTGGGATATCGGCATTTATAATAATATTCCATGATCTTTTAAAATTATACTGAAATTGTGGAGAAAAATATAATATTCTACTGCCACTTGATTCTATTTTTAAGTTTTCTTCTCGTTTATCACGATCTCTATATTCAACCTTAATATTCCCTATAGCTGAAAGTTTTTTAGAAAAAGAATAAATTCCTGCAAGTGTATATTGTAAATAATTCCCATATTTATAGGTCAGGTAACCTTTGTTAATAGTATTGCTAAATTCAAAAATAGCAAAGCTATACCAGCCAAGTTTTTTATCGAGACTTTTTCTTAAATAAAAAATTCCACCATTAAATTTTAATGCACCAGATGAAGGTTGTAACGAAATGGGTATAGTTACTCCATCAATTTCTTCATTAAAAGCTCCAACCGGAATTTTTGTTCCTGCCGAAATATATAGCTGAGAAAATGGTTTAACCTTTTGAATCAATTTATATCTTGCATTAAATGATATATCTCCAATTCCACTTGAATTTATTAAAATATTTTCATTATTTATTTTTAATTCTTGTGATTTGTTAATGAAATAACCAAGTTCTGTATTTAATGATAACCTTTGAGATAAACCATAAGCAATAGAAACATTGCTGTAATTGAAATTGCTTTTTTCAATGTAGGGGAGCGAATATTTTTTATTAAAATGGAAATAATCTTTTGATAAACTGTATTTATAAAGTAGATTAATTTTAAAAAAGTTCTTTCCCAGTCCTTCTTGTGAAATGTCGCTACCCGAAGGATTTCCTGCAGCACAACATTGAGAATAGCTGTTTGCCTGAAAAAGAAAAATAAATATTGTAATTAATGTTATTTTATTTGTCATTCAGGGCTTACGTTTATTGTTATTGTCTTTGAAATTGTTCCATATTCATTACTTGCTTTGCATTCGATAGTGTTAGTGCCAGTGCAAGATGGACAAGCCCAATATTTAACTGAGGAAGAATCGGTACCTAACATACTACCATGATTTGCACTCCATTTAAGGGTAATATTATTTCCTCTTGTATATGCTGTTATAAATATTTCTTCCCAGGTAATAATATTCGTTTTTGTTGCCACAATGCTATCTATTGCTAAATTGTCTGATGGATCAGGCTCTATATTTGCTTTTTCCTTTTTGCAGGAATAAAAAGTAAATGAAAAAAATACTATAACTAAAATACTAAAATAAACCAGCTTAAAAGTTTTTGCGTTAATAATCTCTTTCATAATGAAAATTGTTAATTTGTTTTCTTGTGCCTTTGTTTTAACTGACACATGCAAGAACCTGTTAGCATTTCGGTGATGTCAATTTGAAGTGGTAAGTTGTCGCGTTCCCATTCAACTAAGCCACCTGCAAGATTTGCAATATTTGTAAAGCCTTTTTGGGTCAGAAAATTAATTACTTCTTTGCTATGTATTCCAGTTGCATCTGCAATAACGAGAGAGGATTCTATTGGTAAATTATTGTATAATTCTTCAATTTTACTTGCAGGACAATAGAGTGTTTGTTTTACATCGAAAATTTTACATCCAACCATAAAATCTTCACGTACATCAACAAGAATTGATTCCTGGTTACAAAGCTCATATGCTTCTTTTGGAGTTAAATGTAAAATGTTACCGATTTTAAATCCCTTGTTTTTAAACATAAATATTTATTTAAAAAATAAAATTAAACAAATAGCCAACTATTATTATACCAACTCCAACTACACCAATGAAAGTAAAAATTAATGGAAGCTTTAGTACTTTTCTAAGGATAATCATTTCTGGCAATGATAAAGCAATAACCGACATCATAAATGCAAGTGAAGTTCCAAGTGAAGCTCCTTTTTCGATAAGTACAGAAACGATTGGAATTATACCAGCAGCATTAGAATATAATGGTATTCCAATCAAAACAGAAAGTGGAACTGCGTACCAAATGTCTTTTCCCATTAATGAAGCCATGAATTCGGCTGGCACATATCCATGCGCACCTGCACCTACTGCAATTCCTATAGCAACATATATCCAGACTTTTCCAACAATTTCTTTTATCGCATCGTATCCAAATTTAATTCTATCACTGAATATTAGTTTCTCGTCAAGGGTATTTTGTCCTATTTTTGTTTCAAAGACCCAGGGTTCTATCCATTTTTCGAGTTTAAGTTTACCTATTACCCAGCCTGCAAAAATTGCTATAAACAAACCTGTAGAAATATAAATTAATGCAACTTTCCATCCAAACATGCCATATAAAAGCACAACTGCAACTTCATTAATCATTGGGGCAGCAATAAGGAATGAAAATGTTACTCCTAATGGAACACCGGTTTCAACAAAGCCAAGAAATAGAGGAATTGCAGAACAGGAGCAAAATGGTGTAACAATACCCAGTAATGAAGCTAAAATATTGCCAGTAAAAGTTTTTTTGCCTTCAAGAGCTTTACGAGTGCGTTCGGGAGTGAAGAAAGTTCTTATAATTCCTACTAAGAAAATGATCAATGTTAGTAATAACAATACTTTTGGAAATTCAAAAATGAAAAACCAGATACTTTCTGCAAGATGTTCGCCTTTAACCATACCCAATGCAGAGAACACAAACCATTCTGTAAATGGTTGTAAAAAATGGTAAATTATAAACCAAATAGGTAATAATAACAAGGGTAAAATAATTTTACCTTTTACGCTTTGAACAAAGCTGTTTTTCATTTTTTAAATTTAAAAAAAGAAAATGTAAGTGTAATATAACCCTACTATAATAAAAGCTATAGCTACTATTCTTCGGAACCATTTTTCGAAAATTTTAACCTTACTGTAAAACCCACCAATGCTTGAAATGCTAAAAGCTAAAAGATAAGCGACTATTATTACAGGCAAACCTGTTGCTAATGCAAAAACAAATGGCAAATATAATCCAGATACACTTGAAACAGTCATTGGAATTAACATTCCAAAATATAAAACCCCACTATATGGACAAAAAGCTAAAGCAAAAACAACACCTAACAGAAAGGCAGACCACCAGTTATTTTTATTTTTGTTTTCAATTTTCTCTGAAAGTTTGCTAAAACCTGGAAATTTAATTTTAATAAAATCAAACATTAGTATTCCAACAATTATAAGTAATGGACCTAAAAATTTTTCTCCGTTTGATTGAAATAATTTTGCAACCTTAAAAGTACTTGCCCCAAAATATAGAATTATACCTATAGTGGTGTAACTAAAAGCCCTTCCTAAAGTGTACCATATTCCATTAAAGAAAATTCTTTTTTTGTTTTCAATGTCTTTGCTTATAAAACCAATTGCAGTAATGTTAGTTGCAAGTGGACAAGGACTAATGGCAGTCATAATTCCCAGAAGGAAAGCAGATAGAATAGGAATATTAGTATTGTCAATTAGATTTTGTATGAATTCCATAAGGAGTTATTTTAAATACTCATTTATTTTATCCATCAATCCTTTTGTAAATATTTCTTCTGTGTGAATTTTTGAAAAAGCGAAATTGGTTAAATCATCAATTTTTACTTCTGCACCAAATTCTATTTTAGTAAGAGCTAATGTGGCACCATATGCCTGATATTTTTCACAGATATATTTATTTTCTGGGTATTCAACATTGAAAGTTTTAAAAACTATTATTTCGCTATCAAGTTCGTTTTTGTAATTTTCATTCAATACTTTAGTCGTAACCGCTTCAATGCTTCTACATGTATTGCATCTATCGGTAATGTGAAAATAATAGACTAATAGTTTTGTTTTCTTATTTAGATTTTGAGTTTGTGCAAATAATGTACAATTTGTTAATGCTAAAAACAATATGAATAATATTTTTTTCATAATATGTTATTTTAAATATTCTGTAATTTGATTTTTTAGTATTTCTATAAACTTTTCTTCTTTATTTTTTGCATATTTAAAGCCATCGCCTGTGAAATCAGAGGTAGTTTCTTTGCCTTTAAAAACTCTTGTTACAAATAATGCTGATCCAAAAGCCTGATACTTTTCAGCAATTTTAGCATTAGCATCATCATCAACTGATAAAATCGAGAACTTTATTATTCCTTTATCAAGTTCTGATTTAAAGTAAGTGTCGAGTGTTTTTTTTGTTGCGTTTTCTATTGCAATACAAGAAGCACAGCGATTTGTTACATGAAAGTTATAAATAAGGATTTTAGGTATTTCCTCTTTTTTTATTGATGCTGTTGTATTTTCTGTGTTTTCTATATTTGTATTGTCTGTAATTGATATAGGTGCTGTTAAAGTATCTATTATTGATGGTATCGAATCAGATTGTAAATTGCTTTCTAAACTGTTAGGGGTAGAATTGCAAGAAGTAATACAAATGGAAACAATTATTACTAAGGTAGTAAATTTTATTTTTTTAATGATTTTCATATTCTATATATTTTAAAATGTTTTTTATTTCGCATAATAACGAAACATCTAAATAATTAAATTATTTCATAAAATTCTTTAATAGAATTTTGGCAATTTCCCAATTAGCTTTATTTACACAGTATTTAATCTGAGGTGGTTCTATATTTCCTTGTATTAATCCTGCGTATTTTAACTCTTTTAAATGTTGTGAAAGAGTTGACCGTGCAATAGGAATATCGCCAATCATTTCGCCGCTTGTGCAGCATGAATTTAAACCAATAAGCTTTTCCATAATATAAACTCTTGCCGGGTGTCCTAATGCTTTTGCAATACGAGCTATTTGCTCTTGTTGTGCAGTAAATTTTGGTTTCGTTGTCATTAATCAAATACTTTTCTCTATAATTTCTTTTAATTCTTTTGAATTTGGTACTCGTCCACTAAGTACAACTTTTTCGTCAATAACTAAGCCTGGAGTTTTCATTATTCCGTATGACATTATTTTCTGAATGTCTTCTTCCTTAACTACTGTTGCATTTAAATTCATTTCTGTTAATACTGTATTAACAGCTTTTTCTAGGGTTTTGCAATTTGCACAACCTGTGCCTAAAACTTTTATTTCCATAATGGATAATTTTGCATTTTTATATTTCGCAAATATACGAAATGATTTCCAAAAAGATTTTATTTATTTTTGAAATTAATTTTAATCAAATATTTATTACAAAAGTTTAATCATGAAAATTATAAAAGATGGAAAACAAATATTGATGTTTTTAAGTTTATGCTTAATTATTCCATTCTTTAGTATTGCACAAGCTAAAGATGAAAAGCAGCAAACTCTAAATGTCGCTATTCTTGTTTATAATGATGTATATGTATTAGATTTTACTGGACCATTAGAGGTATTTTATGATTCATATTCAAAAGATGGTAAGCATTTATTTAATGTATATACCGTTTCAGCAAAAGAAGAAATAAAAGCACACAGTGGATTAAAAATAATTCCAGATTACAATATTAATAGTTGCCCTAAACCAGATATTTTTATTGTTCCTGGTGGCGATTTAGGATTGTTAAAAGACCAACCTGAATTTAAAAGTTGGTTAATAAATACTGCTAATGAATCAAAAACCTTAATGTCGGTATGTACAGGTGCGTTTATTTTAGCTGATGCAGGATTACTAGATAGCCTTAATGTAACAACGTGGCATGGAGCATTAGAAAATTTAAAGAAAATGGTTCCAACTGCAAATGTTATGAAAGGTGTTCGTTATACAGATAATGGAAAAGTGGTTACTACTGCAGGTGTTTCGGCAGGTATAGACGGTTCGCTGTTTGTTGTTTCAAAATATTTTGGAAAAGAAGCTGCTGATGCTACAGCAAAGTATATGGATTATGAATACTGGAAATAAATAATTTATTTCCTTTTAACCATAGGATGATTTAAGCTTCCAACTTTGTTTCTAATTACTTCGTAATCGGTAAGACTTTCGAATAGTTGAGTAAGGGTTTTAAATCCAAAGGCACGGGGATCAAAGCTTGGATTTATTTTTCTTATATTTAGTCCAACCTGTGAAATATGAGTTTCGGATCCTTCACTTACCGACATATCGTAAGCTTTGTTTACGAGTTTAATATCAACTTGTGGAGTTTGGGGTTTTTGTGATTTCTTATGATTGGATTTTTTAAGAATAACTTCTGTAACAACGGGAACAATATTTTCGCTGTAAGTAAAAATTTCGCATGATTGAACGAATGCATTTGGGGTTTTCTTTTCGCCAATACCCATAACAAATACACCTTCTTCTCTTATTCTTTTTGCTAATCCAGTATAATCGCTATCGCTAGAAACTATGCAAAATCCTTCTACAATATTGTCGTGAAGAATATCCATTGCGTCAATAATTAATGAACTGTCTGTAGAGTTTTTTCCTGTTGTATATGAAAACTTCTGAATAGGAGTAAATGATAAGTCATTCAATGATTCTTTCCAGCTTCCCATTTGTGGTTTTGTCCAGTCGCCATATATTCTGCGAATTGTTACTTTTCCATATTTTGAAACTTCTTCCAAAATTGGTTTTAAAAGTTTTGCCTGTGCGTTATCACCATCAACTAAGATAGCAATTCTTGTTATTGTGTTTTCCATATTGAGTTATCTTTGTTGTGTGCAGATTTATTTATACCAAAAATACAATACTTTATCTAATTAGTTTATACTTAATCGAAATATTTTTAATATAAAAAAAGTCTGGCCCCAATTTAATGGAACCAGACTTACTTTTATAATATTAATTAAATCTATTTTAGAAAGTTTGTGATTAGAATTTTAGCGATTTCTAAATTTATTCTGTTAATACAGAAATTAATTTTTGGAGGTACAATTTCTCCTTGAATTAATCCTGCACTTTTTAAAATCTTTAAATGTTCTGCTAATGTATCAGGATCTATAAGTGTTTCTCCAATACTATGGCAATCTGTACAGCAGGTATGCATAGTATTTAAAGTTTCTAAAATAAAAATTCTTGCAGGGTGTGAAAAAGCTAGCCCAATTCTTGCAATTTGTTCTTGATTACTTGTGAACTTTACTTTTTGTTCTTCGTTTTTAATAGAATTTTTAATAATGTCTTTAATTTCTTTATTAGTTGGAATTTTGCCACTTAAAACAACTTTTCCATCAATAACTAAACCTGGTGTGCGTAGAATTCCATATGACATTATTTCTGTAATGTTATCAACTTCTTCTACTTTTGCATCAATTTTCATTTCTGTTAATGTTTCTTGAACTGCAGTTTCAAATACTCTGCAATTATGGCAGCCAGCTCCTAAAACTTTAATATTCATAATATTTTGTATAATTAGTTATTAAAAAAAGCTTGTTTGACAATTGAAAATAGTCTATTACAAAATTACTATATAACTAACTAGGTAAAACACACAAAATTATGATTCTTATCAATATTAAAGAACATGTTTTTGTTAAAATATTTTTCAATCATATTAATTATTAGCAATATTGGCTAATGACTATTTCTTTTTAAATTTTCAAGAAAAGTTAATTTTTGAATTTGTAAATTGATTTGAAATTTATTAAAAATCAATTTTATATAATAAAACAAGCTACAAAATTTTATCGTATTAGGTGTTTTAATTTGTGCAAATCTTTATGGTCTGGTCATAAAATCTTCTATTATTATTTTATGATCAAAAGCCAGAGAGGGTAATTCTTTAATGTTAATCCATTTTGCATTTGAAGCATCATCACTTGGTGTAAGTGCAATTTGTTTGTCAATAGTAGTATAAAAAACAATAGAAATAGTTCTTCCCCTTGGATCTCTACCTGGATTACCATAAGCTGAAAATTGTTGTAAATGGGTTAATAATATGCCAGTTTCCTCTTGTAATTCCCTAATAGCGGATTTCTCAAGAGTTTCTTCCATTTCAATAAATCCTCCAGGTAGAGCCCAACAATTTTTATACGGAGGATGTTTTCTTTCAATTAGTAAGATTAATGTTTGATCTTCGTTTTTGTATAAAACAATAATATCCACGCACACAGATGCACGTGGATATTCGTATTTGTAAGACATGTTGTTATTCTTTAAGCTGTGATTCTAAAGCTTGTTCTAATGCGTTTCCGCGTAAGTTTGAGGCAACAATAATTCCGTCGCCATCAATTAACCAATTTGTTGGAATGCCTTGAACGCCGTATATCCTAGCGGCTTCAGAACTCCAATATAAAAGGTCGCTTACATGTGTTGTCCAAACTAAACCATCTTGTAAAATAGCTGCTTTCCAACTTTCTGCACTTTTGTCAAGAGAAACACTGTAAATTGTAAAGCCTTTTCCATTTTTGTATTTTTTGTCTTTATATTTGTTGTAAGCATCAACAACACTAGGGTTTTCGCGACGACAAGGACCGCACCATGAAGCCCAAAAATCAATTAATACCATTTGTCCTTTTAATGAACTTAATGCAATTTCTTTTCCCTCAGGGTTTTTAAATTTTAGTTCTGGTGCTTTATTTCCTATAGCAGTACCTATTTGTACTGTTAGGTTTCCAATTTTTTCATAGCCGTATTTCACTGCTTTGTTATCATTATGTGTAATAAATCCATAAGTAAAAAAGCCTACTAAAGCTATTAAAGCAATTACTTTTTTTGTTTTCATTTTATTTATTTTTGGTAAAATTACAATTTTAATTTAATCTTTTAATCTGAGCTCCCATCATATTAAGACGTTCATCTATATTTTGATATCCTCTGTCGATTTGTTCAATGTTATGAATTATACTTTTTCCTTTTGCAGACATAGCAGCTATAAGAAGTGCAACTCCTGCGCGAATATCTGGTGACGACATTGTTGTTCCGTGTAAAGGAAATCGTCTGTCCATGCCTATAACAGTTGCACGATGTGGGTCGCAAAGAATAATTTGTGCACCCATTTCAATAAGTTTATCTACAAAGAACAAACGACTTTCGAACATTTTTTGATGAATTAACACACTTCCCTTTGCTTGTGTTGCCACAACCAAAAAAACCGATAGTAAATCGGGTGTAAGTCCTGGCCATATAGCATCAGCAATTGTCAAAATAGATCCATCAATAAATGTGTCAATCTCATAATGTTCTTGAGCTGGAATAAAAATATCGTCGTTGCGCTTTTCAAGTTTTATGCCAAGTCTTTTAAAAGCGTCGGGAATTAACCCAAGATTATTATAGGAAACATTTTTAATTGTAATTTCGCTTTTAGTCATTGCAGCCATTCCAATAAAGCTCCCAATCTCAATCATATCCGGAAGAACTTTGTGCTTTGTTCCTTTTAATGAAGTTACACCTTCTATATTAAGCAGATTTGATCCAACACCAGATATTTTTGCTCCCATATTATTAAGCATAATACAAAGTTGTTGCAAATATGGTTCGCATGCTGCATTAAAAATTGTAGTTGTTCCTTTTGCTAATACTGCAGCCATAATAATATTTGCTGTTCCAGTTACAGAAGCTTCGTCAAGAAGCATATAGCTTCCTTTTAGGTTTTTTCCTTCAACTGTGAAAAAATTGGTTGATGAATCGTAATTAAATTTTGCACCTAATTTTTCAAAACCAATAAAGTGTGTGTCAAGTTTACGGCGACCAATTTTATCTCCACCAGGTTTTGGAATATAACCTTTTCCAAATCTGCCTAATAAAGGTCCAACTATCATAATAGAACCACGAAGAGTTGTTGCTTGTTGTGCAAATTTTTCTGTTTTTAAATATTCAATATCTACATTTTTTGCACAGAATGTATATTTTCCTATCTCCAATCTTTTTACTTCAACACCTAAATCAGAAAGAAGTTCAATAAGTTTAGTAACGTCTCTTATTTCTGGAATATTTTCAATTAAAATTTCGTCAGAAGTTAAAAGAACTGCGCAAAGAACCTGCAGTGCTTCATTTTTTGCACCTTGTGGATGAATTTCTCCTGAAAGGCGATAGCCGCCGGTAACTTCAAAAGTTGCCATAGAATAAATTTATCTTTGTTTGCGATTTGTTCTTTTAAAAGGTTTTATTGGCTTTGGCTTTTGGTTTCTGTATAAAATATCGCGGGTTTCGTTTAGTCTAATGTGTCCGTTTATTAATGGTGTAGCACCAGCCATCTCGTTTATATCTGCAAATATTTGGTCGTCACTTACTGCTTCTTTATTCCAAACCAAATAAAGTTTTTTCATATGGTTTGCAAGCATTTCAATTAAAACTGTTTTCGATTCAGAGTCTGGCATTTCTATAAATTTCTTAACAAATGCTTTTGCAATGCCACCGTAATGTTTATGTCTAATGCTATTTGTGGGATATGGAAGGCGATTAGGTCTTTTTAATAATTCTTCTTCTTTTGTTATCTCTACAGGGTATTCAATATCAAGTTTATAATTTCCCATTTGAGCCAAGTGATTCCATAGTTTAATTTTGAATTCTGCATTTTCTCGCATTCCGGGTGTCATATTCGACATAATATTTATTAATCCTTTTGCCATTCTGTTTCTCTCATCACGCGATTCTACAGTTAAAATATGGTCAACCATTTCCTGAATATGTCTTCCGTATTCAGGTAAAATCAATTTCTTCCTTTGAGAGTTGTAATATTCGTTAATATCCATTAATACAATTATTTAATTAATTTGATTGTATAACTTTTAATTTGGCAAATTTTAACAATAATTGTTTATCGCCATTAATATCAAAATGAATAAGTGCTTTTGTATTAGGTTTATCACCTTCAATTTTGATAACTATTCCTTTGCCAAACCTATCATGAATTACAGTCATCCCTTCTTCAACATTCATTAAATCAATGTCGTTAGCGGATTGGTTGATGTTTCTTTCGGCAACGTTCAAATGTACTAATTTTTTTTCTTTTAAATTTAAATTAATAGCAGGCTTAAACATTTCACTTTTCAGAGGTTTAGCTTTAGGGTTAAATTTATTCTGATAAGTTGCAGGTTCTAATTGTTTTTGAGATTCTAAAGGAAGGTCAAGGTAATTGCTATCAATTTCATCTAAAAAACGACTTGGTTGACAAGAAACCAGATTTCCCCATTTATAACGATGTTCTGCAAATGAAATGTTTGCAATTTTTTTTGCTCTAGTTAATGCGACATAAAAAAGTCGTCGTTCTTCTTCTATATTTTCTGGCGATACTCCATTAAAATGAAGTGGAAAAAGTTCATGTTCTGCTCCAACAATAAATACACAATTAAATTCTAATCCTTTTGCAGAGTGCACAGTCATTAATGCAACCCGGTCTTTATTTTCTTTTTCGTCTTCTGTTTCTAGGTCGGTTAGTAATGAGACATTCTCAATAAAATTTTCTAAAAATACTGGAGTGTCGGGATTTTCCGCTAATGTAGAATCGCAAAAATCTTTAATTCCATTTAAAAGTTCTTCTACATTTTGTTTGCGAGTTAGGCCTTCCTGAGATTTTTCTGCTTCCAGTTCCCTTAAAATACCAGTGTTACTAACGATGTAATTTGCAAGTTCAAAAGCATCAATGTCGAGTGATTTTTCAGTAAAATGTTCAATTATACTTTTAAAATTTAAAAGCTTTGAAACAGTACTTTGATTAAGAACTTGTGAAAGTGTTTCTTTATTTGAGATTGTTTTCCATAAACTAATTTCACTAGTCATTGCTATGACTTCAATTTTTTCAAAAGTAGTTTTACCAATACCTCGTGCAGGAAAATTTATTATTCTTTTTAAAGCTTCGTCGTCATTGTGGTTAATGATAAGTCGGAAATATGCTATTACATCTTTAATTTCTTTACGTTGATAAAAGGATAGTCCTCCATATACTTTGTATGGGATTCCGCTTCTGCGAAAAGCTTCTTCAAAGATACGAGATTGGGAATTTATTCTGTAAAGAATTACAAAGTCGCTATAGTTAAAATTATACTGAAGCTTATAATCTTTTAATATACTGGCAACCAGATATCCTTCTTCTGCATCAGTTAATGCTTTTTGCACTTTTATTTTTTCGCCTTCTTCGTTATCACTCCAAATAGTTTTTGGAATTCTGTCGCGGTTTTTGCTTATTAAGCTATTTGCAGCTTCAACAATTGTTTTAGTAGATCTGTAATTTTGCTCGAGTTTGAAAAGTTGATAACCAGGATAATCTTTTTTAAAATTTAAAATATTTTCAATTTTTGCTCCTCTGAAAGAATAAATACTTTGTGAATCATCTCCAACAACAGTTATGTTTTGGCTTGTTGTGCATAATCTTTTAATGATTAGATATTGAGCATAATTTGTGTCTTGATACTCGTCAACAAGAATATATTTAAAATGTTTTTGATATTTTTCAGTAACATCCGGGTTATCTCTGAATAAGATATTTGTATTCATTAATAAATCGTCGAAATCCATTGAGTCAGAAGTTTTCAGTCTATTTTGATAAATAGTGAAAATTTTTCCAATTTCGGGTTTTCTAGAATTTTTATCTTGCTCTTGAATTACAGGACTATTAACATAAGAAGAAACTGTTATTAAGTTGTTTTTAGCCATGCTAATTCGACTTAAAATATCAGATGCTTTATATTGTTTGTCGTCTAGATGAAGATCTTTAATAATAGATTTGATAAGGCTTTTTGAATCGTCGGAATCATAAATTGTAAATTTGGAAGTAAATCCTAATTTACTGCATTCAATTCTTAAAATTCTATTAAACAGACTATGAAAAGTTCCCATCCATAAGTAACGTGCAGTTTCAAACCCAACCAAAGAAGTAATTCTTTCTCTCATTTCTTTTGCCGCTTTATTGGTAAAAGTTAATGACATTATGTTACCGGCAAATACACCTTGGTTGAGTAAATATGCAATACGATAAGTTAACACTCGGGTTTTGCCCGAACCTGCTCCTGCAATTATAAGGTTTGGTCCTTGATAATTTACAACAGCTGCGTGTTGAGATGGATTAAGCTCTTTTAAAAAATTTTTCACTTTATTTTAATGGAAAGGAGAATACAAAAATAGTTATCTATTTGCTAAATAAATAATCGAATTATTCACATTAGCAATGTTGATAAATAAAAAATTATAAAAGTCTGCTTGAAGTTCCAGTTTTTATTGGGATATATTTTAATGATATTTCGAAACCGCCTTTACCCGAGCTTACTTTAGATAAAGATGAAATGTTAATATCATAACTTAATCCAAAGGCAATTTGTCCAAGTTCACATTGAGCGGCAATAACAACGGCATCTTTACCTCTAAAGAATCCACCAATACTAACAGTTCTAGATAAAACATAATCAGTATATTTTGAGGATTCTTGTAATTTATATTTTAAAAATGATCCAATGTAAATCATTCTTGCTGGCCCTTGCATTTCATAAATAAATAAAGGTGAAATTTGCATGTTTGTGTTTTTAAAGCCATAAGATCCAGTAAAATGGAACATGTATCTTAATGCTCTTTTATCAATTGCCTGATAAAAACCAGATCTTGGACTATTAACATGAAAAACTGAAATTCCTGCTTGAGCACCAAACATATCGTTAGAAGAAAGAGTTCGTTGACCTTTTCCGTAGCTCCATTGAATTCCAGTACTAAAATCGCCATTTAAAAAACTTTCACCAGAAAAAGTTTCGTTAGAAGGTAGATTTGCATCGTAAACTAAACCGTTATATTGGTTTCCCCAGGTTAAATTACTAACACCAATTTTTCTTTGAATAATACCACCAGATATTCCAGCTGAAAGTGTCTGATTTCTGGCAAGAGTAACTTTTCCTGCAACAGCAGCAACAACTTGGTTTGTGTTTAAGTGGCCAGCTCCTGCTATATCATTAAAAAGGCTTAATCCGACACCAATAGATGAACCTGTTTTACCTTTTGAAAAAATTCTTCCATCTACACCTGCTGCAATTGTTCTGAACGGATCTGTAACGCTTCTCCATTGTAATCGATAATTTGCTGTAGCTCTTATATTATATTGTGCGCCAGCATTAGCTGGATTTAACAATAAAGGTGCTTCATTTGGTTGAGAGAATAGAATATCTTGTCCAAATATTGAAGTTGGAATTAGCAGTGCTAATATTGCGATAATTATTAAGTTTTTCATATTGTTATCTCTTATCGCATTAGTGTTATATTTCCTTTTGTCTCTACCTTAGTGCCAATGAAGTATTCTGCTTTAAGGAAGTAAACAAAAACGTCGGTGTCCGCTGCTTTTCCTTTATATACCCCATCCCAACCAATATCAGGATCGGAAGTTTCAAAAACTTTTTCGCCCCACCTGTTATATATTTTAAATTCCATAGATTTTACACATTTCCCATATACATACATTATGTCGTTCTGGCCATCACCATTTGGACTAAAACCTGAGGGAACAAATACTTCTCCACATTCTGTATCTACTGTTATGTTAATACAAGCTGTGTCGCTACAGTCGTAACCATTTTTACCTATTACGCAGTATTCAATTGTTGAGTATGGTTTTGCAACAGGGTTAGGGCAATCGATACATGATAGGTCATTAATTGGGCTCCAATCGTAGAATTGAGCGCCTGTAGTGTTTAATTGAACATATTGTCCGATGATTAAGGTTGTGTCATGAGTTAATGTTAATACAGGTTTTGGATTTACTGTAAGCAAAAAGGTTGTTGTGTCATAACATATTGTAGAATTTGCAATCAATGTATAAGTGAATATTGACGAAGAGTCAGGAGTAACAGATATAACAGGAGTTGTTGAATTACTTGGTAACCACAAAAAGTTAGTGCCTCCTGATGCTTGCAGTTCAGTAGTTGCGCCATAACATATTGTATGGATTCCGGTTATTTTAGCAATAGGTAATGTGTCAACATTAATTTGAAAATTTACAGTGAAGTGACAAGTGTTTGTGTCAGTGCCAATAACCGAATAGTTTGTTGTGTCTTGAGGAGATAAAATAACAGAATCTCCATTAAGATTACCCGGTTGCCACAAATAAGTTATTGTATTGTCAAAAGTGCTATCAACTTGGAATAGGGTGCTATTTCCTTTGCAAATATGATTATTTCCTAATACATTAAATTTTGGAAGAGAGTATATTGTAACAAAAGTTGTAGTAGTGTCTTTACAAAGTTCTGTAGATGTTCCAATAAGTGTGTATGTTGTGTTATTTGTTGGAGAAATAATCATTTCTGGTGTAGTAGCAAGCAAATTAGTATTATTATACCATTCATAAGTGTTTCCTCCATGACCGTATAAAGTAATACTGTCTAATAAACAAAGAGCAGAATCTAGAGGTGTTATTGATACATTTATCGAGGGGTAGACAACAATAAAGGTTGTAGCAGTATCTTTACAATTATTAACTGTATTTCCTATAAGCGAATAGGAATAGGTAGTATCAGCAGTATTTGGGTGGAATATAATAAATGAATTAGTATCATTGCTTGGTGTCCATAAATATGAAACAGGAATTGAACTTGATGCTGCTAAAGTTATAGTTTCGTATGGGCAAATTAAATTTATTGAATTTAAGCTTAAAACAGGCTTTTCATTAACAAATACAAAAACCGAATCAAGATTTTTACAGCCATGAATACTATCGATTGCATGAGCAATATAACTATATGTATAACCAACAGAGTCTGGATATAAAGTTGTGTTTGAATTCATTATTGTATCAGGAATAGTCCAGAATAAATTTGCTGGCATATTTGATGTAATATTTAGATCAATAGGTTGACCAAAACAAATTGCAGTATCATTTGGAGTTATATTTACTGTAGGTATTGGCCAAACAACAATTACAGATGTAGCAGTATCTCTACATCCTAATGGTGTTTCAACATATACAGTATCAAAATAAGAAATGTTAGGAGTATTTAAGTTAAATGTTATAATTGAATCAGGAGTATTTGTAGGATGCCAGTCATAAGTTAATGGTAAGTTGTATATGTCATGTACTTGAATGTTAATTGTTGTGTCGGGGCAGAACGAACCAGCTCCTGTAATATATACATCGGGTTTTCCATTTACAAATATTGTGGTTGTTGCAGTATCTCTACAACCATTTATTGTGTCGGTTACTATAACAGAATAGCTAAAAGTATTTCCAACAGTATCAGGGTTTACAGTATAAATAGAATCAATTCCAATTCCAGGGCTCCATTGATAAGTAGATGGCAAGTTACTTGTTACATGAATAGTATAGGGTGTTCCATAACAAGTAGAATCAGGTGAAGTGATTAAAAGCTGAGGAAGAGCATTTACGAAAATTGAAGTTGTCGCAGTATCTTTGCATCCATTTACTGTGTCAGTTACTATTACTGAATAATAAAAAGTATGACTAGCTGTATCTGGGTTTACAATAAAACTAGAATCTATTCCATTTCCTGGATTCCAAAGGTATGTTGATGGCAGGTTGCTAATAATATTTAGTGTATATGGGGTTCCGAAACAAGTTGAATCTGGTGCCGAAATTTGAAGTATTGGCTTTGGGTTTACAACCACAATTGAATTTGCTATATTAGAACAATTCATGTCATCTGTCCCTGTAACAACATAATTAAATGTAATTGGTGGAGTAAAAGAAAGTGTGTCGTTTGCATAGCCAATAGGTGCCCATATATATGATTGTGCACCACCTGCAACAAGCATCATAGTGTCGCCGTAGCAAATGGATGGTGTGATGTTGCTAATTGTTACATTTGGTTTAATACAAACATCAAATTTTAATACAAAAACATCTTTTCCACCAGAAAGACTAGGTTGATTGTATGATAAACCACCGGCATTTACTAAAGGCATATCTGTTGAAGTTGTATATCCTGTTGCCCAAACATATGCTCCATCGGAATAAACACCAACAGCATCTTCTGCACCTAATCCTCCCCAATAAGTTGACCATTGTAAACTATCGTTAGCTATCTTAAATTTTGCAATAAATCCATCTGAACTTCCGCTTATATTACCTTTAAAATAATTTCCCATCAATGGGTTTCTTGTTGGAAAATTTGTAGAACTGGTTTGTCCAACAACCCAAAGGCTTTTTCCATCGGATTGTATGGTTTTAATGTTATCATTTAAAGCTCCACCAAGATATGTAGCCCATTCTCTTTCACAGGTATTGGAATTAAATCCTGCGATAAATCCATCAGAAATAATATTTGAACCTATGGCTGTTTGGCAAAAGACAGAATTGTTTAGTTTAAATGTTGGTATATCGCTAGAATATGTATTTCCACCAAAAAGTACTTTATTATTTGCGAGTGCAATAGTTCTGGTGTTTTCTCTGTTTGATCCCCCATAATAGGTAGACCAAAGTAAACCCCCATTAAAGTCAAATTTCGCAAAAATTAAATCTTCATTACCGTTTGCTGTAGAATCCATGTATGCCGGTGCACCTGGATATGCCAATGGAAAATTAGTAGACATTGTACTTCCTGTTACAAAAACATTTGTGCCATCCGATTTAATATCCGCATTACCTTTTTCGTCACCCGTTCCTCCAAAATAGGTACTCCAAACAATATTTCTTTGAGCATTAAATTTTACAATATAAAAATCATTAGGTCCGGCATTTTGATTTTGTTGGTAAGAACTACCTGGATTTGTTAAGGGTAACCCAGAAGATTCACTTCCCATTAGTAAAAATAAATTATTATTGTCAGCCCAGGTGGCAAATGGAAGATCGTATAAAAATCCACCTAAATATGTAGCCCATTCTCTTACTCCTGATTTGTTAAATTGTATAATAAATGCATCACTGGTTAATATATTAGGATTTGCTGCTTGATAAAAAGCTCCACCACCTAAATCCATAGTTGGTTCATCCATCGAGATGGTTTGAAAAGTTAGAAATACTGAATTTGTATTAAACGAAATATTTTCTTGAACTTCGTATCCCGATCCTCCATAATGTGTGCTCCACAATAATGTGCCTAAACTATCAAATTTTGCAATAAAAGCATCGTCATTGCCAGCGGAATTGCCCTGATTATAAGCGCCTGAAGGAGCCATCGCAGGGAAATTCACTGAAAGGATTCTTCCGGTAACAAAAACTGAACTTCCATCGCTTTTAATAGATAAACCATCATCATTTGCGGTTCCACCAAAATAAGTTGACCAAAAAATAATAGGGTCAATAACTAATATAGAATTTTTGTTATAAGCTGAAATATTAAACGATAGCATACCTTTTTCATCTTTTACCCAGCTGCCATTTACTGTTTTGTTATCTTGCGAAATATATAATCCTTTTTCGCTTAACGAACCCATAGGTCCATTTATTAAAATCTCATTATCAGAATTAATTTCAGGTTTATCACTCCATTTGTAGTTAATTTTTATGTCTTTAGGATTTCCGCCTGGATTAACTATAAAGTCATATTTAAAAACACCATCGTCTTTAAAATATATAATCCAGTCAATTTTAGGATATACATCTTTAATTGTTATTTTTTTAAATGTTTTAAGATTGGTTAATCCATTTGGGCATTGTGGAAGGTAAAAATTCATATAGTAAGATTGTTCATCATCGGCAAATGCTTTTGCATTTGAATTTGCACCTTCAAGTACCATATCTATTCTTGACCAGAAATAATTTGCGTTTAACTGACTTATTACATGCGGATCATTACTTGGTTCGTCAGAAATTGAATTTATAAAAAGGTAAGAAATGGAATTATTTTTAATGTAAAGATTAAGGTTATCTGAGTTTGAATAATACAAAATTGAAGGAATCTGTTTTTTATCCTCCATACTAATTATTTGACCTTTATTTTCAATAAAATATCCTTTTTTTGAACTTGTAAAGTCTGGATTTATTGTCTCGTTACTAGCTTTGGCTGTTATAATTGAGCTAATTAGGATTAGAAATAAAATCTTTATATACCGAAGTTGGAGTTTAATATTAATTCTCATTTTTAGTAAATCTGATAAATAAATTTTAGTTTTGACGCTTGAAATATACAAAAGGTTGTTTTGTCGACCATAAAAATAGATATAATTTTATTGGATATTTAATGCATGAAAAAATATTTCTTAAATATTAATGTTCTTGTGGAAAAGTTTAGTTTAAAGAGCTTTATAAATCAATATAGCTTATTTTTTTTAACCTTTATAATTGCAGCAATTTCTTTTCCAGGAGTTTCGCCAGAATATGATGGATCATATGATGGTTCTGCATATTGGGGATTAAATTATTTATTTGCAAATGATGTTTCTTCGTTTAATAATTTAATTTTTCCATGGGGGCCACTTTCCTTTTTGAAAGTCCCAGTAGTTATGGGCAATCATGTATTATTTGCAATAATTTCTTTAAGTATTTTTTGGGTAGCATTTATATATTTAACATTATTACTTGCAAAAAAAGTATCTGAAAATAGATTTCCATTTGCTTTTATTGTTGTATTAATAATGGCAATGTTTTTTCAGCTTGATCATGCAATAATTACAATAGTTGTAGTTTCTTTACTTATACATAATCAGCAAAAATCATGGGTTTGGGTTTTTGTAGCTGCTATAGCAGCGAGTATTGGTCTTTATATTAAGGCTAATATTGGAATTATTTCATATACTATTATTGCGTCCCAACTTTTATACAATTTAATATATTTTAAAAATTACAAACAATTTTTTATTTACTTTTCAATTATTTTAATTGCATTATTAATTCCCGGAGTAGTTATTTTTCATTCAATTTCGGCAACCATTATATATTTTGTTAATGTATTAAAATTAACATTATCATACTCTGGTACCCAATCACTTTTTCCCGAAAACAACTTCTTTGTTTTAATTCCTGCTATATTGTTATTTCTTCTTTTTCCTTTTTTAGTAAAAGATAAAAATGTAAGAAAGGCTTATTTAATTCTTTTTATAGCTTTTTTTATTAACTGGAAGTATGCAATTTCAAGAGAAGATCTTCCTCATTATTCATCTCTTTATACCTTTATAGTTTTGGGTTTTGGTATTTTTATTATTTATGCTGAAAAAATAAGATTTCGTCAGATAATATTACCATTAATTATTTTCTCGTTATTTTATCTGAACATGTCTTTTTTTCCCTATTTTAGTGGAAGAAGTATAGAATATAGCAGGATTAGCAGAATTAATGATTGCTTTTTTAATTTACCTTCATTTGAAGAATTTTCTTTAGCAGAATCAAAAAGTTATTCGGCTGTAAATATTTTAGATTCCTCAATTTTAAAAGAGATTTCTAATAGAACTGTTGATGTTTATCCTTGGAATCTAGCTTATATATCAGAGAATAATTTAAACTGGAAACAGGGACGGCAATTATTATATTTAGCATATTCTTCGTCAATTGATAACGAAACTGCTACTGACTTTTCGATTAAAGATGGTCCAGATTATTTAATTTTTCATAGCTTTAATAATCGATATAATGGAACCTTAGGTTCATTAGATAACAGATATATGTTAAATGATGAGCCAAACACCATATTAGCAATTCTTAATAATTATTCATTTGTTAGGGAAATTCCGAATGGTGCAATTTTGTACAAAAAACTTGAAAGGTCTAAGTTTAGTGAGTCATTTGTTATAAAGAAAGAGAATGTTAAATGGAGCGAATGGATAACAATACCCAAAATAACAGATGGAATTCTGAGGGTTAAAATACATTTTAGTAATAATATTTTTCAAGCTGTTAAATCATTTCTTTATAAGGGACAGCAATTTTATATAGAATATAAACTTCTTAACGATAAAATATACCGTTATGTTTTTAATCCCGAAACAGCAATAAATGGATTATGGATAACTCCTTATTTTAATGATTACATAAAAAATGTAAATGCAAATCAGGTAAAAGCAATTCGGTTTTCATGCGATAATGAAAATGGTGTTTCAAATGAAATTAATATAGAGTGGGAAGAAATAAAATTTAAGAATGAGATTGTAAATAAAAATTTATCTGAAAGTATTCCATTTTCTGAAACGGCAAAATTATTTGGATTACAAGAAAATAAACAGAATCCAATATTGGTAAATGTTAACGATTTTGAATATCCCGATTCATTATGGACTTCTGGTGAGATTTCTAATAAGGCATATACTGGTAAAACCTCAGGCAAAGTTATTAAACAAGGTTATTCGTCAACATTTATTTTAAATTCAAAAGCTTTATCTAAAGATTCTGTAAATAAGATTTTGATAAATGTTACAGTATTTTCAAATTTACCTAAGAAGGCTAGAGGCATCCTGGTGATTACATATAACGACGATTCTTTAAAAACAAATGATTTGTATACAGCTGTTGAGCTACCTCATGTAAGCAAAGTGTTTAATGATAATTGGGGATTTAGCCAGCTATCTTTAGAAATATTTATTCCTGCTAACCGAAAAGGTAAAATAAATACTTATGTGGGGAATTTTGGAGATGAAGACTTTGTAATTGATGATTATGAAGTAAGTGTTTACAAGGTGAAGTAATTTCGATATTTACAAAAAGTTAACTTCAGTTTCTAATGTTATTCCAAATTTAAAAAAAACAGAATTTTTAATTTTTTCTGATAGATTTATGATATCAATTCCTTTAGCATTTCCATAATTAACAAGAACAAGTGCTTGCTTTTTGTGAACACCTACATTACCTATTTGTTTGCCTTTCCATCCACATTGCTCAATTAGCCAACCTGCAGCTAGCTTTACTTCAGTTTTAGAAAATTTGTATACAGGTGCATCTGAAAATATTTTGTTGATTTCTTCAGCTTTTTTAATACTTACTATTGGATTTTTAAAAAAACTACCTGCATTACCAATTTCTTTTGGGTCTGGAAGTTTTAAAGTTCGAATATTTATTACTGACTCTCTTATTGATTTTAAGCTTACTTCATTGTGTCTTTTTAATTCTTCGCTTAAAGCTCCATAACTGGTTTGAAAACTATAATCAGAAGATTTTAATTTATAAGTAGTATAAATAATTAACCAATTGTGTTTAAAATCTGTTTTAAAAATACTTGTTCTGTATCCGAATTTACATTCATTATTTGTTAGTGTTCTTTTTTCTCCTGTTTCAATATTATAAATCTCTACAGATTCTAAGCAGTCTTTTATTTCTACACCAAATGCGCCTATATTTTGAACTGGAGAGGCTCCGCAATTTCCAGGAATTAATGAAAGATTCTCAATCCCACCTAAATTATTTGTTACGCAAAAATTTACAAAGTCGTCCCAAATTTCACCAGCAAATACTTTTACATAGTTAAAATCTTTATTTTTTTCAATTATTTCAATTCCTTTAAAATTTGGGTGAATAATGGTTCCAGCAAAATCTTTTGTGAATAATATATTCGAACCTCCCCCAAGAATAAAATATGGTTCAGATTTTAATATTTCTGTGTTATGAAAATTTATTAAATCATTTATGTCAGAAATTTCAATAAATGTTTTTGCAATGGCTTCTATTCCAAATGTGTTAAATGGCTTAAGCGATATGTTATTGTAAATATTCATTTAAATTACGGACAAAGTTAAATTTTTCTTATTATTAAGCGTTTAATACTTGCTCGAATAATATATTTATTTTTACAGAAAAATTTACCAGTTGAAAAGGATTATTGTTTCGGTTACTAATGATTTGGTTTCAGATAATCGTGTACACAAAGTATGCATTAGTCTTGAATCTATGGGATATAAAGTATTGCTGGTTGGTAGAAAATTTTCTAATTCTTATTCTGTAACCCGAGATTATAAAATAAAGAGACTATCCTTATTATTTAATAAAGGCCCGTTATTTTATGCAGAATATAATTTCAGATTATTTTTTCTGCTTCTTTTTTCAAAGGCAAATGTCTTTTTGGCAAATGATCTTGATACGCTTTTAGCTAATTATCTAGCTTCAAAAATAAGAAGTAAGATTTTAGTTTATGATAGCCACGAATATTTTACAGAAGTTCCTGAGCTAATAGAAAGAAATTTTACAAGAAATATTTGGCTTAAAATTGAAAAAACAATTATTCCAAAATTAAAAGTTGCTTATACTGTTTGTCAATCTTTATCAGATGAATATTTAAAAAAATATAATATAAAATTTTCTGTTTTAAGAAATGTTCCTTTTAAACATGATAAAACAATATGTACCAATAAAAAAATGTTCCCTATAGATAAAAAAATAATTATTTATCAAGGTGCACTAAATATAGGAAGAGGAATAGAGGCTGTTATTAAAGCAGTAAAATATCTGGAAAATGTAAATTTTGTTATTATTGGTGACGGTGATATTCGAGAACAGTTAAAAGAGCTTGTTATGAGTGAAAATGTGAGTGAGCAAATCTTTTTTACAGGTAAAATACCTTTAGAAGAACTTACAGAATATACTGTTTCTGCTCATCTTGGAATTTCATTAGAAGAAAATATGGGTTTAAATTATTATTATGCACTTCCAAATAAAATATTTGATTACATACATGCTGGTATACCGGTCTTAGCATCAGATTTCCCCGAAATGAAAAGAATAATTGAAAACTATAATGTTGGTATTTGTACTTTAGAAAGAGATCCTAAGAAAATGGCAGAAATAATTAAATCAATGCTTTTTGATGAACCAGTTAGAGGTATATGGAAAGATAATACAAAAAAAGCTGCTGCCGAACTTTGTTGGGAAAATGAAGAACAGGTTTTAAAAGATATTTTTAAAAATATATCCTGATTTATTTTTTACACTCACCACAGGTACCATATATATATAGGGAATGAAAAATTGGTTCAAAGTCAGTGTTTTGTTGAACTGATTTAATTATTTCATGTAATCTAGGATCGCAGAATTCTGTGACTTTTGAACACTTAATGCAAATTAAATGATCGTGTTGGCGACATGCATACGATTTTTCAAACTGAGCTATATTTTTCCCAAATTGATGTTTAATTACTAAGTTAGAGTCCAATAAAAGCTCAATAGTATTATAAAGTGTAGCACGACTAACACGATAATTTTTATTCTTCATAAAAATGTAAAGTGTTTCTATATCAAAATGCCCAGTTTGCGAATATATTTCATCTAAAATAGCATAGCGCTCAGGTGTTTTACGATGACCTTTTTTTTCAAGATAAGTTGTAAATAGCTGGACAACTGTAGATTTTATGCTTTTTGTATTAGTCATTTTAATAGTTATTTATAAATGCTAAATTAATTATTATTTTTTATTTATACAAATTCTAAATATAAATAGTGTTTTATTAATTATCATAATTGTCATGTAGTGTGCATTATATGTATTAAAATAAAATAAAGTTTAATAGGTTAATTTCTTTTTAAAACTTATTTTATTCAATAAATTAAAAATATGTAGGTTTAACGTTTGTTTAAATATTTTTAATATGTCTGATAATCTTAGAATTGGAGTAATAGGAGAGGGCAGTTGGGCAACTGCAATTATTAAAATTCTTCAGCAAAACCTCAAAAGTTTCTTTTGGGTTGTTCGCGAAGAAGAAATGGCAGTACAAATTAAACAAACTGGGCACAATCCATTATATCTTAGTGATGTTGAAATTGATAATGAGATTGTTACTTTAGTTCCTTCAGTAAAAGAGGTTATTGCTAAATCTGATATAATATTAATGATTCTTCCTGCAGCATTTATAGAGTCGAGTTTAGAAGGAGTTTGTGCTGATGATTTTAAAAATAAGTATATCTTTTCTGCAACAAAAGGTATGATTCCATCATGCCATAAAACAGTGTGCACATATTTTAGCGAAAACTTTGATGTTCCATTTGATCACTTAGGATTTATTTCTGGACCATCTCATGCCGAAGAAGTTGCTTTAGAAAGATTAACATTTTTAACTGTACTTTCCTCAAATTCTGAGATGGCTCAAAATATTGCCAATATGCTTAATTGTCGTTTTATCAAAACAATTATTTCAGATGATGTTATAGGAGCAGAATACGTTACTGTTTTGAAAAATGTTATGGCTATTGCTACAGGTGTTTGCCATGGTTTAGGTTATGGCGATAATTATATTTCAGTTTTGGTTTCAAATGCGATTCGTGAAATTGAACATTTTTTAACTATTGTTGCTCCATCAAATAGAAATCTTCTGAATTATGTTTATCTTGGTGATCTTATTGTTACAAGTTATTCGCAATTTAGCAGGAACAGAACCTTTGGTGCAATGTTAGGAAAAGGTTATACAGTTAAATCTGCCCAGTTAGAAATGAGTATGATTGCCGAAGGTTATTATGCCGCAAACAGTATAAATGAAATATGTATCGAAAATAATATTGAAATGCCTATAGTGCAAGCATTATATAGAATATTGTACGAAAAATATTCACCGTCTGTAGAAATGAAACTATTAACCGATAAACTCAAATAAATGGAACCTATTATTCTAAGCGTTGACCAGGTTTTTGCAACCGCTCCTGAAAATGAAATTGTTAGTCTTAAAGAAGAAGTAAAAAAGCATATTAATGCCCTATATCAGAAAACCGGAAAGGGTAATGATTATCTTGGATGGGTTGATTTACCTGTAAGAACATCGGATCATTTATTAAAAGAAATTCAGGAAGCTGCAAATGCATTACGAGAAAAAATTGAAATATTAGTTGTTATTGGAATAGGGGGATCATATCTTGGAGCAAAATCAGTTATAGATATTTTATCTCATAATTTTAATGCATTACTTCCTGATAGAAAAAATCCAATTATACTTTATGCTGGACAAAATATTGGTGAAGATTATTTGTTTGAACTTCTTGAGGTTCTCGAAAATTATGAATACGGAATAACAATAATCTCAAAATCTGGAACTACAACAGAGCCTGCAATTGCTTTTAGATTGTTACGTCATCATTTAGAAACTAAAATCGGAAAAGAAGAGGCAAAGAAAAGAATTGTTGCTATTACAGACGAGAAAAAGGGAGCGTTAATTGATTTGGCTAAAAAAGAAGGATATAAAACATTTGTTATTCCTGATGATGTTGGTGGAAGATATTCAGTTTTAACTCCTGTAGGATTATTTCCAATTGCGGTTGCAGGTGGCGATATCTATGCAATGATGAAGGGTGCCCGACATATGATGGAACTTACAAATGCAAAAGTTCCTTTTGAAGAAAATCCTGCAGCATTATATGCCGCAGCAAGATTTTGTTTGTCAAATAAAGGGAAATCAATCGAAATTATGGTGAACTTTACTCCACGCATGCATAATTTTTCTGAGTGGTGGAAACAACTTTATGGCGAAAGTGAAGGCAAGCAAGGTAAAGGTATATTTCCTGCAAGTGTCGATTTTACTACAGATTTACATTCAATGGGACAATATATTCAGGATGGACAAAGAAATCTTTTTGAAACAGTTTTATCTGTTTCAGAACCTCGAAATAGTCTAGCAATTCCTCATGAGAATGATGACTCTGATGGATTAAATTTTATAAGTTACAAACCTTTGAGCTATGTTAATAAAATGGCTCAGTTGGGCACATTGTTAGCACATGTTGATGGTGGCGTTCCAAATATTCTTATCGAGATTCCAAAATTAAATGAGAATTACATCGGACAACTTATTTATATGTTTGAAATGGCATGCGGAATAAGCGGTTATTTGCTCGATGTTAATCCTTTTGACCAACCAGGAGTTGAGGAATACAAACGTAATATGTTTGCTTTGCTAGGTAAACCCGGCTGTGAAGAAGAATCAGAAAAGATAAGGAACAGAATTGATAAAATGTTTAAATAGTTTTTTGTTCAATCTTTCTTTCTCCTTGTTTCGTGTCCCCACGAAACAAAATGTTATTTAGTAAATTAAAGGTTCGTGAGACACGAACCTAGGAAAAAGTTATATGATTAAGAACCCTCAAACAAAAGGTTATTTATTTGCAATGCTTGCTGCATTTACTGCAACAAACACATATTTTGCAAGTAAGCATATTTTAACTTTTGTGTCGGTATTTCAATTTGGGATACTTTGGTATGGCTTTGGACTTTTTTATAATTCATTTTATTTAACCGTTACTGGAAAAGTAAGAGAAACCTTTACGTTTTCTTTTAAGGCTTTTTTAATGCTTCTTGTTTTTGCTGTTTTAGAAGTTATTTCAACTACTTGTTTTTTTACGGCGATTAAACTTGTTGATAATCCTGCTATCGTTTCATTTCTTGTGAATTTATCGCCTGCTTTGGTCACGTTGTTAGGAATGTTATTGCTTAAAGAACGATTTAGTTTAAAAGAGGGGATAGGAATAATATTAGCAATAACCGGTGCTTTTTTAATTAGTTTTAAATGGAGTTTAAATATTCATTCTCTTTTTGTTACTGGAAGTGAACTTGTTTTAATATCTGTACTATGTTTATCGTTAAATGTAATAATAGCCAAAAAATATATTAATGAATTAAAGCCGCAATTGCTTGCAATTACAAGGGTTATTGGTTTGTTGACTTTTTCATTTATTGCCATATCCTTTTCAAAAGATACTTTTAATTTTCCACAGGAGGCTGTGATTTTTGCTATGTATGGCGCTTTAGTTGGTCCATTTTTTGGTGCTTATTCGCAATATTTCGCATTAAAATATATTCCTGCTTCAAAAGCAATGATTATTCAATCATCAAAAAGTTTTTTGATATTATTTATGGCTTTTTTTGTTTTAGGCTTATGGCCTTTGTGGATTCAAATTATGGGTGGTGTGCTAACAATTACGGGAATAATTTTGGTAACGGTTAAATTGAAAAAATGAAACTGTAAAATACTCTTATTTTTTATCAAGACTATAATAAACCGAGAAAACATTTGAGTATAGTGCTATTGATTGGTCGCCAATATCAGTTAACGCGTAATCTAAACCGAAGCGTTTGTAGCGAATTCCAATTCCAATATTTGGCTGGAAAGTAGTTTCTTCTTTTCCATCAATATTTGGAACTTTTTGGATATTTCCAACTCCCATTCTTAGATAAACTAATTTATTATATGAAAACTCAAACCCAACATGAGGGTCAATGCTGATAGGATCAGATTTTATGAGCACATCACGTTTTCCATCAAATGTCATATCGCTATTAAATTCTGCTAAGCCATCAAATTTCTTGTAAATATGAAAACGATAAGCTGCACCAAGCATTAGTTTAGGCATAGTAATTTCTAATCCGTTTTTTGGAATCTCATTACCTGTTTTAATAAATGCTTCTTCAAAAGTTGAGGTATTAAATTTCCATGCATTAAAAGTTGTAGTAATATCTCTTGCCATTGCACCAAAAGTCCATTTTCCTTTATCGTATTGTGCACTTGCGTCAATACCAAAACCCCATGCAGAGGCAAACTTTCCGGCAACTCTTCTTATGATTTTTGCATTTGCACCATAACGTAATCCAGGAATAGTTGACTTACGTGCATAACTGAACATAAAAGCATAATCGGCAATTGAAAAACTCGAAATTTTATCGTAATTTATATTCCCGTTATTATCAACTAAATCTAAGGTATTTGGAATATCATCAACACCAAATCTAATTAATGTAAACCCAATTGCTGAAGAATCTGAATTTTTTATTGCAACGGCACCATAATCAAGTTTAGCAATGCCAGCAAAATATTCAGCATGCATTAATCCCATATTTAGATTATGCTCAAGATTTAAAAGTCCTGATGGATTCCAGTAACCAGCTGTTACGTCGTTTACAGAAGCAACAGATGAGTTCGCCATTGCTAAAGAACGCGCACCAACACCTACAGATAAAAACTCGTTACTATATTTCGGTGCCTGGGCAAAACTACTGGAAACAAAAACAAGTAATGATATAATAATCAGAATATTCTTTGGCATAAATTGATTTTTCTTGTAAATGTAAAAATAATAATTTTTAAGCTATTGTAAAAGCATTGTAAATTAACTTATTTTTGCTGGGATTATTGCATAATCTAATTAATATTTATAAAAGCAGTTAAAAATTCTAAAAGATTCTTTTTAATAAATAATTATATAGAAATGAACCCTATTAAGCATATACCAAATTTTATTACATCTCTTAATGTATTGGCTGGATGTCTTTCTATTGTTGCCTCAGTTGAAGGATTTCCTGTTTTAGCTTCATTGTTAATTTTAGTTGCAGCTGTTTTTGATTTCTTTGATGGTTTTTTTGCAAGATTATTAAAAGCCTATTCTGATATAGGTAAGGAACTGGATTCATTGGCCGATGTAATTAGTTTTGGTGTAGCTCCTGCATTTATTCTATATAACCTTATAAAATCAGTGCTTTGTATTAATGATATTTCATTTGACACAATTACAAATACCGAAATTTTAATTCTTGCTTCACCATTTTTACTTGTTGTATTTTCTGCTTTAAGACTTGCAAAATTTAATGTTGATACTCGGCAAACTTCTTCGTTTATAGGATTGCCTACTCCTGCAAATGCAATCTTAATAGCTTCTTTGCCCATGATTATGGCTTATACAGGAAGTATGAAATATTTTTTTATTTTTTTAAATCTTAAATTCTTATTACCATTAATTTTTATTCAATGCTTTCTTTTGGTTAGTCCAATCCCAATGTTTGCCCTTAAGTTTAAAAATCTAGCTTTTAAAGAAAATCTAATTAGATATATTTTCTTAATTCTAGTTATAGCACTTATAGTTGCTTTCAAAATCGTAGCAATGCCATTAATAATTTTACTTTATGTTATTCTAAGTATAATTAATGCAATGGTTTGTAAATTCTTTTGCAAAAAACATAAAATAGAAGTTATTTAAGTTTCATGAATCTGAAATATCTTTTTGGCTAGCTCAGAATAAAGGTTAAGAATGATTAAGGGTTCAAACTTTCATTAATAACTATTGACCTTTTCTCTAAGGGACTCCTAAGGAGATAACTTTAGGCACTTTTAACTTTAAGTATTTTAGGCACTTTTTTATATCTTTACAAAAAATCCTTTTATGTCGAAAAAACTTTTTCTTCTAGATGCTTATGCTCTTATTTTTAGATCGTATTATGCTTTTATTAAAAATCCACGAATTACTTCAAAGGGTTTAAATACCTCGGCAATTTTTGGATTTTTAAATTCCTTGATTGAAATAATTCAAAAAGAAAAACCTACACATATAGCAGTTGCTTTTGATTCTGGCGCAAAAACATTTAGGCATGATAAATTTCCAGCTTATAAAGCTAATCGTGATGCCACACCTGAGGACATTAAATTATCTATACCATATATAAAGAGCTTATTGGATGCATTAAATATCCCTATATATGAAGTTCCAGGTTTTGAGGCTGATGATGTTATTGGGACTCTAGCAAAACAAGCTTCGGAACAAGAATTTGTAACTTATATGATGACTCCTGACAAAGATTTTTGTCAGTTAGTTACTTCAAATGTTTTTATGTATAAACCCAGTCGTTCTGGAAGTGGTGTTGAAATATGGGGAATAGATGAGGTTAAAAAGAATTTTGAAGTTGATTATCCAAGTCAGGTAATTGATATTTTGGGATTATGGGGTGATGCATCTGATAATATCCCTGGTGCTCCAGGAATTGGAGAAAAAACTGCCAAAAAACTTATTAAAGAATATGGAAGTATTGAAGCTATTTTGCATAATGTGAGCAAGCTTCAAGGGAAAGTTAAGGAAACACTACAAACTCACGTTGAACAGGTATTGTTGTCAAAAGAACTTGCAACAATATGTACCGAAGTTCCGATAAAAGTTCATGATGAAGAAATGAAATATAGTGAACCTGATATTCCTAAACTTACTGCTTTGCTTGATGAACTTGAATTTAATAATATAGCAGCAAGAATTTTAAGAATGCGACCAGGTTCAGGAGAGGCTGTTAATGAAGCACCTGTTAGAATTCCAAACAAAATGCAACCTTCGCTTTGGGATTTGCCTGTTCCCGATCAGATTCCGCAAAAAGACTATAAAACTATTAAAGATATTGATCATAATTATCTTTTAGTAAATACAAATGAAAAGATTGATGAATTAATTTTAATGCTCGAAAAATCTGAATCATTTTGTTTTGATACCGAAACAACAGGTTTAGATCCTTTGCAAAGTGATTTGGTTGGAATCGCTTTTTCGGTAAAACCTCATGAAGCATATTATGTCCCTTTTTCTCATAATCGCGAGGAAGCAATATTACGATTAGATAAATTCAGAAATATTTTAGAAAATATCTCAATTGAGAAAATCGGTCAGAACATAAAGTACGATATTTTAGTTTTGAGTACTTATAATATTGTCGTTAAAGGAAAACTATTCGACACAATGATTGCGCATTACCTTATGCAACCCGACTTAAGGCATAATATGGATTTTCTTGCCAGAACATATTTAAATTACTTGCCAGTTCCAATCGAAGATTTGATAGGAAAGAAAGGGGTAAATCAGTTAAATATGCGTTTAGTTGATGTTGAAAAAATTAAAGAATATTCAGGCGAAGATGCAGATGTAACATTACAACTTAAAGAAATATTTGAACCTAAATTAAAAGAATTGGGTTTGTATACTTTGTTTATAGATATGGAAATGCCGTTAATTCATGTACTTGCTGCAATTGAAAAAACTGGTGTTAAGGTTGACGAAAAAGTTCTTAAAGATTATTCGGTAATATTAAAAGGTGAACTGCAAAAATTCGAAAGTGAAATTTATACTTTAGCTGGTTCAGTTTTTAATATTAATTCTCCAAAACAACTTGGAGAAATTCTTTTCGATAAAATGAAAATATCTGCCGATGCTAAAATGACTAAAACTAAACAATATGCAACTGGCGAAGAAGAATTAGTTAAATATGCAGGCAAGCATGAAATAATTAACAAAATACTTGAATATCGTTCGGTTCAAAAATTATTAAGTACTTATGTTGATGCATTACCATTATTAATTAACCATAGAACACGTCGTTTACATACTTCGTTTAATCAGGCAGTGACTGCAACAGGGAGGCTAAGTTCTAATAATCCCAATTTGCAAAATATTCCTATAAAAGAATTAAGAGGAAGGGAAATTCGTAAAGCATTTATTCCAGGGCAAAAAGATTTTGTATTTCTTTCTGCCGATTATTCGCAAATTGAGTTGAGGTTAATGGCACATCTAAGTCAGGATGCTGCTATGATGGAGGCATTTGTGCAAAATGAAGATATTCATACAGCAACAGCTGCAAAAATTTATAAAATATCAAATGCTGATGTAACACGCGAACAACGTTCACGTGCAAAAACTGCAAACTTTGGAATTATTTATGGAATATCTGCATTCGGGCTTTCGCAACGGTTAAATATTTCCCGTACTGATGCAAAACAATTGATCGATCAGTATTTTGAAACTTACCCACGCGTAAAAGCATATATGGAAGAATGTATTTCAATAGCCAGAACAAATGGTTACGTAGAAACTTTATATGGACGACGAAGAATGTTATCGGATATAAATTCTAAAAATGGAATGGAGCGTGGAATGGCAGAGCGTAATGCTATTAATGCTCCAATACAAGGCTCAGCTGCTGATATTATTAAAATTGCAATGATAAAAGTTTATAAAGCATTTCAGGAAAAACAACTTTGCTCAAGAATGTTGTTACAGGTTCATGATGAATTGGATTTTGAAGTAGCGCAAAATGAAATTGAGGCTGTAAAAACAATCGTTAAGTACGAAATGGAAAATGCAATTAATCTATCAGTTCCTTTACTTGTTGAGATTGGAACGGGTATTAATTGGATGGATGCACATTAATTATATTGTCATTCAGAGCATAGCGAAGAACCTATTTTAATGGACTAATTTATCCTCCAAGGTTCGTGTCTTCACGAACCTTTTTTTATTTAAATATTGTTTCGTGGAAACTGGGAGTAATGTGATTGTGTAAAAATATAAAAGCCATACAAAACTTGTATGGCTTTTATTATATATAAAGTAATTTAGGTTATTGCAAAGGTGTAACAATTTCTAACAGTTCTGGTAAATCCATTCCAATTGATTTTAAGCGTTCAATTGTAGGAATTCCATTTGGTGTCCATCCACGACGGAAATAAACAGCATCTAAAAGTTTTTCATATTGGTCTTCTCGGAATGTTCTTGTAATAGCTACTTTTTCTTTTGTTAATTTTCCAGTTGGATCAATACCAATTTTTTCTTTCATTTGTTTGTCATAACGCTCTGCTCTTGATTCGTATTCTTCCTCTGTAACTGGACCTGCAGCACGGTATGGTTGTGCATCATGTTTGCGTAAGCCATATCCTCTGCGAATATTAAAAATTCTTTGGAACTGATATACTCTTTCAGATTGTACAATAATAGAATCTTTATCGACCTCTATTCCGGTTACTGCTTTGAATATTGTTACATAATTGTCAACATGTTCTACAACTTTTCCTGGTTCGGCCTGTTCGTGGTTATTTGCAGGCTCTACATCGTTCCATGGGAGTTTGCATAATCCGTTTAATCCAAACCATGTGCGGAACATTGGGAAATAATATAATGCTTCTGCTTTTTTCTCAAAAGTTGGAATCTGGTTATTTACCATATCCATAAAAATTAGCCATGCTTCATCGTGTTGTGGTCCTTTGTTAGTCATTGCGTAACCACCTTGCTGAGCTAACGATTCTTTTGAAACATATTGTGAATATTCAAGCCCTTTATTTTCCATTGCAATATCAAAAAGGAATTGAGGATCGCCCCATCCTTTTTCAATAAAATAATTTTTCATCCAGCGAACACCCATTCCTGCGATTTTACCAAAACCTTCGCCTTTTGAGCATTGGTGAAGTAATTTCATTGCATTTTCGGAGTTTCCAAAGTTTAGTTTTAAACCACCTGTACGTTCATCATTTAAAATACCATTCTCATAACATTCCATCACAAAACCAAGAATTGTACCCCAGCTGATAGTGCAAATGCCATATGTATCACAATAAAAATTAGCTTCGATAGTAAAGTCAGGATCAAAAATTCCTGCGCAAGAACCTAATGATGCAGCAGTTTCATATTCTGGTCCGTCAACAATTACCAAATCATCTTTGTATGGTCCAGTGCGTAGTTTATAGTTATCTACACCTTTTGCACATGACATATTACAGCCAATCCAACAACCGTCAGGGACGTTTTGAGTGAAACGGGCTTTATAAACATCAGCATGAACATTTATGGCATCTTTATGACTTCCGTATTTAAAGTTATTTGTTGGAAACAAATCGTAGTCATTCATAATATGAGTAAGATGTGCTGTTCCAATTTTACGCATTTGGCATTGTGAATCGTCAAGTTCGCGCATCTCTTTATTGAAGATTTTACCGCGTTCCATAATCGGAGCTAGGTCAACAACATTATTTAAATTGCCTGTAACGCCAGCAACTTTACAAACTATTGCTTTAATTCTTTTATCTCTGAATACAGTTCCAATACCACCACGACCTGCTTGTTTCAATCTAACTTTTTTACGTTTCATATCAAAAAACGTAAAATTAAGCATACCAATAAGCGAATGATCGGCTGCAGTACCTGCTGATACAACTGCAACGTTTTTCATATCTCTTTCGTCGTTAGCGTACATTTCGTGAAGTTGTTCGCCTAAAACATGACTATCTAATGCTTCTAAAGGTGCATCTAATACTTCAACTTTTCCATTAACAGCATCAATAAAAATAATTACATCACGGTCTGCTTTACCCTGAATTTCCATTGAATCGAAACCAGCAATTTTAAGAAAAGGACCAAAATATCCACCAACATTGCTATCTATTGGGATATCAGTTTGTGGAGAAATACAAACAACTAAAGATTTTCCTGTTCCTGAATATTGGGTAATACCACAAATAGGACCAGTGTTTATAATTATTTCATTTTCAGGATCATCCCATTTTGTATCTGGTTTTGTAGCATCCCATAAAAGTTTTAAACCGTATCCTCTTCCACCAGTAAATTTATCTTTCATTTCCTGAGGAACGTCTTTTATTTTTATATCGTTGTTGGATAGATTTAAATATAAAATTTTGTCAGCATAACCTTTTTGAACAGGAGTAATGTCATATTTGAACTCTTTCAGTAGTTTATGCGATGCTTTTAATTCTTGAACATTCATTTTTAAAAGTTTTTATTTTTTTACAAATATAACTTTTTGGCTTAATCAAACAATATGATTTCTATCAATATGCACCTGTTTACATAACGGTTTATAACCTTTTTGTTTGAGTATGATTATTTAAACTGATGTTTTTTATATTTGCTCATAGGTATATTATTTTTGTGAATAATATACTATTTTAATTTCCCTTTTGTCATACTGAACAAAGTGAAGTATCTAATTATCTCGAAACCTGATTCTTCGTTTCTCCGCCGTGGCGGACAGAATGACAAAGTCATTAAATTTTAGATTAAAGTATTTTCAAAATAAAAGATGGAGTTAAGCGGCAGAGAAAAATTAGATTTTGTAGGTGATATTCACGCTAATAGTAGAAAGTTACTGATTTTATTAGGAAAGCTAGGGTATGTAAATACCGAAACGGGTTGGAAGCATCCAGATAATAGACAATTGGTTGTATTGGGTGATTTTATAAATGTAGGAAATGATAATATTCAGACTTTAAAAATATTATACGAAATGTGGATGAATAAATCTGCATTCATTATTTTAGGTAATCACGAATATTTTTTAGCATGGTATTTTTTTAAGCACGGAAGTAGTGCTTTTACGTCTCCAAAATCTCCTTTATTGCCCGATTATGAAACTTTGCTTTCAGAATTTTCAAAAAATATTGATGAATTAAGTGTTTATGCTGAATGGTTAATGTGTTTGCCTCTTTATATTAAAAACATCAAATTCAGAGCAGTTCATGCTTGTTGGTCTGAAGAAAATATTGAACAACTTGCAAAATATAAAAATTTGAATGAGTTATTTTTATCTTTTAATGGCGAAAAACCAAAGAAAGAAAGGAAGTTAAAACGTGCAATTAATGAAACTGTTGAAGGTAAAAAGATGTCGTTATTCATTAATGGTAAAATTGAAAAACCAGTTAAGCTAAGAGTAAAATGGTGGCAGAATATTTATTATAAGCCATTAACTCAAAGTATAATTACAAATAAACCAATAAAATATCCTGATGTAACAGTTACACCAGAATTATTTCCCGACTTTAAGTCATATGAAGAAACAGAAAGACCAATATTTTTTGGTCATTATTGGTTTCAATCATTACCATATTTATTAAGAAATAATGCATGTTGTTTAGATTTTGGTGCAGCAAAGGGTGGTTATTTGTCTGCTTATAGGTGGGATGGTGAAAGTGAGTTAGATGCGAAGAAAATGGTGTATGTATGATTTAATTTATGAATAATCAAAAAGAGAATGTAGCTATATTCTGGTTTAGAAGAGATTTACGTTTATATGATAATTCCGGATTATTTCATGCTTTAAAAAGTGGTTTAAAAGTATTGCCGATTTTTATTTTTGATAAAAATATTTTAGAAAAATTATCAGATAAAAATGATGCAAGGGTTAGTTTTATTCATAGTCAGATAGAATGTTTAAACGTTGAACTTAAAAAATATAGTTCTACAATAATATCTATTTATAGTAATCCGATAGAAGCATTTAAATACATAATTAATAATTATTGTGTAAAAAAAGTTTATGCAAATAACGATTATGAACCTTATGCAATAACAAGAGATAATGAAGTATCTGCTTTTTTAAATATACAGGGAATTGAGTTTCTTTCTTATAAAGATCAGGTAATATTTGAGAAAGGAGATATTTTAAAGTCAGATGGTAAGCCATATACTATATTTACCCCATACATGAAGCAATGGAAACTAAAGTATAATGAAAATTGTTGTAACACCATTCAAACTAAAAAATATTTTAATAATTTTTATATTTCTGAAAATAAATCACTAATATCTTTAACAGAATTAGGTTTTATAAAATCTAATCTCGAAATGCCAACTAGTTATTTAGATGAAGTAATTGTAAAGAATTATGAATTTACTCGAAATTTTCCCGAATATAATACTTCTAAACTAGGGCTTCATTTAAGGTTTGGTACAGTTAGTATAAGAGAATTGGTAAGGATGGCTGTTGAGTTAAGCATTGTGTGGTTAAATGAATTAATATGGCGTGAATTTTTTATGATGATAATTTATCATTTTCCACAATCTGCATATAAATCATTTAAACCTGCATACGATAGAATTGAGTGGCGAAACAACGAGCAAGAATTTGAAAAATGGTGCATTGGGAAAACTGGTTATGCATTAGTAGATGCAGGAATGCGTGAATTAAACAAAACGGGATTTATGCATAATCGTGTAAGAATGGTAACTGCAAGTTTTTTATGTAAAAATTTATTAATCGATTGGCGTTGGGGTGAAGCATATTTTGCTGAGAAACTACTAGATTACGATTTAGCCTCAAATGTTGGAAACTGGCAATGGGCAGCTGGTTCGGGATGTGATGCAGCACCATATTTCAGAATATTTAGTCCTATGCTTCAGGCTCAGAAATTCGATAAAAATCAAAAATATATAAATAAATGGGTTCCTGAATTTGGAACAAATAAGTATGCAAAACCAATAGTTGATGCTAAATTAACTGCAAAAAACACAATTGAAGTTTATAAAAGGGCATTGAAATTTTAATGTTCCAACTCAACAGTTCCCTCAGTATTGTTTAATTCTGATTTGTGTTGATAACCTGTTTTATCGTATTCCATATAAAAATCCCATTTTCTCATGCTTAATCCATAGCCAATCATTTCATCTCGTATAAATTTTCCAGCAGAATCGGTATAACCTTGTAAGTTATATGCAGACTTTTCTTTTTTCCCGGCTTTAACTATTACCTTAACAAGAACGCTATCTATGGGATGTTTGGTTAGTTTGTCAACAACCGTCACAGAAAAATATTTCGGACCTTCGCAAGAAAATAGAGTGAATAGGATAAATAATGAAATAAATGTATCCTTTGTTTTCATATTTAAATTCCTGTAATTCTTTTTATTTCGTTTAATTTGTTAAGCGCATCAACAGGAGTAAGATTATTTATGTCAAGATTTTTTATCTCATCTCGTATCTGTTTTAGAACTGGATCGTCAAGCTGAAAGAATGAAAGTTGCAATCCTTCTCTGTGGTCAGCAATTTCACTTACAGGTTTTGTAAGTGAATTTTTCTTGTGCGATTTTTCTAAATCTTTTAAAATTTCCGCACTTCTTTTAACAACTGATTTTGGCATACCGGCCATTTCGGCAACGTGAATACCAAAACTATGCTCTGTACCACCTGGCTGTAGTGTACGCATAAAAATTACTTTGTTTCCAATTTCTTTAACGCTTACATGAAAGTTTTTAATTCTTTTAAAAGAATTTGCCATTTCATTTAGCTCGTGATAATGAGTTGCAAAAAGTGTCTTAGCTCTTGTTTGTGAATGTTCGTGTATATATTCAGATATAGCCCAAGCAATTGAAATCCCGTCATAGGTACTCGTACCACGACCAATTTCGTCAAGTAGTATAAGGCTTTTTGTAGAAATGTTATTTAAAATACTTGCAGTCTCAATCATCTCAACCATGAAAGTAGATTCTCCCTGTGAAATGTTATCAGAAGCACCAACGCGTGTAAATATTTTATCAACAATCCCAATATTTGCATTGGCTGCAGGAACATAACTTCCAATTTGAGCAAGAAGAACAATAAGTGCAGTTTGTCTGAGTAAAGCAGATTTACCAGACATATTTGGTCCGGTAATAATCATTATTTGTTGGTTGTTAGAATCTAATAAAACATCGTTTGCAATATATGGCTGATCGGGTGGTAGTTGTTTCTCGATAACAGGATGTCGGCCAGCTTTAATATTAATAATATCAGAATTGTTAAGTTCAGGTTTGCAATAATTATTTTCAGTTGCAAGTTTAGAAAAAGATAATAAACAATCTAAGCGTGCGATTAGTGATGCATTTAGCTGAAGAGTTTGAATAAATTCTGCTATTGACGCAACAAGGTTATTAAAAAGTGTAGTTTCTAGATGAAGAATTTTTTCTTCTGCTCCGAATATTTTTTCTTCATATTCTTTTAATTCAGCAGTAATATATCTTTCGGCACTTACAAGAGTTTGTTTTCTTATCCAATCCGCAGGTACTTTATCCTTATGGGTATTTCTTACTTCAATATAATAACCAAAAACATTGTTAAAGCTAATTTTAAGTGAAGGAATCTGAGTTCTTTCTGCTTCACGTTGTTGTAATTGAAATAAATAATCTTTGCCGTGATGAGCAATAGCTCTTAAATCATCTAATTCTTTTGATACTCCTTCAGAAATTACATCTCCTTTTGAAATCTGAACAGGGGGATCTGGTTTTATTTCTTTTGATATTCTTTCAAGAATTGAAATGCAAGGGTTTAATTGTTCTGCAATATGTTTAAGATTTGTTTCATTACTTATGTTACAGGTTTCTTTAATAGGTATTATAACATTAAGTGCAATTTTAAGTTGAACAACTTCTCTTGGAGTAACCTTTGCTACTGCAACCTTTGAGACCAATCTTTCCAAATCACCAACTTGTTTAATGTGAGAAATTAAATTAGAGTTGGTTTCCTGATTATTTATTAAATATTCAGCAGAATTTTGACGATGATTTATTGCTTCTAAATCTTTTAATGGAAATGCAATCCATCTTCGAAGCATTCGTGTTCCCATTGGTGTTAAGGTATGGTCTATAACATCTATAAGGGTTTTAGCATTTTCATTGGCCGATCTAAAAAGTTCGAGATTACGGACTGTGAATTTATCTAACCAAACAAATTCTTCATGATCTATACGTGAAAGGCTTGTGATGTGTTGTAGTTTATCGTGTTGCGTGATATCAAGATATTGCATTATTGCACCAGCAGCAACAATTCCTGTACTTAAATCGTGAACTCCAAAGCCTTTTAAAGAAGTTGTTCCAAAATGTTTCATCAAACGATCGCTTGCAGCATCTTTTTGAAACATCCATTCATCAAGTTTATAAATATAAAATTTATTACCAAAAAGCTCATTTATTTCTTGATGTTTTGATCTTTCATAGAGCACTTCTTTTGGTTGAAAGCTTTGTAATAGTTTCTCAGCTTGTTCGATAGAGCCTTCTGATGCCATAAATTCGCCGGTAGAAATATCAAGAAATGCAACTCCTGCAATCTTTTTTTCGATATGAATACAAGCAAGAAAATTATTTTCGCGATGTGTAAGAACGTTATCGTGTGTTGTAACGCCCGGAGTTACAAGTTCTGTAACACCTCTTTTTACAATGTTTTTTGTAAGTTTAGGATCTTCAAGTTGGTCACAAATTGCAACTCTTTGTCCAGCTCTCACTAATTTTGGTAAATACGTATCTAATGCATGATAAGGAAAACCAGCTAGTGGTGATTCGGAAGCATAGCCTGCATTGCGACTTGTTAGAGTGATACCTAAAATGCCTGATGCTTTTATTGCATCGTCGCCAAAAGTTTCGTAAAAATCGCCAACTCTGAAAAGTAATATAGCATCAGGGTATTTTGATTTGATGCTATTATATTGCTTCATCAAAGGTGTATTCTCGTTGGCAGCCATTCTAAATTATTAGTTTTTTTGAGATGTAAATATATAAAAAAAGTGCCTAAAGTACTTAAAGTTTAAAGTACTTAAAGTTAAAATAAAGTGATGTTTTCGTGAAATTTTGTGTCTTAGTATTTTGATGGCAATAAAAATATTACATAATCTTAATCATTTCCTTTATTACATTTTCTGCACCTTCGGCAATTTGAACAATACTTGATTCTAACATATAACAAGGATTTGTTACGATTTTATTTTTACTGTCAACAACTACTTCACATTGCTTAGTTTGTATATGTGTTGAGCCCATTTTGGTAATGTTGCTGATCGAGTTTTCGTCGTTGCCAATTGTTAAAGTTATATCTCCAAGAACTTTTGATATAAGTGTTGGTGCTATGCATAGTGCGCCAATAGGCTTGTTGGCAGTTGCCATATCGATAATCGCTTTTGAAACTTCTGTATTTACTTTTGCATCTGAACCATTAAAAGCATAATCTGATAAGTTTTTTGCAGCACCAAATCCTCCGGGAAATACTAATCCATCAAAATCAGATGCTTTAAAATTTTGTAATGGTTTTATTTTTCCACGTGCAATACGTGCAGATTCAACTAATACATTTCGTTTTTCACCCATTTCTTTACCAGTATAGTGATTAATTACATGGTGTTGTTCGATATCAGGGGCAAATATTTCATATTCGGCACCTTGTTTTTTTATAGCTAAAAGGGTTAGGGTTGCTTCGTGAATTTCAGCACCATCATAAACACCGCATCCAGAAAGTATAACGGCAATTTTTTTAGGATGATTCATTGTAACTAATATTTAGGTTAAGATTACGAAAGTACAAAAAATCTTAATAAGAAAGACTTTTAAGCAATTTCGCTTTCCATAGCAGATGAATTTTAATGAAAGCTTAATAGAATTAGAGTTTTATTTTCCCCTACGCTGTAAAATTATTTTTACTGTATAAATCATAATTTTAAAGTCGATATACAGCGACATGTTTTCAATATATATTAGATCGTACTTAAGTCTTTCAATCATTTCTTCAACATTTTCGGCATAGCCAAATTTAACTTGTCCCCATGAGGTTATGCCTGGTCTTACTTTTTGAAGATGTGAATAATGTGGTGCTTCTTTTATTATCTGGTCAATAAAATACTGGCGTTCGGGACGTGGTCCAACTAATGCCATATCGCCTTTAATTACATTAAAAAATTGAGGAACTTCATCGAGGCGAATTTTACGCATAAACTTTCCGAACTTTGTAATTCGGCTGTCATTATCGCTAGAAAGGGCGGGGCCATTGCTTTCTGCATTTATAAACATTGACCTAAATTTATATATTTTAAATGGTTTTCCATATCTTCCAATTCTTTCGTGAGTATATAAAATAGGGCCAGGTGAAGATAATTTTACTCCAATTATTAAAAATATATAAGCTGGTAATAGTATAATGATTGCAATTATAGACAATAAAATATCGAGTAATCTTTTTACATTTAATTGCCATTCTGGCATTAAGTCACGTGAAATTTGAATTAATGGTGCAGAATATAGTGAAGACATTCTAACACTACCTGTAAGAATATCATATAATGTAGGTATAACTTTTACGACTAGATTTTTGTTATCTATTTTGTTAATTATTGAATTTATCTGGTCGTGTTCTGATGTTTCAATTGCAATAATTACTTCTTCAATTTTATTATTGTCGATAATTAAAGAAAGGTCGTTTACGTTACCTAAGAACTTCAGGTTTTTGTCTAATAAATATTTCGATTTTTCGGTAACACTAACAAATCCTATAAATTTATTTCCTGCCGATTTCTGTTCAGCCTCCATTTCTTCATATAATTCTAAAGCTTTTCTGTTACTTCCAATAAGCAAAGTGTTAAACCCAAATATTCTGTTTTGAATTTTGTGTACTATGCGCGTTGTTAAAATTAATCGTGGAATATATGTAATAATAAACTGAAGCCCTAAAAGCATTAGAATTGAGCGGTAGTAATTTTTATACGAAAAAACATAATCGTCTAAAATTATAACAAAGAAAATAATAATAACGCCGATTATTGAAACTGTAATTGTTTGTCCTAATTCTTTTAATCGCGATTTTCGGTAAATGTCTTTATAGTAACCTGAGAGGTAGTTTAAAAATATCCAGAAAAAAGGGATTACAATAAGTCCTAGATAAAATTGTCTGTCATAAATTATTTCAATTTGGTAACCAAAAAAAGCTGACTCGATAAGAATTTTTCTTAGAATATAAAACAAACCCCAACTTATGCTTCCAGCAATAAAATCGGAAATAATATATTTTGAAGTTTGTAAACGTTTATTCATTAAAAGTGAATTAGCTTAATATTATCAATTTTAACTTCTCCTTTTGTATATCCCGATCCAGAATCTAGTGATGAACCAAAAAATATGTTGTAGTCAATAGCATCATTATTCTGTGAAATATAATATGATAAATCAATATAAATATGATTAAAAGAATTTGGGTGTGGATTCAGGTAAATAATATTTGAAGCAATACTTTGTATAGTTGTGTTTTTATAAACACCAACAAAAAATGGATGATTACATTGATAATCTAATTCAAGAAAAACTGCTGTACCGTTTGATGGAATATGAATACTCTCTGTTGATTTGTACTGAAATTTTTGTCTTATTGCATCTATATAAAAAACACCATATCTTTTAAGTGGGTTGATGCTGTCAATTCCAGTGTATAATAATGTGTCACTATTTGAAGTTCTTTCAAGGGAAAAGCCATTGCCCTGAAAGTTTTCTAACCAGCCAAATACAGCATCAGGAACATAGGTAAAAACCGGAGAAAATGTTAATTGAGTCTCAGGTGTTAATGTAGTATCAATATCAATGGTATTATAAAACGGATAAATTACCCTGCTTGCAGCAATGCCGTTAGCTTTAATGCCAGCTCTAAAAGTTATTTTTGAATTACCTGAGCTAATTACAGGGAAATTTACTGGCAGTTCATAAGTTCCTTGGCGATTACCATTAATGTTAACCCATATATCAGTAATGTTGCTTATTGTGCTTCCTTGTAAAATACTATCACAATTTAGAGTGCATTTCGGTATTTTTATATATAATGGAATGGGCTCTTCTTTATTGAATTTCTTACAACTAGAAAAGAATATTAGGGCTACTGAAATTAAAAGAAAAGTGATTTTTATTTTTGCCATGATACAATAAACATTCGTTAAACGAAAAGGACACAAATTTATTGTATCAGAAATTAATAATCATTAGAAAGTTTAATTTTTTCAATAATTTCATTTGCTACACGTAATGCTTTAAAGCCATCGTCAAGTGTTACAGATGGTTTGTGATTATTGTTAATGCAATTAAAAAATGAAATAAATTCTTCTCTTAAAGAATTAGAATGTGATTTTTCGGGATTTTCGAAATGAATTTCTTTTAATATTTGCTCTTTGCTTGAAATATCTTCTTTAAATATTGCAACTTCAGCTTTTCTATTTAAGAAATCAATAAAAATAAATTTTTCTTTCTGATAGATTTTATATTCTATTACATTTTTCGGAGAAATTAAACTAGAAGTAATGTTTGCAACACATCCATTATCGAATTCTAGTCGGGCATTTGCAATGCTAGTTATACCATTAATTAATTTTAATCCAGTTGCATTAACTTTTTTAATATTTGAATTAACTGTACTTAATACAATATCAATGTCATGTATCATTAATTTTAAAACTATAGATTCATCATAAGCATAGTCATTCATTGTTTGCAATCTCTGAATCTCTATATAATTAGGATTAAAAATTAATGGAAGTGCAGCTTTAAATGCCGGGTTAAATCGCTCAATATGACCAACTTGTACTTTTACAGAAGCTTCTTCGGCTAGTTTTATAAGATTTTCAGCATCTTCTACAGTAATAGTAACAGGTTTTTCAATAAAAACATGTTTTTGTTTTTTTATTGCTTCAGTAGCACATTCAAAATGTAAAGATGTAGGAACAGTAATGTCAATTATATCTATTTCATTTAAAAGAGCTTCGTATGAAGAAAATGATGGAATATCAAATTCGGAACAGATATTTTTAGAAGTTTCGGGATTTATATCATAAAATCCAACAAGATCAAATTCATGTAATTTTTTTAATTCTTTTACATGAAACTTGCCAAAATGCCCAACCCCAACTATTCCTATTCTTTGCATTTACTTGTGTTTGTGCAAAATTATATCAATTTAATGCTGTCGTTTTATTTTTGTTTTCATTTTATTAACATTTTAAGTTTGATAAAGCTATTTTTGCATTTGAATATTTTTAATAATGGAAGACTCGTACGTACATAAAGGTTTGAGAAGGAAATTAGTACAGGAATTAACTGCACGAAACTTGTTTTCAATTGAGTTAATGGATGCTTTTATGAGAGTTCCCAGACATTTATTTATGGCAAAGGGGCTCGAAAAACTGGCATATAAAGATCAGGCATTACCAATTGCATCAGGTCAAACAATTTCTCAACCTTTCACTGTAGCATTTCAAACACATTTACTAGAAATAAATCAAGGTGATAAAGTTCTTGAAATAGGTACAGGAAGTGGATATCAGACTGCTATTCTAATAGAAATGGGGGCAAAGGTTTTTTCAATTGAAAGACAGAAAGAGTTATTTGATGTAACACAAATATTGCTTACAAAATTAAATTATCGTCCACAATTATTTTATGGAGATGGCTACTTGGGGCAACCAATGTATAGTCCATTTGATAAAATAATAATTACTGCAGGAGCGCCATATATTCCAGAACCGTTAAAACAACAATTAAAAATTGGAGGAAGAATGGTAATTCCGGTTGGCGACAAGGCTCAGAAAATGATATTGCTAATAAAAAAAGATGAAAATAATTTTGAGGTAACTGAACATGGAAATTTTCAATTTGTGCCTTTACTTCAAGGAAAATCGATAAACAAATGATAAAAATTAAAGAATTTATTTTTAATCCGATTCAGGTTAATACATTCGTGCTTTATGCAGAGAATAATGATTGTATTATTGTTGATCCAGGATGTTATACCGAAGATGAATATTTAAAACTTTTTGGTTTTATTGAAGAATATAAACTTAATCCTATTGGTATAGTTATAACTCATTTTCATTTCGATCATGTTTTAGGATGTGCGCAAGTTGCAAAGAAATACAATATAACAGTTTCCGGACATGCAGACTATAAGTTGTTGTTTGAACATATGGATGTTAAAATGCAGGCTCAGTTATTTGATTTCGATTTTGAAATGCCTCCTTTACCTGAGCGGGAATTAAAGCATGATGATGAAATAATGTTAGGTAATAATATAATAAAAGTAATACATGTACCAGGTCATAGCCCTTGTGGAATAGCTCTATTTATTAAGGAAGATAAACTTTTATTAACTGGTGATATTTTGTTTGAAGGAAGTATTGGTCGCACTGATTTATATATGGGAGATATGAGTTTGTTGGTAACAGGTATTCAAAAAAAATTACTTTGCTTAGATGACGATACAAAAGTTTATGCTGGACATGGCTATGCCACTACAATAGGAAAAGAGAAAAGAACTAACCCATTTTTTTAATTTCAGAGGTTTTTTCATTGTAAATGTAACGATAACCTATTTATTTCAGTATAAATTTAAAATTCTATTATGAAGAAAATAGTAATTCTAATAATCTGTATTTATTTTGGTCTTTTTGTTAATGCTCAACAAGCAGATACTACAAAATCAAATTGGGATAACAGTGTTTATGCCGATTTGGTTAGCAGATACGTTTGGCGAGGCTCCGATTTCGGTAATTCCCCTGCAATTCAACCTGGATTAGATATCTCGTATAAGAATTTTACAGTAGGGGCATGGGGCTCGGCAAGTTTTGCATCCTTAAATCTACAAGAAGCAGACTTGTTTGCAAGTTATGAAGTTTGGAAATTGAAATTTACCTGCTGGGATTATTTTTATTTGAATATGGACACTTTAAAAAATAATTATTTTAATTATTCTTCAAGTGAAACAGGCCATGATTTTAGTTTTGATACCGAATTTAAACTATCAGAAAGAGTTCCTTTGAAATTATTAATTTCTTATAATTTTTATGGTCTTGATACTTTACATTCTTCATATTTTGAATTATCATATTCATTAACAAAAAAATTACCAATTGAATTTTTTGCTGGGTTTACACCAGATAAAGGTTGGTATGGAAATGGGCCTGGTATTGTAAATATTGGATTTACTGTAAAAAAGGATTGTAAAATCTCTGATGAATATTCAGTTCCTTTTTATTGTAAATTAGTTTTTAATCCTCAGCGTGAAAACATTCATTTAGTTGCTGGAATTACATTTTAAAAAAGATTTGTTTTTTTATTTTACTAAAATGGCTACTTTTACCCTGCAATGAATAAGAAAACCAAATATTTTTTATTTGCTTCAATAATAATTGTTGTTGGTTTGTGTGTTTGGTTTCTTGGTAATATAATAGCATACATATTAATAGGTCTTGTTTTGTCGCTAATTTTACAGCCTTTAACGAGGTTGCTGAATAAAATTAGAATCAAAAAATTTGTTTTGCCAAAGTTTATTAGTGCAATTATTACTTTGGTAGCTTTTTGGGCTGTTGTGATTTTGTTTTTCAGATTAATGATACCACTTATTGCTTCAGAAGCTCAGCAAATATCATCTATAGATCCAAATAAAATTGTTGCTAATCTTGACCAGCCGATTCAGCAGGTAACTAAGGTGTTATCAGATTTAAATATTTATACCAATAAAGAAAAAAGCTTAACCGATGAGGTTGTAAATAAGATAATGGGAATAGTGAATTTTTCCGATTTTTCTGTTTTTTTTAGTTCTATTGCAAGTACTTTGGGAAGTATTTTAGTCGCTTTTTTTGCAATTACTTTTATTACTTTTTTCTTTTTATTGGACGACAGATTATTTATTAAACTTTTCTTAGCCTTTGCAACTGTTGAATATGAATCGGAAGTAAAGCATGCTATACTTTCTATTAAAAAACTTTTATTAAGATATTTTTTAGGAATAATTTTCGACATGTTTGTTGTGTTTGTTCTCACAACCTTAGGCATGACAATACTTGGTTTAGGGTTTGAACATGCATTGGTTTTAGGTTTAGTTGGTGGATTATTTAATATTGTTCCTTATGTAGGTCCAATACTTTCAATTTTATTTGGAATGCTAATAGGAATATTAACTAATGTTGATGCTAATTTTTATTCAGAGGTTCTTCCACTTTTAGAATGGATGTTTATAGTATATGTTATTATTAATATCCTAGATGCAACTTTAGTACAACCTTTTATCTTTTCAAACAGCGTAAAAGCTCATCCTTTGGAAGTTTTTCTTGTTATTTTGTCAGCAGGTACTTTAGCTGGAATTCCTGGGATGATACTTGCTATACCTTCATATACAGTGATAAGGGTTATTGCTAAAGAATTTTTTTATAACTTTAAAATTGTTAAAAAATTAACTAAAAACATTTAAAATAAAAGAAATAAGCCTAAGCAAATTTTATATTTTTGCAGATATAGTTTAATGATTAAACACTTAATAATATTATCGTTTTTGTTTTTTACTGTTTCAAATACTTTATTTGCACAAATTGAAGTAAATTTTGAATCAGATACTACTGTTATTTGCGAAGGTGGATCAATATCTTTTACTGATTTATCTGTTAGTGATACTGTAAAAAACTGGCATTGGAATTTTGGAGATGGTGGAGTCGATTCTATTAAAAATCCAGTTCACACTTATTTAATTTCAGGAATTTATTCAGTTTCGTTAACCGCATCAGGATCAATTGCAACACAAACAAAAGTGAAAACAAATTATATTTTTGTGCGTAAATTTCCAACGGCTGCTTTTAGTTATACAGATACAATGTTTCTTCCTTCCTATATTTTATATTTTCATGGCACGGTGTTAAATAGAGATACGTTGCCTTATAAATATTTTTGGAATTTTAATCAATCATCATTTAATTTGGGTGATAGTATTGCAATTAATACTTTTCCAACTTTTGGAAGTTTTATTGTAAGTTTAATTATTCAAGCAGGCTTCGGTTGTCAGGATACTGTTTCAGACACTATTCAAGTTAATGATATTCTAGAAGCACCTAATGTTTTTTCGCCAAATGGAGATGGGCAAAATGATATTTTTATCGTAAAATCAAATGGTGTGAATGAATTTGAATTAGATGTTTTTAATCGCTGGGGAGCGATTGTTTATACACAAACTGCAAAAAGATTACAATGGGATGGGCGGACGTCTGCTGGCGTTCAACTTCCTTGTGGAACTTATTTTTATCATATTACATCGCCTGATGTTAAAGGATATAAGAAATCTGGTGCAATTCTTTTAGTTAAATAATATTTTAGCGTTTTGAAGCGAATTATAATAAGCCGGACAGATAAAATCGGTGACGTTGTACTTACCCTACCTTTAGCTGGTTATTTGAAAAGTATATTTCCTGATTGCATTATTATTTTTCTTGGAAGTAAATATACGAAACCAATAATAAGTGCATGTATAAATATTGACGAGTTTGCTGATTGGGATAAAATTAGTGAACAGTCATTCTCTAGGCAAAAAAAAGTATTTTCAAACTATAATGCTGATATTATAATCCATGTATATCCCAATGCAAAAATTGCTAAGCTTGCATGTTTTGTTAAAATTCCAATCAGAATAGGAACCAGTCGAAGATTATATCATTGGTTCTATTTAAATAAACCCGTAACACTTAGTAGAAAGAAATCTGATTTACATGAAGCCCAGTTAAATTTAATGCTAGCAGAGCCTTTAGTAAATAATTTTAATGTTCCGAAGTTAACTGAGATTCCAGATTTTTATGGGTTTTCAAGATTTGAAGTGTTAGAAAATAATATGCACTCAATTATTGATAATAAGAAATTTAACATTATACTTCATCCAAAATCAAAAGGAAGTGCAAGGGAATGGGGGTTAGATAGATATTCTGAATTAATTAGAATATTAAATCCTGAAAAATTTAATATTATTGTTGCAGGAACCGATGAAGAAGCTGCTCAAATGGAACAATTGCTTAAAATTTATAATAATAATATATTTGATGTAACCGGTAAGCTAACATTAAACCAATATATAAGTTTAATTTACCATGCTGATGGAATTGTTGCATGCAGTACAGGACCTCTTCATATTGCTTCGGCTATAGGGAAATATGCAATGGGACTTTATGCTCCGATGAAACCGATATTTCCACAGAGGTGGGCACCAATTGGTAAAAAAGCTTCTTATTTTGTTCTTGATAAAAGTTGTGAAAAGTGTAGAAAAACATTAAACTGCGAGTGCATTAGAAGAATCACTGCAAATGAAGTTGCAAATCGTTTAGAGCAATGTTATAACGAAAAGTTTAGCATACTCAATTGAAAATTCAAAGTCGTCAACAAAATAAACCAACACTTTATAAAAACTTTTTTTGGTAATTTGTTACTAAGAGTTTTAAATAAAGAAGTTATTTCTATACTATATTTAACAGAACTGTCTAATTTGGATTAGAAAACCCCAGAGCGTAGTGCCTTTAGTTCTTGTGTTAGTGTTAAACTAAAGGGTATTTCCGCCTAAATTATTTGATGCGCTATTTAATGCGTTACTTGTTACTTCTTTTTTATCGCAACCGATTAATATAACATAAGTAAAAATAAATAAAATATATTCTTACAGAATAAATGGTTTTTTATTCTTAAAAATTATAAAACAAATTTAAATTTCTAACATTAATAAAATTTATTGACCTTCTTCTTTATTTTTATTTTCACCTTCAGTTTCTTCTTGGTCGTTTATTACTTCATTTTCTTTTAAAGCACGCATTCTTTTTAAGAATTTATTTTTTACAGTAGGTGCTGCAGGATAGTACGAATATGGCTTTTGCCCTTTGTCTGCATCCACCTTTCGTTGATCTGGTTTTAAAGTTTTTATAACGGTATTAAATTCTTCATTACTCGAAACAACTTGCATAATACCTCGGGCATATGCGAAGTAATACCAAACGTTTTCATTTAATTCGAAATATAAAGAAAACATATCGCCACTTCGTTTTTTAATAATTTCAAAATAGCCTGGAATTATTTTGTTTACATATTCTTTTCCAATACTACCAACACCAAGAAGTGTGTCGGCTATGTATGATTTTGTTTTAGTATTCCAATTCAATTTTAAATCGGTAAACATTATTGTATGCTCAAGTTCTTTAGGCATTTTTTTAAATTTACCTAAGCTATATTCAGAAATAAGATCGTTAGCTTTTTCGCGACCAAGAATTTCAGCAATCCCTTTTTCAAAAACTTTTCTTGATAAATCTATTGCTTCTAAACCGCTATAAGAATTTAAATCTTTTGTAAACAGCTCCATACATTTACCATCAATAAAGAAATCTAAACTCAATAATAAATCCATATATACATCAGATTTAACTAGATCTTCGTTGATATTACCTACAGAAGAAATGGATGCTTGACCAAAATCAACTCCTAAATTAAGTTTGCCCTCTCCATATAAATTGCATGCAGAACGGTGAATACTTATATAGTCGCCTGGAAGATTAAACTCTACTAATTTTTCTTTGCTTGATATTTTGTATTTGCTATCAGTTTTGTCAAATGTTAAAAATCCTTTTGCATTAAAAATTGCAATATCACTATAGTTTTTACGTTTTGTTAAAAATGCAGGATAAATATGCGTAGAATCATTTGTTATATAAAATCCTGTATAAATTTTATTGTTATTAATCTCTTTAAGCGAATCTCCAATAGGAATGTATATTTCATTTGGATTTATAGAAGACTTAAAGTTTACCCAATACCTTGATAAATTCTGGCATTCATGAGAAATTTTTGTTGATCCATTGAAAACAAGAAATTGTTCGTTTGCAAGAAGTAAAACTTCACCGGTAAAACCAAAATTAGGGCTAAGCATAAAATTTTCTGTAATTCCAATTTTGCCTTTTGCATAAGTTTGATAAGTAGAGTCAACACTAACAACATCAAACTTTATTACTTGTTTGATTTTTGTTTCGTCAAAATAATCGTATGATCCTGATGAAGAGTAGTTTTTTCGACCATAAATATTTGTAGTTGCCCCATAAATTGAATGATATCGATTAGTATTATTTGCTATAATTCTTGAATCTTTTAAAGTTTGCATTACAGCTTGTTTTTCTATTACTACTTTACCATCTCCAGGGTAGATAGTTGCATCAGCTACTCTAATAAATTTAACTTCATTTGCAGCAATAATGTATTTTCTAAGATTATATTTTGCAGAAGGCGCAACAAAAGTTAATGAATCTTGTTTTGGGTGAATAGAGAAAAATTGTGAACCCTTTAACTGAACATCTTCGAGCTCGGTTGGACTCATGTTTTCTTTATTCTCTGGTAGTTTTGATAAAGCTTTTTTACTTGCGCTCATTTCAATTTCATCTTTATCCATAAACCAAGTAAATTGATCCATAAAACATATGTACTGATTTTGAGGAAATTCTACAAAAGAAGCTTCGCCGTTAGATTGAAATTCACCTTTACGTTCTTTAAAATCTATATGAGAATTTACATTGTTAGTTTTAAATGCAAAATCATTCATGTCTGCAGTTTTTAGGTTAAAGTTGGAAGTATCTGCGTCAACAATATGCTCTTTAAAGTTAAACATTTTTGAAGTTAGCTGAGCAGTTGAAAACTCAAGTTTCCCCCAACCCGATAATCCAGTTGGTTCAATTTGCAAAGTTCCAGTGAAAGTTGCCTGATTGTCATACATGTCGAAAGGCTTTGTAGTATTTGAAACAAACATTCTATCGTTGTTCGGCATCCAGTGTATGTATATGTTTTCGCCTTTAACAGCAGCATATTCAACACCCTTAGCTTGTTTCTCAATTTCAAAGATCTTAGCGGTTGTATTCATAGAATCAGGAAAGAACAGAAAATTATCTGAATTCGCTTTTGCAGTTAAAAATTTAAGTTCGCCATCACCTCTTAATCCTTTGTTGCTAAGAAAAATTTCTTTTTTATAATTTCCTTTTCCGCCATATGCCTGAAAACCTTCAGTTGGGGTATTTCTTTTGAAACCTAGAGAGTAGTCGGGTTGTACGCTAATTGTTTCATCAAAAGGTGGAAAAATACCTGCAGAAACAAAGTGCCCCTTAAAAAGTAAATTCTTTTTAGTTAAAATTCCTATGCTATCAATTGAATATGGATAAATTTGAAAATAAAAATTATCTCGTTTATAAACTCCTGTTTGTATAGACTTACTATCATAAAAAACATAAGAATCTTTTTTGCTATTAAAAACAGGAAATTTTGGAAATTTTTTAATACCTGATTTATTCGTTATATCATCAATTAATAATTCTCCAGTTGAGTTTTCTATTATACTTATCAAATCCTTATCAATAGGGGCTCCATATTGGTCAAGCTCATCAATACGAACTCGCATTTTTATTGTTTTAACATCGGTTAAATTAAGTTTAAAACTATTATAACTGAATGAGAAATTAGATCCTATAAATAAAAACAAACCTGCTCTTACTTTTCCATCAAAAACAAAATCACGATTCTTTTTAATAGTAATTTCCTGATCCTTTGGAAAAATAGCAACACTCTGGGAATCAGAGAGGTAAATTTCCTGAACTCCTTTCATTTTTAAATTAAAATCGAGTAGGCTAAGCATTGCATTATTGTCGTTTTCTTCAACCGTTGAAAGGAAGCTAATAGCATCATAATCTCGTTGACCAACACTGCATTTTAAATAATTGAAAGTTTTTTCTACTACAGTTACCTCACCTGATTGTATAGAGTATGATATAAACCCTTTAAATGCTAAGCTTAATAGGTATTGTTTTGTGGCAGGCATTGAGGCTCTTATGAAATCTGCAAATTGTGTGTCGGTAAATTTTCTTGAATTTATTTTTTTGCTGAAATTTTTTAGGTTTTGAAGAGGGTTAACTAAATCCATTCCTTGTAATTCAAGAAATCTATTTCTGCTAAAAAAATCAATTGATTCGAATTTTGCTATTTTGTTAGTTGTTTTAGGTATTGGCTTAAAATTAATTTTAGGATCTCCAATTTTCCATGTTAAATAAGGAAAGTCAAGTTCCAAATTATGATATGTATCGAAATAAGGACTTCTTGACATGCCTTCATCGTTTCTGATTAACGACACTTCTTTTCGTTCTGCACTATATTTAAACAACAGACCAGGATGAAAAATAGAATCTGTGTCTAATCTAAATGTAATAGCAGCATTTTGTCCAATAATTCCATCTGTGTTAAATACAAAGGTTTTTGTTGCTGCAATAAAGAAAAGTGTGTCATTTCTTGAAATTTTAATCATCGCAAGATCTTCATCGGTACCTTCACCAATGAATTTAGCCCCTTTCATAGTAAAACCGCCATCGTAGTTCATTCCGGGATAAATGTTATTTATTTTATACCTTTTAGAATATGAAATAAATTGCGGGTAATTTGCATTTGTAGAATCGGCATCTGCCATTACTTTTTCACGTAATTTACCTAACAGTGGCTCCTTAAAATATCTTGTATTCACAAATACAACCGAGTCAGCTTCAAAGGCAGATTTTGTTAAGTCAATACTGTAATTTTGAAAATTTGCAAAAACTTCATTCTCTTTAAACCCAGCTCTTTCCCAAGTTAATTTACCGCCTTGACCTTTCCATTTTCTAGTTAATGCGTTAAAAATTCCTTGAGTGTTATAAATATTTGTACTGTCTTTTTTTGCATAACAGGTTATGTCTGATGGGCCAATTGCAACAATAATATTTTCGCCATCAAAATAGAAATTAATATCTTTTGTATTTGTTTTCCATTTTGTTGTGAGTGACTTGTAAATATTCCCTTTGCCAATTAATCCAGCCGAATTTTCTAAAAATAAATCAATCGCATTAAGTGTTATGGTTTTCTTTTGACATAAAAAAATAAGTCCTTTTTCCCAGTTTTCGTAACTTGATTTTGGGTGATTATTATTGCTAAAAGCTATCAGGCTTTGTAAATATTCTTGAAAATGTGGAAATGCCAAAGCTCGTTTTTTTAGTAATTCGTTTGAAGTTTGAATTATACTTTTCTTTTCATTTTCATTAAAATATGGACCATTAAATGACAATGTAAAAATTTCCATTAAATCTTTGCCTTCTTTTTTATCTTTTGCCTCAAGTAAATCTTTCATATCTGCAAGATAACCTGGGAAGTCGCTTCTGAAGTTTTTTAATTGCTGAGCAGTTACTTTATTTATATTAAAAAGTAATCCGGCAAATAAAACAATAAAGAATATTTTCTGCATGTTATTAAATTTCATTTTAAGATTTTTCAAAAATGGCTGCAACCCAATTATTTTTAGTAACGACTTTTATTGGTAATAATTTAAACTCTTCGGCTTTTTTCCATATAATTTCAATGTCTGATTGCAAAAAGCCGCTAATAACAAGATTGCTATTTTGGTTAAGATGTTTAAAGTATGTGCCAATATCTTCTAGTAAAACATTCCTGTTAATATTTGCTAAAATTATGTCATAGCTTTCGTGAGGTATTTCAGCAGCTGTTCCTTTTATGATTTCAATATTTGTGCATTTATTTTTTTTAGAGTTTTCAATTGAGTTTTCGTAAGCCCATTCATCAAAATCAATGGCAGTAATTTTTTTTGCATTTTTTAATGAGGAAATAATTGCTAATATTCCAGTTCCACAACCCATATCTAGAATGTTTTTATTTGCAATTTCCATATTTAGAATTAACTCAACCATTAAAGAAGTAGTTGAATGATGACCCGTTCCAAATGACATTTTTGGTTCAATAATTATTTCAAATTCGGTTTTGGGTGTGTCTTTATGAAATGGAGCTCTTATTAAACAACGTTCCGAAATAATTGTAAAAGGATAAGATTTTTCCCATTCTTCATTCCAGTTTTTTTCGGGCAATGAATTAATAGTTGTTTCAACTGTAAAAATGTTTTGAAGTGAATTACAAATACTTTGCAAATTTTCTATTGAAAATAAATTTTCTTCTATGTATGCTTTTAATTCATTTTCGGTTTGCCAAAAGGAATCGTATTGGTTTTCGCTTAAGATTGCAATTAGTAAATCCTCATTTTCTTGTAAATAAGGTTTTATAATAAAGGATACTTCTATATATTTCATTTGTTATTTTTTCTGCGAGCATAAAGATAAAAATAAATAAAGTAAAGCAATCTGCAACTTTTAAACATCCTTTTTGTAAAAATACTCGTCTGTAAAATAATTCTGTATGAAAATATAGAATAAAAAAATTACTACTTTTAAAAACTTAAACCAAAGAAAGTGAAAACCATTTCATTTAATGAATTAAGGCGAATAAAAGATCGTTTGCCAAACGGAAGTATGCAATTAATAGCTAATACTCTTGATATTAGTTTAGAGACTGTTCGTAACTATTTTGGAGGAACTGATTATGAAAAAGGAGAGATAGTTGGTATTCATACAGAAAGAGGACCTGATGGAGGAATCGTTCTTTTAGATGACACTACTATTTTAGAAGTGGCCATGAAAATACTTAGAGAGAATAATTTAAATTAAAAATTTATTGTGGAAAAGAAGGAAGTTAAAGTAAGTGTAAACGAAATTTTATTAGAAACTTCAGCAATATTATCATTGCCCGAGTCATACAAAGCTGTTTATAAAATACCATTACATGGCAAACCCATGCCAGATTCAAATGCATTATCTGAAATAGTAAGTACGCTTCGTCAGATAATTTTTCCAGGATATTTTGGGACTTCAAATATAAATGCTGCAAATATTGGTTTTTATACAGGTGTAAATATCGACAAGGTTCACAAATTATTAACAGAGCAAATTTATAGAGGAATGTGCTTTGATTGTGATCAAGAGGTTTCAAATAATTGTAAAGTTTGTGAAGAAAAAGCTGAGGATTTATCTGTGAAATTTATTTCATTATTGCCAAAAATAAGAGAAACACTTTCTACTGATGTTAAAGCAATGTATGATGGTGACCCTGCAGCTAAAAGTTTTGGCGAAATAATATATTGCTATCCAGCAATTAGAGCAATTACAAATTATAGAATAGCTCATGAATTGTTGCAACTTGAAGTGTCATTAATACCACGAATCATTTCTGAACTTGCTCACTCTGAAACAGGAATAGATATTCACCCAGGAGCAACTATTGGAAATTATTTTGCTATTGATCATGGAACTGGTGTTGTAATTGGAGAAACTTGTGTTATCGGAAATAATGTTAAAATTTATCAAGGCGTTACCTTAGGCGCAAAAAGTTTTCCACTTGATGAAAATGGAAATCCAATTAAGGGAATTCCTCGTCATCCCATTGTTGAAGATAACGTAGTTATTTATGCAGAAGCAACAATTTTAGGAAGAATTTGTATTGGTGCAAATTCAATTATTGGTGGAAACATGTGGATAACAGAAAATGTTGCTGCTAATTCTAGAATGAATCCTAATCGGTAAAAAAATATTTCTTTTTTTTATTTAAGTTAATTGTTATAGTTTTTGTTGAAAATTATTTTAACTTTGAGCAGGATTGTTAAAATGTTCAAACTAAAAAATACTAAAAATGAAAAACAAAGCTAAACTTCTTTCAGGTTTTATGTTAATTGTTTTTTTTACACAAACAATACAGAGTTATTCACAAATTTATGCGATTGGACATAAGCAAATTACGTATACTGATCCAGCTAGAAGTAACAGAAGTGTTCCTTGTGAAATTTATTATCCATCAAATACTGCAGGTGAAAGCACTCCAATTGCAACAGGTCAGTTTCCGCTAATTATCTTTGGGCATGGCTTTGTAATGGGCTATGATGCTTATCAAAGCTACTGGGATTCTATAGTGCCAAAGGGATATATAATGGTTTTTCCAACTACAGAAGGATCGATTATTCCAACTCCAAATCATTTAACATTCGGACTAGATTTAGCTTTTGCTGTAACAAAAATGCAAAGTGAAGGAAATTTAAACACTTCATTTTTTTATCAGAAAATAGCATTAACTTCTGCTATACTAGGTCACTCGATGGGGGGTAAAGGTTCGGTTATTGCTTCATCTAACAATACAAACATAACCACTACTGTTTCTTTTGGAATGTCAAATAGTAATTCACCTGATGCAATTGCAGTTTATGCGCCTTTAGTTACTGTTCCTGCTATTGTTTTTTCGGGAGCTAATGACTGTGTTGCAGTTCCTGTTGACAATCAAGTTCCATTATATAACGCGCTTGGTTCGCAATGTAAAACATTTATTAGCGTTATTGGTGGCAGTCATTGTCAGTTTGCTGAGTCAAATTTTAATTGCAATTTTGGTGAAACAACTTGTTCGCCTGCACCAACTATTACCAGAGATGAACAACATGCAATAGTGCTCTCATTGCTTTTGCCATACCTTGATAATATGTTAAAAAATAATGTAGCTGCTGGTATTTTATTTATGAATAGATTAACATCAAGTACAAGTACCACTTATTTAAGAAGTTGCTCTGCTTCTGAATCTGATTTGCAATATTTAAATGAGAATAAATTTCGTTTCAACCCAAACCCTGTTGAGAGCTATGTGGAATTAGAATTAGAAAGTACTGAGCTACCAGTTCAAATAACAATTACTGATATAACAGGAAGAAAAATATTGTCTAAAAAAATTAATTCATCAAAAGAAAGTTTAAATCTTTCTGATTTAGATTCAGGAAGTTATTTTATTTCATTAAATGGAAAGCGAAATAAGGCTACTAAGAAATTAATTAAGAAATAAGAGTTTTTATATAAGTGCATTTTTTATGGACGAGAATAGTAAAGAAAAAACGCGGGAAAATATAATTAGGTCTGCTATTATTGTTTTTGGAAAATTTGGATATAAAAAAGCAACAATGGATGACATTGCTGTTGCAGTGGGAAAAGGCAAGACCGGATTATACTATTATTTTAAAAATAAAGAAGATGTTTTTAAAGCTGTTATTGAAAAAGAAGCTAATGAATTGGCCAATGCAATTAGTGAAGCAGTAAATAGTAGTTCTAATCCAGTTGAAAAGTTAAAAGCTTATTTTTTTACTAGAATGAATACCTTATTAAAGGTATCAATATTTTATGAGGCAATGAAAAGTGAGGTTTTAGATAATTTGCAGTTTATGAACCAAACGAGGCTAACGTATGACAAAGCTGAATTAGAGTTGGTCAAGCAAATACTTTATGATGGTATAAAGCAAGAGTATTTTGAATTAAAGGATGTTGAAAATTCTGCAATAACAATTTTAACTGCTTTGAAGGGATTAGAAATTCCGTTCTTTGTTCAGAATAGGAATCATGATTTTGAAAAAAATATTGAAAGTCTATTCAATTTGATATGTTTTGGATTAATTAAGAGAAATTGATTTAGTGTAGTGTGTTTTGATTAGGTTGGTTATATAATAACCAACCTTTTTTTTATCTTTATGTAAAATTTTTATCATGCATATTAGAGATAAATCAATAAAAGACATAACATTACAGCCTGAATTATTGGAAGTAATTAGTAAATGTAAAGTATGCCATGTGGGGTTCGTAGATGGTGATAAACCTTATGTTCTAGCATTTAATTTTGGTTTCGATGGAGAATCTGTTTATTTGCATTGTGCTAAGGAAGGGTATAAAATTGATGTTTTAAATAAAAACAATCAGGTATGTATTGAATTTGATGCTGATCATGATTTATTTGCTAGGCATGAAGAAGTTGCCTGTAGTTGGAGAATGAGGTATAGAAGCGTTATTGTGTGGGGTAAAGCAGAGTTTATTTCAGATTATAACAAGAAAGTAGATGGGCTTAAAATCTTTATGAAGAATTATTCTGATTTGAATTTTGAATTTTCAACTCCATCGGTTAATAATATTCATATAATAAAGATACCTATTGATAAAATGACTGGAAGAAAATTTGAATATTAATAAAAATTAATAACAATAATGCTTTTATTTACATTTAATTTAATAGTTTTGAGTTAATAAAATATTTTTATAGGTGGTTGATTATTCAAATTCAGTTTTTGATATTAATGAATGGCTTGATGCAGGGCAGCAAGGTAAAGTATTGCAGTCGTTTAATGGAGAAATTACTTCGGCTGTTATTACCGATTTAATTGAAAAAACTGAAAATATTTTTTCTACAACTCCTTCAATAGAGTTGTTAAGAAAAGCGACTATTCATGTGTTTGTAGAATGTGTTCAGAATCTTTTTCATCATGCATTAGAATTGGAAGAAGGAAAACCAAAATTTGGAGTGTGTTATTTATCCTATTTCGAGAGCTCAATTAAGGTTATAACTGGTAATTATATCTTAAAAGAGAAGCAGCAAATGATTAGCGATAGAATAAATCAGATAAATTCTTTATCAAAAGATGAATTAAAAGCACTTTATAAATTAATTCTTAACAATGAAGAGTTCTCTGAAAAAGGTGGTGGGGGCCTTGGTATGATAGACATGGCACGCAAAACAGGCACTAAAATGGAATACGAATTTTTACCTGTTAATGAAAAACTTTTATTTTACGTTTTGAAAATTAATATAATTTAGCATATCTTTAAACTCTAAAAAAAAATAAGGCATATGGATCCAATAATTATTGAAGGAACACCAAAAACACCAACTGTGAATTTTGATGCAACCACAGGAAAAATAGAAATAAAAGGAAGATCCATTCCCGAAAATTCTATTGAATTCTACAAACCACTTGTTGATTGGTTAGAGTCATATAGTGGAGCAGCGCTTGCAAATACTGTAGTAAATATTCAACTTGAGTATTTTAATACTAGTTCGTCTAAATGTATACTTGATATCTTTAAAAAATTAGAAAACATTGCTAAAGCAGGTAGTGCAGTAATTATTAACTGGTATTACGAAGAAGATGATGAAGATATGTTAGAAGCTGGCGAAGATTACCAATCAATTATTAAAGTTCCATTTAAAATGATTGAAATAGAAGAATAAAAAATATTTGTTTAAATAAAAAGCCGGGTAATTTAATTATCCGGCTTTTTATTTTTTTAGTTTGTTCTTCTTTTTGATTCTTTCAGAAGTCCATTCACCTAGTTCTAATAGCTTCCTTAATAGGTTAAAATATAGGCAAATGAATAACACAATTGACATTAGCCAAATTACAGAGATGTTAACCCAGAAAGTATCGAAATATTTGCCAAAGACCATTTTGCGTGGTGCATAAAAATGTGCAGCTAAAATACCACCTGGAGTATCAAAAAATATTGGATCAGCTTTTTGATATAATTTGTGATCATATTCAATAATCTTTACGCCTTCATTTTCATTTCTCACAAACTCTTTTAAATTTTCATTGTAATAGTCTTTCTTTAACTGAATAAATTCTTTATTTGCTTTCTCAGAATTTGTTAGTTTAGCAGATAGCCTATCTTTTGCTTCGCTTGCTTTCTTGTACTTCTGAATATAATATTTGTTTAATTCATCAAAGTAAAAGACCAACTTATCAATTACAATATTATCAACTTTACCATAAACTAAATTAGCTACCTTAACTGGTAGTTGAATTTTTTTATTCATTTTAATTTCAAATGAAAGCTCATTTCTTAAGAGCAATAAATCATCTTCTATTAAATCTTTTTTATTCTTCTCATTAAGTAATCTCTTTACATCCGAAACTTTATTACGCATTGATACAAGCCAGAAATCTTTTTTAAAGTTAGAAGAACTCATGATTTTCTCATAAGCGTAAAATTGTTTTTCGTATTTGTTTTCGCGAAACTGGTATACAGCTAATGCCTCGTATGCCCATCTAGCAGTAATAATTTGTCCGTAAATTGGAATGTGACTAGGACTGCTGATATCAGGATTAAGTTTGTCAAATTTGAAAATTATACCGCTTAATATAAGTTGAGGTATTACTAAAAATGGAATTAATATGTATATTGTTACGGCAGAATTAAATGCATCTGAAATATTAAGGCCTAAAATATTTGAAAATACCCATGCACTAAATAAAACTAACCAATATTGCCAGTACATTCCATGAATTTCTAAAACTGAGTTTCCTATAAGTACAAAAATAGCTGCTTGTATTGCTGAAAGTACAGTAAGTATTGCAACTTTAGAAAATAAGTAACTGCCCCAACTTAAATTCAAATATTTTTCACGTTTTCTGATTTTTCTATCCCTGAAAATTTCTTCAGCACTAACAGTTAATCCAATAAAAATTGAAATAATAACTGCCATGAAAATAAAAATTGAAATATTACTGTTTTCGCTAAAAGAATAGCCTGTATCACTAGAAGCATCTATATTATAATATTTAATAATGTACGAAAGAAGTAAAGCTAACAAAGGTGCTTCTATCAGGTTAATTAGTAAATATTGTGTATTCGAAAGTTTTGAAAGTACATCTCTAACAACAAATACCTTAAATTGTTTTATTATTCCAGGTACTTTAAAAAATATTTCTGGTAATCTATAATGTGATTTTTCTTCTTCTGTTTTTGCTTCTAATTTAACATGATATTTATTATAACTACCAAGCCATTCATTAGGAGAAAATTTGCGGGTATGAGTCATGTTTCCATACTCGTCAAGTACATTTGCTTCTACTATGTTAAATATTTGTTCTGGATTAACATTACCACAAGTTGGACATTCACTTTCGCTCCAGTTTGCTTGATGAGTCCTTGATTTAAAGTAAATTATAGAATCAACAGGATCTCCATTATAAATTAAATATCCACCAGTGTCAAGTATAAGTAGTTTATCAAACATTTTAAAAATATCTGATGAGGGCTGATGAATAACTACAAAAACTAATTTTCCTTTTAAAGTTAAATCTTTAAGTAAGTCAAGAATATTTTCAGAATCTCTTGACGACAAACCAGATGTTGGTTCATCAAGAAAAAGAATAGAAGGCTCTCGAATAAGTTCTAACGCAATATTTAAACGTTTACGTTGGCCACCGCTAATTTTTTTATTCATCGGGCTTCCAACTTTCATGTGCTTTATCTTATACAATCCAAGACTTTGCAAGGTTTTAAGAACTATTCTTAAAATTTGAAAGTGGTTAAGATTATCAAAACAAAGTTTAGCGTTGTAGTATAAATTTTGGAATACAGTTAAATCTTCAATAAGTAAATCGTCTTGAGAAACATAGCCAATTAGTCCTTCAATTGATTCGTTTTTTGAATAAATGCTAATGTCATTTATTAATATTTCTCCACTGGTTGGGGGGTACGAACCGTTTAAAACATTTAATAAAGTTGTTTTTCCTGCTCCGCTGGCTCCCATTATACCTACTAGGTGTCCAGATTCTTCGAGGAAATTCATGTCATGCAGACCAATACCACCACCTTTAAAAGCATACTCGATATTTCTGGCTTCGAATATGATTTTTGATTTTAGTTTGTCTTCATTAAAAATACTGAGAATATCTGAGTAGTAAATAGGAGAAATTTTAGCCGAACGAATGGAACTGCCATTTGTTAGTACATATACTTTTTGTAAATGAATTAACTGCCCATTTAAATATAATTCCTTTTCACCTAAATATTTTAAAAGGAACATGTTTGCAATTCTAACATGGAATACTCGAATCTGACCTTGTAAGCCTGAGCGATATAAATGTTTTGCTTTAGGATGAATAAACTCTTTTTGGCTATCAACCAATAGCATTCTGGTTGAGTTTGGGATTTCATCAAAAGTGTAAAGAATAAATGCTTTTAAGCGAATATACTCTTCGGAATCAATGTGAAATGTATCTGCAACGGTTTCTACAAATTCTTGTTCTTGTTCAGAAATTTCGTCGGAGTCTGATTTTATAAATTCAAGTAAACGAACTACAACTATTATCTTTTGTTTTTGAGTTAGCTCTTCGTTAATTTCTGTACAAATTTTTAATACTTTAACAGAACTTCCGGCAATCCTCTTTTTTCGTAATGTACTGTCAGATTGTTTTGCTTGATACTGTTCATAGTAATTATTAAATACCTTAAGATATTCGTTAACTAATTCGCTGTTTAATTGTTGAAGTAAAAATGAACCTACAACAGACCTGCGTTCTTCGGCATTGCTCTCTGGTCGAGCAATGATTGCAAACAACTGCATTAGGGCCTTTAGTATTCTTTCGCTCATTTTCTTTTTTCAAGTGAAAAAGGCATTATCATTTTAAATAATGCCTCTTTTATAAGATAATGTTCCAGTTAAATAAGTTTATTGTTTAAATCCAATAAGCATAATTGCAAATCCTGACGCAGTTTTATCTGTTCCGTCAAGCTCTGCTTCAATAATGCAATCAATAGTTGAAGTAAATTTAAAATCCCAGTAAGGAGAGTTTTGATAATCGCGGTTTGTAAATAGAAGATTACGTTCTTTATCATATAGAGAAAAAACAATATTTCCTTCGGTTTGTCCTGATGCTGCTATAATTCTATATGTTGTTCCACCATAAAAAGTAGCATGAAATTCAGCTATTTCTTCACCATTTAGTAAAGCTTTATATTGTTGCCCATCAGAAATAAATGGAGAAACTATATATTTTGTACATAAAGCAGTAGTAACATCAGCCTGCGCCATGGTTTTATTTGAATAAAAAACCAATGTTATTATTGAGGCTAAAATGACAGTTATTATCTTTTTCATTATAAATACTTTTTATTCTACTATCTTTTTTCTAATTGCACTTATTTTATCTGATATGGTTTTGATTTGTTGATCAGTCATTACCAATTCCGATTTACTATTTATTACAGTTAGTTTGTTTTTAACATCAACTGTTGGTGCTGAGTATGTGTAATTAATATCTATTCCATCGAAATCATAAGCTAAATCAATAAGAGCGTCAATAAGTTCGCCGTATTCTTTTGATTGATTATAAAATGGAGATAAAATTTTAATTAAATTATCTAACGGATGTTTCTGTTCTCCAATTCTGGTTAGAATGTCTTTGTTTTTAGTAGTTCTTGAAATCTCTGTAAGCATATATGTGCTTTCTAGCCAGCCACCAGCTAAAACTAAAACGCCAACATCATTTCTGTTATTATCTTTTAAATATTGATCAGCTTTGCGATATGAATTAGAAATAATAAACATTAAAGAATCCTTATTTCCTAAGTTACCTTCAATTCTATTTATTGTTTGTTTATCGAAAGCATTTTCAATACCAAGTTCTTGTGATAAAATTTTGATTACAGAAAAATATTGAATTGCTTCAGAGTTTTGTTCAAATACGTTTAAATAACCTAAGTTAGCACCATAAACACCAAGATTTAATGCTTTTTGAAAACTGCTTGTGTAGTTATGAGATTTATTATAAGGATTTATAAGGTTTTTATCAAAATCAAGTTTAGAATTTTTTAGTAAGAAAGCGATTTCGTATGGTGAAGGAATACTAAAAAGAGTATTGTCAAATTTTATTAGGGTGCTAGATGTTGAATCTATCTTTGATTCAATGTTTTGTTCTATATTATCATCTGAGTTTCCATCCGAGTTACACCCATTTATGGCGAATGCCATAATAAAAATAGCTGGAATCAATTTTATTCGTGCACGTAATTTATTGCTTAACATGATAATCCATATAATTAATTAGAATATGCAAGTAAGAAAAAAAAGTTGAATTATCAAAAGTTTTAATCTCACTTTCAATAATTTTATTTAATAATTTTTAATGTCGATATCTAAGTATATGAAATAAAGCATTATTGAAGTAACTCTGTAGCATCTTTTATTCCAATTCTTTCATTTTTATTAAACGCAACAACAAATGCATCTTTAAACCCATTATTTCTTATTTGTGAAAGCTGTAACATAGCTTCTTCTACCGTTTTATATTTTCCAATAGTATATTTATATAATCCTTTATGGAGGTATTCGTTAACCTTTTTGTTTTTGAAAATTGTATCAGATTGTTTTAGTTTGTTTTCAGAGGTCATTATTTGTATTCTGAAATTAATATCATTTACATTTGGTTCTTTAATTTCAGTTTGGGTATTAGTTGTTTTTAAAGCAGTTACAAAGCTTGGGTTGTCTGCTAAAATATGAGATACAATTAATGGATAATTCTTTTTTGCGTAATCTCGAGTACATGAATTAAAATGCCACCATTCAGTTGAAATACTTGAAAAGCCTGCAAATTTCATTGCAGATCGTAAAATTAATCTGTTATTGATTTGTATTGCCGTAAGTTTTCCGGTTTTTAATAATTCTGGTTCAAGAGAAGGATAAGCAAGATCATCAAAGGAATCAAAACCGGTTCCCATATCTAGCCACTTACCCGAAGAGTCAGATAGTGTTATGTCAACTGCAGTGCCGTAATTATGAAGGCTATGATAAATCGGATTTGCAATAAATTTATCTTTATCATTTTCTGGAACCTGGGCTTCGTTCCACATAATTTGTTGTAACGAAAGTGGCCGGGCAGCATCTAATACTACAATACGGTATTGAGGCATTATTTTTATCAGATTATTTGATGCCAATATTAGTTTTTCTGCTACATCTTTTTGAAGATAAGCATGGGTTAAATTTCCGTAAATGTTTTTTTTAAGAAAATTTGATGTTGTTGCATATTGTAAACTTACAATAATATTCGAATCTAAATCGCTAATGTCAACTAGGTTGTAGTTGCGCATTATTTGCTCGATTTCGCTAATTTCGCGTTTATGCTTTAAGCTATCGGAATGATTAATTTCGTAATATTTATTACCGTAAATATTTTCTGGTACAATTAGTTCTATGTTATTCTCTTGTGTATAGTGATTTATAACAACGTGAAATTGTGGAATTGCTAAAACATTAAATAATGAGATTAGTATTAAAAAGTTTTTTAATAAAAAGTATATCTTTGAAAATATAACTATCACTGTTTCGGCTTTGGGCGTGAAAATAGAATAATAAGTCAATAAATCAAAATAATAAGCATATGAAAAAATTAAGCATATTGATTATCCTTCAGGTAATCTGCTTTGTAACGGTATTTTCGCAAGGTCGTTTACTTACAATTGATGAAGCCACAATTGGTCAATATCGTCAGTTTTATCCAAAAACTATAAATCAACTTCAATGGCGATTTGGTAGCGAAACTTATACTTTTATTAAGAAAGGAAATTTATTTGAGGGTGGAGTTAAAAATACAAATGAAAAGGAAATTTTAACAAGTAAAGAATTAAGCACTGCTTTTGAAGCCGTTAATGTAAAAGAAGTTAATGGGTTTGGATCTTTTTCGTGGATTTCGCCAACATTAATTAAAATAGATCGTCCTGATGGTATTGCGTTATTAGATGTAAAAACTAAAAAAGTTGAATCTTATATTAAAATTGATGATGAAATAGAAAATGCCGATTTTTCTATTGAAAGTAAAATGCTTGCATATACAAAAGCTAATAATTTATTTGTAGCAGATATTAATTCAAAAATAACACCTGTTTCATCTGAAAAAAACACGGGGATTGTATTCGGAAAAACTGTTCATCGTAATGAATTTGGAATTGAAAAAGGAACATACTGGAGCCCATCTGGTAAAAAACTTGCTTTTTATCGAATGGATGAGAGTATGGTAACGGAATATCCATTAGTTGATATTGAACCAAGAATTGCAGAGTTAAATAAATTACGTTACCCTATGGCTGGTATGCAAAGCCATGAAGTTACTGTTGGAGTATTTTCGGTAGAAAATGGTAATATAATTTACTTAAAAACAGGTGAACCAAAAGTTCAATATCTTACAAATATTTCTTGGAGTAATGACGAAAAATTTATTTTTATTGCAGTGCTTAATCCTCAACAAAATCATATGAAATTTAATCAGTATGATGCATTAACTGGTGAATTTGTTAAAACTCTTTTTGAAGAAAAAAATGATAGATATGTTGAGCCTCTAAAGCCTGCTGTTTTCTTAAAAAAATCAAACGATAAGTTTATTTGGCAAAGTCAGCGCGATGGTTATAATCATTTTTATTTGTATGATTTTAATGGTAAAATGTTAAAACAAATTACGAAAGGAGAGTGGGTTGTTACTGAGTTTTTAGGATTTAATGAAAAAGAAACAGAATTATTTTATGTTTCAACTGAAAAAAGTCCATTAGAAAGAAATTTATATAGTGTAAATATTGAAACTGGAAAAACTGTTTTATTAACTACTGAAAAAGGATATCATGCTGCAATGTTAAGCGACTCGAAAAATTATATTCTTGATCAATATAGCTCAATTGAATTTCCAAATGTTATTAATTTAAATGATTCAAAAGGAAAGAAAGTAAGAGAATTGGTAAATGCAGAAAATCCAATGAAAGATGTATCTATGCCCGAGATGCAAATGTTTATAATAAAAGCAGCCGATGGAAAAACTGATTTATATGGTAGGGTAATTAAGCCTTTAAATTTCGATAAAACAAAAAAATATCCTGCAATTTTATACGTTTATGGTGGCCCCCATGCACAGCTGGTCGATAACACCTGGCTGGGCGGTGCGCCATTATGGGATTATTATATGGCTCAAAAAGGGTACGTTGTAATAACAATAGATAATAGAGGCTCGGCAAATCGTGGTTTTGAATTTGAAAGCGTTATTCATAGAAATGTGGGTGAGGCAGAGGCTTTAGATCAAATGGAAGTTATAAAGTATTTAAAAAATTTAGGTTACGTTGATGAGAAAAGAATTGGAGTTCATGGTTGGAGTTACGGTGGTTTTATGACTATAAATTTAATGACAACTTTCCCCGATGTTTTTAAAGCTGGAGTAGCTGGCGGTCCAGTAATTGACTGGAAATATTACGAAGTTATGTATGGTGAACGTTATATGGATACACCTCAGGAAAATCCTGATGGATATCAAAAATCCAGTTTAATTAACAAAGCAAAAAATTTAAAAGGCGAATTATTGATTATTCATGGTTATATTGATGATACAGTAGTTCTTCAAAACAGTTTGTCATTTCTACAACAATGTATAAAAGATGGAATTTTAATAGATTATTTTCTATACCCAGAGCATCAGCATAATGTTCGTGGAATGGATAGAATACATTTAATGAAAAAAATTACAAAGTATTTTGACGATAATTTGTAGGAAATAATATTTCTGATTGATGGTTCTCTGCCTTTGTTGATGTTGCTACCTTGGTCTGTGTGCCACAGACCAAGGATGAGGAGTTATTTGTCTTTTAACTTTATTCATTTTACATGAAGTGTTAAAAGGCTGGATGACAAAAGGGAAATTAGAATGTCATTAAGAGTCCTTCCTTCGTCAGGATAAACTCCGCGAAGTACTTTTTCACCGAAGGTAAACTGGTTTGGATTTCAACCCAGATCCTTCATTACGTTACATTCGCCGCGGCGGATACTCTTGATGACAAACTTATATATTCGACTCAATTTTTTAATGTTACAGCAGTATTTATCTCATTTCAAAATGATCCTGATCAGTAATTTTTTCGCAATAATTACATTTTAATGTTACATTCTTTTTCTCTAAAACCGTAAATTTTGGTTTTACATTTTCCTGGTTTGTAATACATTTCGGATTCATGCATTTTACAATACCTTCAATGGCGTCAGGAACCTGCACGTTATCTTTTTCTACAACTTTATAATCGCGTATAATGTTGATTTTTGCTTCAGGTGCGAATAGTGCTATTTTGTTAAGATCTTTCTGACTAGGAAATTTATCCGAAATTTTAATAATCCCTTTTTGACCTAATCTTTTGCTCTCAAAATTATAACCTATTGTTATTTGAGTGTCCATTTTTTGTAGCTCAAGTATAGAGATTACCTTAAATAGGCTTCGTGCAGGAATATGATCAATTACAGTTCCCTCTTTAATTGCACTTACTTTTAATTCTTTCATATCTTTTGATTCCATAATTTTTCTTTTTATTTATTTTAAACCTAAAATAGATGAAATAATAGCCATACGTGCATAAACGCCATTCAGAGCTTGTCTGAAATAATATGCTTTTTCGTTTTCGTCAACATCTTCACTGATTTCGTTTACTCGGGGTAGTGGGTGAAGAATTTTTAGGTTTGATTTAGTTCCTTCTAGCATTTCATTTTTAAGTACAAAAGCATTTTTTACTTTTTCATATTCCATTGGATCGGAAAATCTTTCTTTTTGAACCCTTGTAACATAAGCTATATCTGAAGTTTTAAGTACTTCTCCTAATTCATGGCTCTCATTAAAAGGAATATTTTTTTCTTTTAAAAACATTTTATATTCATTTGGCATTTTTAATTCCTCTGGAGAAACAAAATGAAATGAAGGTGAAAAATATGACATAGCCTGAATTAATGAATGAACCGTTCTACCATATTTTAAATCGCCAACCATAGTAATTGTTAAGTCTTCTAATTTACCTTGTGTTTGACGAATTGTGTATAAATCCAAAAGACATTGTGTAGGGTGTTGATTTGCACCATCGCCAGCATTTACAATTGGAACATCTGATACTTCACTTGCCCAACGCGCACTTCCTTCAATAGGATGACGCATAACAATTAAATCAGAATACTGCGAAACTGTTTTAATTGTGTCTTTTAATGTTTCACCTTTAGAAACACTTGAAGAGCTTGAATCGGTAAAACCAATTACACTTCCACCTAAACGTTGAATTGCACTCTCGAAACTCAAACGAGTTCTGGTTGAAGGTTCAAAGAAAAGTGTTGCAATAACTTTTCCTGATAACAAGTTACCATAATTGCGAGGATTCTTTTCAAACTCCTCAGCCAAATCCATAATTCTCAAATAATCGTTTTTTGAGTAATCGTGGATTGAAATCAGACTTTTGTTTTTCATTTTTTTTGATTTTTATATTTAGTTTACAGTTCTCTCATTAACAATTCATATGCTTTTTGCATCATTATAACATCAATCACGCTAACCTTTTCCTGACTAGAATGATTTCCTTCTTCAGGTACTCCTATAAAACACCAATCAATTGGATAGGCAGATTTTTGCAAATAACCTCCATCGCTTGATCCAGATGATTCAACTTCTGATTGATACTTCATTTTGTTACTATTTAAAATTTTCAAAACTTTATCTACAAATATTTTTCTTGGAATATATTTATCACGCAATGTAACAGCAACCCCTTTACCGAGGAATACTCCTTCTGTAGCCCAAGTAATATCACAAATTAAAGCTTGCTTTACAGAATATTTTCCATAAATAACTCTTGCAATTTTTTCAACATTTCCACCACCATGTTCTTCGTTGCAGGAAAAAACTAAAATTCCATTTTCAAGAGTTTTAGCAAGATTCATCAAAACCCACACTCCTAATCTGTCATCAAGATAAGGAGCTACAATACCTTTTTCAGAAGCATTAAATTCTACTTTATATGTGAGTGTTGTTCCGGCAGGTAAAATTCCTTTAAAATCACAAAATATTTTATCTTGTCCTTTTTTATACTTAATTTTAGTTGCAATTTGTTTCCCCAAATAATTCCCAACTAACTTATCTCCATTTTTATAATGAGGTCCACCAATTGGAATTATTTCATTATTATATCTGACAGTAAATCCAGTTGAGTCCATATGTGCAAAAACTGCTGTTCTCGGCTTACCAAAAACTAACATTATAGCATCCTGCAAACCATCATCTTCAACTATTTTGGGCTTAACACTCCAATTTTTCATATTAGACTTTACCCACGAAAGAATAAAATCTTTCATAGGCATTTCATCAGCAGAAGGAGCATGAATGCTACACAGTTTTTTCAATAATTCCATTATTCATTATTTTACATGAAACTCCATCAGTCTTATTTAATTGATTTTCAATTTTTGTTGATAAACTCGAATAAACCTCAAAATTTATTATACAATCTAATTCAAATTTTTGTTCAATAATTTCAATGCTGTCATCTTTTAAAATATTCATTACTAAATTCATCTGAGGATATTGAAATTTAATTACACCTTGTTTTTTTTCATAAGAAGTAATAATTTCAGCTTTATCCAAAGTATCATTAGCTGCAGATCTAAAGGCATTAATTAATCCTGGAATGCCTAATTTAACTCCTCCGTAATATCTTACAACAACTAGTAGGATATTTGTTAATTGTCGTGAATTTATTTGTCCCAGAATCTGAACTCCTGCTGTATTTGCTTGTTCGCCATCATCGCTTGAGCGATATGTTTCTCTGGATTTACCAATTACATATGCATAACAACGATGGGTGGCATCGTAGTAATCTTTACGTATTTTTTTGATTATTTCCTTAATAGAATCTTCGTTTTTAACAGGGAAAGCAAATCCTATAAACCGACTTTTTCGGTCTTTAAAAAATCCTTCAGAAGGATACTTTATTGTTAAAAAAGCATCAGATTCCATGCATTCCCATTAATAACCAAATTGCTATTATTGACAAAAAAACACCAGACCAGTTTATGAATTTTAATTTTTCTTTAAAAAATAACAATCCAACAAAAACTGAAATTGTTACTATTCCTATATTGTTAATTCCGAAAACAACAGAACTTTCGAGCCCGCTTTTATTTAATGCATTAATCATAAAATAAACCGACCCAAAATTTGCCATTCCTAACATTATTCCTAATAATAATGTTGGTATATTTTTAAATTCCTTTAAAAAGTTTTTTCTTGTTAAACCAAATATTAATCCGGTTAAAAGTGATACGCCAAAAGAAATTGCTGTAAAAAAAGAGACGTCATTTTTCACATAATCTTGTTGAGCATATTTTACAAGAGTATCAATAACACCAATTCCAATAAAGAGTATAAAAGGTAAAATGACAACAAATATGTCTTGTTTCTTTTCAGGCTTTCTCCAAATTGTTAAAAACAATGCCACTAATGAAACTATTAATCCTAAAATCTTTAAACTCGTTACAACTTCGCTGTAAAAAAGTATTGAAAAAGCTACAGGAACAATTACAGACATTTTACAGGCAACTGTTGTAATTGAGATGCCTGCCTTCTGAGATGAAATACCTATAAAGAAAAATGTAACAATAAATAAAATCCCAAGGATTAGCGATAAAATAAACCAGCTTTTTTCATATACGTGAGGAAGATTTTCCCAATTAGAAGAGATACTTAAACCTAAAACAAAAGCAACTAAATAATTTATAATAATTGACTGAAAAGTAAAAGCTTTAAATTTATCAATAAGTTTAAAAAGAATAAAAATTAGTGTAGATGATAAGATACAAAGCAGAATGTTTATCATTTAGCACTTTTTTGATTAAAAAAAAAGCAGGTATTAAACCTGCTTTTCCAATTATAATTTGAGTTTCTTTTCAATTTCATCAATGTATAATCTAAAACGTTTATCGGTATCGATTAGATTATTTACGGTTTTGCATGCATGTAAAACTGTAGCGTGATCTTTTCCTCCAATAACGGAGCCAATCGAAGCCAACGAACTCTTTGTTAAATTTTTTGCAAAATACATAGCAATCTGACGTGCCTGAACTATCTCGCGTTTGCGGGTTTTAGATTTAAGCATATCAACCTGCATATTGAAATAATCGCAAACAACCTTCTGAATATAATCGATAGAAATTTCTCTGCGTGTGCTCTTAACAAGTTTATCAATAATTTGTTTAGCAAGATCAAGAGTAATTTCTTTTTTGTTTAATGTTGACTGAGCTAAAATTGAAACCAATGCACCTTCAAGCTCGCGCATATTGTTAGTAATATGTGAAGCAAGGTATTCAATTATCTCGTCGGGCATTTCTATGCCGTCATTATATGTTTTCTTTTTAAGAATTGCAATACGTGTTTCAAAATCGGGAGCTTGTAAATCAGCAGCTAGTCCCCATTTGAAGCGAGATAGTAAGCGTTGTTCCATGCCTTGTAATTCAACTGGTGGTTTATCAGCAGTAATTACAAGCTGTTTGTTAGATTGATGTAAGTGATTAAAAATATGAAAGAAAATATCTTGTGTTTTTTCTTTACCGGTTAATTCATGAACATCATCAATTATTAAAACATCTATCATTTGATAGAAGTGAACAAAATCATTGCGATTATTATTTCTGATGGAATCCATGAATTGAGTAATAAACTTATGCGCTTGAACATAAAGCACGGTTTTTTCAGGAAAACGTTCTTTTACTTCAATTCCGATAGCCTGACAAAGGTGAGTTTTTCCTAAACCGTTTGCGCTATAAAGAAATAATGGATTAAATGCAGTACCTCCAGGATTACATGCAACAGCATAACCAGCAGAACGAGCTAGTCTGTTACATTCACCTTCAACAAAATTGCTAAATGAATTATCGGGATTAAGTTGAGGATCGATAGTCAACTTTTTAATTCCAGGTAAAATAAAAGGGTTTTTAATTGATCTGTCTTCTGAATCTAAAGGAATAGATAAAGGTTGATTTTTTAAATCAGATTTATTTTTTGCTGGAAGTTTAACGGTATAAGGTTTTGTATTGGCTTGAGAATTATTATCCATAACAACGCTATATTCCAATTTAACGTCGTCGCCAATTTCTTTTCTAAGTGTTTTGCTTATTATATCAATATATTGCTCTTCTAAGTACTCGTAGAAAAAAGGACTAGGTACTTGTATTGTTAATACATTGTGCTCCATTTTAAGTGGAACAATAGGCTCAAACCACGTCTTAAAGCTAATAGAAGGCACATTGTCCTTTATTACCTTCAAGCAATTGTTCCAAACATCAACATGATTCTTACTCATTCTCCCTCAGTGGTATTTTATTTTTTTTGATTAGATTATTTCAGTCAGCAATATTGGAAAAAAAATAGTTAAGAAAAAAGTTAAATATCTATTGTTTTTTCATTTTATTTTACAAGTATCTGCTTAAAACAATTTTACGTTTGTCAAAAAAACACATCTATTTTTATGCATATGTATAATTTACTGTATACTTGCAGGTTAAAATGTTCATAACTTTGTTGGTCAACCATTTTTTACAAATGTACAAAATTGTTTTTTACAATAAAATATTAATAAAAAAGTATTTTAAGAAAAAGAAAATATTTGTTCTAAAAAAATCTTTTTTTAGAACAAATAATAGAAGATAAAAACTTAAGAAATTTAAAAATAGTTTATCGCAACAAATTAATTAAGCCATTCTTAGTTAGAACCTTACCACTATAAGTGCTAACTTTTGCCGTATAAGCATAAGTGTCAATGTTTTGCTTAGTTCCTTTGAAAGTTCCATCCCAACCAACATGTATGTCATCGGTTTCAAAAATACATTCTCCCCAACGATTGTATATTTTAAATTCTAGCAATTGCTTTATTCCCCATCCACGAACAAAAACCAAATCGTTATCCCCATCTCCATTTGGAGTAAAGGCTGAAGGAACATCAATCGAATATTCTTCTTTTACCTCTATTGTAACCTGACCTGTAACATGGAAACATGTCATTGAATCGATTATTTCAACAGTATAAGTAGTCGTCGTCAATGGCTGTGCAATAGGGTTAGGACAAGTTGTACAAGATAATCCATAAGAAGGTGTCCAATTATATGTTACTGTTGTCTGATCAGAGTTTGCCATCATATCAACAAACTCTCCTATTATAATAGTGGTGTCGGGATTATGATTTAACTCTGGCACCTGCTGAACAAAAACATATACTGAATCTGTATTTGAACATCCATGAGCATCGTGAATTAATGCTTGATATAAAACTGAGCTGTCTGGAGTTGCAAAAGGTGTATAAACAGTAGGATTAGATAAGCTATTTGACGGAGTCCATGAAATTACATTACCGCCTGTTGCATTTAGCTGAACAGTACTTCCTGCACAAATCGCAATATCATTTCCAACATTAATCTGAGGTAAAGGATAAACCAAATAATGCTTAGTAATACTATCTATACATCCTACAGCACTATTAAATACAGTTAAAGTAATATTGTAATTAATGTTATTATTTGTTTGATTATAAAAAGTATGAGTTCCAGGAACAATTGAAGAATCGGTACTGGTAAATGTTTGCCCATCTCCAAAATTCCATATCATACTATCTGCACCTATAGAATAATTGTAAAAATCGAGTAAGCCAGGCTGACAAATCACAGAATCATTGTTTCCGGTTATACTATTCAGATAATTATAATTTGCCATTACTTGATAAATATTAATGTAAACAGAATCTTTCTTCTGACAATTAATATCACTCTGATAAATCAAGTAAACTTTAGTAAGACCGCTAGGAGGTACATAATTAAATTGATATGTAAACGGTGTTGTAGTTCCACCACCACCATCGCCAAATGACCAATTAAAAGAAGTAACGCCAATATTATTTACTAATGCAAAGGTTATTGATTCGCCTTTACAGATAGTATTGTCAGAATACGATATTTCAGAATAAGGACCACCAATATGAATTGGAATGCTATCCTTGCTAGAACAGCCATATAGGTTTTGAGGTGTAGTAGTAGCTGTTAAATTTAACCAATAATCTCCGGGCAAAGTATATGTGTGAATCGGTTGAAACTGATTACCAGTACTTCCATCACCAAATGACCAATCCCAAACAGGAGAAAATAAAGTGTTAGTAAGATTTGTTATGTTAATGCTAAATGGATAACAAGTAGAAACTGAATCGATCACTTTAATATTTGCTAAAATATCCTGAACATGAATAAAAGAAGGTTTAACCTCAGTACCATCGCAGCCCGGAAGTGAACTTTGAGTTAAAAGTGAAACAGTATACGTGCCTGTATCAGCATATAAATGTGACGGATTTAAACCAATTTCGGTATTCGAATCACCAAAATCCCAATTATAACTATTTGAAAAAAGTACATTAGAAATAAAGTGAATAGAATCACCTAAACAAATTGTAGAATCAATAGCTGAAAAATTCGGAGGTAGATTTAAAACATAAACAGTAGGCACAGAAAAATTCGACACACAACCTATAGAATCAACAAGGTGCAAATAAGGGTGAAAAATACCAGAACTATTATAGGTGGTATCCGGTGGAGTAAATATTGGTGAAGTTGCACCGCTAATATGCCATGTTAATGTATAAGGTATTTGAGAATGGCTTGTATCTGTAAAGCTTACAGTTAATGGAGCACAACCAGAATCGGGAGTCATTGTATAACCAGCAACAGGATAATATATTCTAATTGTTGTTGTGTCGCTATCAATGCAACCTAAAAAGTTATGCATAGTTAATATAACATTATAGCTACCGTTTACCATAGGATAATTATGCAGATAAACCTGATTCGATTGATTAAAAGTAGTATAAGCAATAGTTTGCCCATCTCCATAATTAACGGTATAGTCTGCGTTCTGTGGAGCCGGACCAGGGTGATTCCAATCTAAAGAGTTAGTAAGAGTAATAACATTACTATTATAACAATGTGGAGTAGGAGCAGAAATAACAGCATCAATAACATAAATTCTATATTGAATACTATCTTCATAAAAGCATCCGGTAATATCATTAAAGGCTTTTAAATGTATCATATATGTCCCCCTGGAAGGATAATCATACCAAACTGTATCGTGATAAGAATATACCGGCGTAGCAAAAATACTAGAATCCTCATAAGTACCATCTCCATTAAAATCCCAATACCATCTGTTGGCTTTTTTAATGTATTCATAAGTTAAACCTAAATGAAGAGGAGTAGCACAAGAAAATATTGTACTTATATTTTTAAGAAATGGACCTTTCAAATAAAATGCATTTGTGTCAACAATTGTATCTTTACATTCCAAATATCCAACAATTAATTGAATAGAAATAGAATCTAACCCATGAAAATCAACTGTTGGATGTTGTTCACTACTCGTTGCAACTGTATAATTTGAATCGGGAAGATTTGCAATAAAACTCCAATCCCAAAAATCAATTAAATTAGAATCTGTTGATAAGCTAACAAAGTGAACAGAAGTCTCATTTGCACAACCAAGACTAAAAGTGTTTTGTATAATCGGTATTTGGTGTGCGCCAACTTTAATAGTAATAGTAGTAGTAGCTGGACACCCGTTTGCAGTGGTTATGGTAAGTGTAATGTTATACTCACCTGGAGTAGTGTAAATATGATTTGGATTTTGAAGTGTTGAAGTTGTACCATCACCAAAATTCCAATTCCATCCTGTTACAGGAATACTATCATATATTAAATTGTATGAACCTGAACCAGTAAAATCAACAGGAAAAGGTATGCAATGATTAGGCAGAGAATCGCTATCCCAAGTAATTGTAGCAGTAGGAAAATCAACAATAATTGGGCTTGGGTTAGTATAAGTTCCTGAGCAACCATGACTGTCAGTAATGGTCAAAGTTGCAGTATATGAACCTTCATTAGAATATGTTGCTGATGGGTTTTGGGAAGTACTGGTATTCCCATTACCAAGATTCCACGACCAACTTACAGCATCTGGTGAATTGTCTGTAAAAGTAACAGGAGTTGTGGAACTACAAACATAATGCGGAGTTGGAGAAATACTAAATACTACAGTTGGTGGATTTCTTATTATTATAGTGTCTTTAATAATTGATTGACAAAGAGTGCCTGGAGCTGCAGTCAAAGTAATAATATGTGGTCCAGGTAGCAAGTATGTATGCGTAGGGTTAGATAATGTTGAAACATTAGCTGAGCCAGAACTGGGCTCACCAAAAGCCCACAACACATTAGTTCCAGATTCATTAAAGAAATTAACTACTTGACCTATACAGGCAGAATCAGAAGGTGCAAAATTAAACGCTGCACTAACAGGAGTAATACTTATATAATTTGTTTTAATCAACGAATCGGCACATCCCCATTTATCTGTTACGGTTAATTTAACAGTATAGGTACCAGCAACTGTATATGTATGATTAGGTGATTGTGATGTTGAATTTCCACCATCGCCAAAATCCCATGCATATGTCATAGGTCCTGTACCTGTTGTTGAATTTGTGAAAGTTACAGGAAAAGGAACAGTACAATTAACAGTTGAATTTGCAGTAAAAGCTACATCAGGAGGATTAGAGACATTCACATAATTATTTAATGTATCCCAATCAGAACAGTGATGTGAATCTTCAACTTTTAAATAAATACTCCAAGATCCTGGTGTACTAAAAATATGTGTAGGGTTTTGAATATTTGCTCCATTTCCATCTCCAAAATCCCATGTCCAAGTATTAATAGCTCCGTCACCAGCTATAGAAATATCAGAAAAATTAACACTTAAAGGCACGCAACCTTGAAAAGGTGGTGTGCCATTAAAAATTGCGTTTGGATTTCGCCATATATGAATTACTTTTGAAATACTATCGCGCAAACTGCCATTAATGGCAACTAAAGTCACTGTATATGTACCTACGTTTGCATAAATTTCTGTCACATTAGGGCTTGATGAATTAGACGTATTGCCATCACCAAACCTCCAGATATATGATGTTGCACCTGTAGATAGATTTGTGAAATTTACAGTTTGTTGCTCGCATCCTTCTAAGGTATCTTGAGTAAATGCAGCAATTTGACCAAAAGTATTATTGGCTAAAAGGAATAAGAAAACAGGAAAAACTAAATATTTTAGAAACAAATTCATTTAAAATATAATTAATTGTGCAATATAGATAAAAACCATTAAACACAAAAATTCAATTTAAAAACTTTCCTAACAAAGCATTAATAATAAATTTTAGCAAATTTATTGTAAGTAATGTATAAAAAATACTATTTTTGCCCGATTAAGATTAAGTGTGAAAAAGTTTAAATATATTTTATTAATTGTTTTTATAGCAGTTACGTCTGTAAAACTAACTGCTCAGGATATTCATTTTTCACAATTCTATGCTTCGCCACTCTCTTTAAACCCGGCCTATACAGGTAATTTTGATGGCGATTGGCGAATTACTAATAATTATCGTAACCAATGGAGAGCGTTATCAATTCCTTTTAGAACAATTTCTTTTGGGTTCGACAGACAATTCTGGCTTCATTCGGAAAAATTTAGCGGTGGCATTTTTGTTGTTAACGACAAATCCGGACCAGCAGGATTAACAGTAAATAAACTTTTTTTATCTTTTGCATGGCATAAAACAATTAACGGCCATAATTTACATATAGGAATTCAAGGAGGTTTGGTTTTCAAAAGTTTTTCAATGGATGCTCTTACTTTTCCAAGCCAGTTTGATATGACAACCGGTTATTTTAACAATCAATTGCCATTAAATGAAAGCACCACTAATTTAGGTACAAATTATCCGGATTTAAATTTTGGAATTGGCTGGAGCAAAAAACTCAGGTATTTTGAACCAGAGGCAGGATTATCATTTTTTCATTTAACAATGCCAAAAGAATCTTTTCTTGAAAACAATAACCATTTACCAATTCGATCAGCACTTAACTTAGGTTTAAATATTCCAATTAGAAACTGGTTTGCACACCCAATGGTGCTTTTTATGAAACAAATAAGAGCTACTGATTTTTTAGCTGGTTTTGAGTTTGGATATAACTTGCCAAAATCAAAGGTGATAAAACAGGTATTTGCAGGGTATTTCTTTAGAAATGATTTTACTACTGCATTTGATGCTTCAATTGCAGTTATTGGACTTCAATATAAGCAACTAAGATTAGGGTTTAGTTATGACATTAACTCATCCGCATTAAAAGCTGCAACAAATCACAGAGGGGCTTTTGAAATTTCGTTAATTTATATATCGAAAAGCACAATTCCACAAAAAGTCACTCTTCCATGCGACAGATTGTAATAAATAAACTTTTTAATTTATTTGTCAGGAATTTTATTTCTCTGATTATATTTTTGTCAGTCTTTTCTGTAAGTTGTTACGCTCAACCAAATGAAACGATGAAGCATTTGAGTAAATGGAAGGTTAAGGGTTTTGCAAAAAACTCACAACGCCTAGGTGATACATATTCTGCAATAGAATATTTTGAAGAGCTTCATAAAAATCAGCCAAACAATACTGATTATTGTATGTCGTTAGGCCACTTATACTACAAAGCCAGAAATTATCCAATGGCAAAAGAATATTTTTCGCTTGCATACGATAACGACAAAGATGTATTTATTGACGCATTATATTTTCAAGCTTTAATGGAAAAAATGATGGGCGATTATGATAAAGCAAAAGAAGACTTTCAGAAATTCACAAAGGCAGCTAAAGGAAGCAGTTTCGAACAAGATTATAAGAAAATAACAAAGAATGAAATTGAAGGTTGTGATCTTGCAAAACGAAAACTCGATTCTGCTTTAAAAGTTGTAATTTATCATTTAGATACTTCTATTAATAAAGCACATGTTGAATTATCACCATACCCAATGGGAAAAGATAACATTATATATGGATCTTTAAAAGCTGATACTATTAAATATATTGATTTACAAGACAGCTCACAAAAAATGCCTGTTCGTCAGATTTATACAGCAAAAAGAGTTGGCGATAAATGGCAATCTACTGGAATATTCGATGGCCCAATCAATAAATCAGATGAGAATACCTGCAACGGTACATTATCGCCTGATGGAAATCGTTTTTATTTTACAAGATGCAAGCAAAACTGGAAAAGTAAAACCATTTGCGAAATTTATTTAAGTAAAAAAATTGACGGAAAATGGGGCGAACCTGAAAAACTAAATGCAGAAATTAACGACCCTAAATATACTTCTACACAACCTGCAATAGGAACAGATTCTAAATTAAATGCAGAAGTACTATATTTTGTGTCGGACAGAGAAGGTGGTCGTGGTGGTACAGATATTTGGTATTCTGTTTTTAACGAGAAAAAGAACTTTTTTAGATCACCTCGAAATGCTGGAAATAGAATAAATACTATTGGCGATGAAACTACACCATTTTATGATATGGATAGCCGAACCATGTATTTTAGTTCAACAGGATGGCCTGGTATGGGTGGGTTTGATGTGTTTAAAAATACAGGTGAACTAAGTTCATGGATTAATCCCGTAAATATTGGTTATCCAATAAATTCTTGCACCGATGACATATACTTTGTTGTAGGAAAAAACAAAGAAGAAGGCTTTCTGGTGTCTAACCGTAAAGGTGGTGTTGCATTATTAAGTGAAACTTGTTGCGATGATATATACGAATATAAATGGTCAGAATATATTCATGTTGGCGTTACAGGGAAAATTTTCGCAATAAAAGATAGTTCTATATTTAAACAATTGGAGCATCAGATTGAAGAAACAAAGTTTATTGATGACTACGACCCTAATGAAAGAATTGACCCACTATATAAACAAGCAGTAAATTTATTTTTAGTGTCAGAAGGTAAAGAAAGAATTTTTATTAAAGCTGATACAACTAAAGAAAATGGTGAATATTTCTTTGATCTTGAGCCGGGAAAAGAATATAAAATAGTTGTAGAAAATTACGGAATGTTTAACAAAGAACTTACAGTTGACACTAGAAAAATTATTAAATCGGATACTCTTCGTTTAGATGCAATCTATATTAACATTCTACCAAAAGAACCAATAATCGTTAAAAATATTTACTATGATTTTGATGACTGGAAACTTACAGAAAGTTCAAAACTAGTAATTGATACAACATTGTTCAAAATTTTAATGGATAACCCCAGAATAGTTGTAGAAATTGGCTCACATACTGATAGTAAAGGCGAAGATAAATACAATGAGAAACTATCTCAGAAACGTGCCGAGAGTGTTGTTAAATATCTTATAGAAAAAGGTATAGATAAAGAACGTTTATTTGCAAAAGGATATGGGGAAAGTGCATCTATTGCAAAAAATGATAACCCTGATGGCAGCGACAATCCAGAAGGAAGGCAAATGAATCGTAGAACAGAATTTAGAATTGTAGGTTCGCTTGACCAATACTCTAAAGTAATTTACCAGGAATAAAATTCCAAACCGCTGCAGCCGACTATACAAATTTAATTTATTTTATATTTTAAGAGTCCTCGCTTAAATTAAAATAACGAATATTATCACAAGCGCGGACGCTTTTGATATATTGTTTTATGTTGTACATTTATATAATATTATTAGACTCATTTATTAATAGTATTTATAATGAAAAAAATATTTATAGTTTTCGCATACCTAATATTCGTTGTAAATGGTTTTTGTCAACAAAATATTCATATAATGATTGCCGGCAAATCCAGTGGTACTCTTACAATTAAAGAATTAACCGAATCAAGAAAGATTACATTAAATACAGATACAGTAAAAATTACATCATTTAATTTATCATGTATTGTTAATGGTTTTTTAAAAACTATTCCAATAAATAGTGATAGTTTCAATATAGAATGTATAAATGTGCTTTCTAATCAGGCTGGAAAAAAGATTTTTATTGAAGATGTTATAGGAATACTTAATAACGGAATAAAAGTATATATAGGCAGTGCAGCATATAAAATTTCAAAAGAATAGTTTTTTAAATTAATTATTGAACTATTATTTTATGATTTAAAATTTTATTGTCAGTAATTAATTGAATAAAATACATTGCAGGTTTTAAATCTATTTTGAAATAATCATTATTAAAATTTCTTTGTTGATACACTAACTTACCACTAATATCAGTAATAGTTATAGCATTTAGATTAACAATTTTATTGAATTGAATTTTCCCATCTGTAACAGGATTCTCAATTATTGTCTTTTCAAATTCTGAAGTAGAAAATAATGAAGTAGAATTACAAGCAACAGTATTTGAATTTTGATTTTCAATTATCCCTTGAGGTGTTAAATCTTTGCCAACAAAGCCTGAGAAATTAGGAGGGTATTTTTCAGCTTTATATATTGAATTACTACCAAGCAGAACATTATCAAACTGATTATAAATTATAATATCCGTTGGGTTTTTATATGACCACAAAAGTTCACCGGCTTTAGTAATTTCAGATATTCTGCCACGAGATGCTTCAGAAATAAGTATATTTCCATTTGTTAATGCTTGAATTCCAGATTTTCTTCCCTCATGTAACACATTTCCCAAAATTGAACCATTCCATGTCCAGTCAAAATCTAATGGAGCAAATTTATTATTAATTAAAGTATAATTATTACCTGTAATTTCAGGAGTAATTAAAGCAACTGAGCTAAAAGTTGCTAAGCTATCGCCATTATTAAACACTGATATTTTACCGTCATCAGTATAACCAGATTCTACCCATTTTGCATCATGTTGCATAAATAATTGCTGGTCTGCAAGACTCCCTTGTTTATAATTTTTAGGATTTCCCCATCTCCATAAAAAATCTCCACCTTTATTTGAATTTCCTCCGGTATGACCAGCAGATTCAGCCATTGTGGTACTATGATCTATTATAAATATTTCGTTTAAATGCCTTGAAGAAAACATGATTTGATCGAGAGTTGCATTGTAATCTACTGAGTTAGAGTGCGACCAATCATAAAGCGGACTTTCATTTGCATTTACATCCATTAATTCCGGGTGATCTGCAACAACACCAAAATTTGGTTTAGTATTATCAAAATCCTGAATAAAATGACTCGTAAAATTCCATTCCCACACAATAGCTCCACCATTTAATCCATTAGGCTGTATTTCAACAATTTTTTCCATTTTAAAAGTGGTACCTACAAATGCTGGATTTCTTCCTTGTGCAATAATTTGAGCTGCAGTATAATTTTTACTAACAATACATAAAACATTACCATTTGGGAGTGGTTCAATATCATGATTCTGATTTATACCATTAGCCGTAGTTGCGTATGACCAAACAACATTATTATCCCAATCTTTCACAGTTAAAGAATCTTTTCCAGCTCTTAAAATATTACCATTTGCAAGAAGATAACATGTTGGTCCTGGTGTTTCAAAAAAAGTCCATTTTCTAATTACCTCCCCACAATTATTTATTAAATATGCATCATTATTATCCTCTGGCGTAAAAAGTGTATATCCATCAGAAACATTTGGACTTGTATATAAGAGTCCAATTGTTGGTGATTGTGCAAAACAAAAAATACCAATTAAAATATTTCCTAACGTCAGTGTTATTCTGGTAAAATATCTATTCATTTTATTTTTTATTATTAGCTGTAAAGATAAAATATAATTTTATTGTTAAATAATGCTTTTAAATCATTGTTGATTTAGAATAATATTTTATCAAATTATCCATTGGCTTACCAATAATAGTCTGAATTTTTAGGTTATGTTTTTTACACACTTCAATAAGCTCATTTTTAAAATGCCATGCAATTGAACCAACAAATCCAAACTCACAATTTTCTTTTTGTGGATATTTTATCAAATGATTCTTAACTAATGATTCGAACGAATCAGAAATTATCTTTTTAATATCTGGGTTTGTTTCATGCTTTTTTAGAAAAACAGTAAATCCTGCAAGAAATCTGTTTGCATATGTTTTTTTATAAATATTTTCAAGAATTTCTACTTTCCCAATTTTATACTCAGAAGTAAAATCGTCCTGGATTTCTTTAGAAAGATTATTATATAGCAATTCTCTTATTAATTCTTTTCCTAAATATGCGCCACTTCCTTCATCTCCCAATACAAAACCTAAGGATTCTGTTTTAAAGGTAATTTCTTTACCATCAAAATATCCGGAATTTGCACCTGTGCCAAGTATTACGGCAATACCATTTTTGTTGCCAAATAATGAAACTGCAGCACCAATTAAATCGGAATGTATCTCAATTTCAGAATCTGAAAATTTTTCTGCAAATAATTTCTGCATTTCATTTCCCTTCTCAGACGAGTTGCAACCAGAGCCATAAAAAGCAACTTTACTTACATGTCCTTCTCCTATCCAGTTTTTAACATCGTTCAATATTTTTCTGATATCATCATCAGATGCAAAATATGGGTTCATTCCTGCTGAATGAAATTTACTGCTTACGCCTTTATTTATTAATGCCCATTCTGTTTTTGTTGAGCCTGAATCTGCTAATAATATCATTTTTTCTGAGATTTTAATTTTGTAATATTTTTTAAAACTGTCTTTTGTAACATTTCAAATTCATGCTCAAAATTTGGAGTAAAAATATTTTTCCCAAGGTTTTGATTTATTTCTAAAACAGTCCAGAATTTACCCTCATCAACTTCGTTTACATCTGGAAATAATTGCTCATTATAAATTGTTACAAAAGAAAAAACAAGTTCCGATTCTACATCAGAGTTCCATACATATTGCGCAAAAGTATTCGCATTTGTTGGTGAAATTCCTATTTCTTCTTTCGTTTCGCGAAGCAAAGCCTGTTCAATAGTTTCGTTTAATGCAACATGACCGCCAACAGCTGTATCCCATTTTCCGGGTTGTGTATCTTTAAACATTGGGCGTTTTTGTAAATAAATATTTCCCTGATTATTTAAAACATGAAGATGTACAACAGGGTGCAGTAAACTTTTATCTTTATGCACAACAGAACGTGGTGCTTTGCCTATTACCATTCCTTTTTCATCAACTAATGGCACCCATTCCTCAGATTTTAGTTTATTGTTTTTGATTTTGACTTTAACAAATTCGAATAATGCATAAACACCAAAAAGGATGTAAAATAAACCTCCGCTAATAAAGGCCCATGCTTCTTTTGACATATAAAATGCAGAATAGAATACTAGTGCTGTATGTAAAGTAAAGATAAAAAACATTACTAATAAACTTTGTTTCATCTGCTTTTCCTGAGTTTTGTTAAACTCCATATCACCCATATATCTTTTAGACATAGCAAACATTATATTTGCAGGGGTAAACACAGATATGCCCAGAATTACACATAAAACAGCACCAATCAACCCTGGTTTTAATTTAAAGAAAATATCATTATCAAAAGCAATAGAGATGCCACCCAACAATACAATTAAACCTGTGTCAAGTAAAGTGAATTTATCAAGTCGTTTTTCTTTTATAAGAATAAATATCAACTGTCCGATACCAAAAATTACAGCAACAATTAGTCCTATTGTTGTGCCCCAAATCTCATCTGCTGCTATAAAAACAAATAGCGGAAGTAAGCCAGGTAAAAAGCGTTTTAGTAGATCTTTTCGGTTCATTTATTTAAAGCTATTCCATACACCTTTCGATCCGCGCAGCGGACGCTCAAGGTGACATGATTATATTATTTTATAATTTTATCCAAAATAGATTTTCCGGCTTCTTTGTATATCATAATGTTCATCATTTTAAGTTTAACAAAATCATCTCTAAAAAAACGATAACCTTTGCATGCACCATCATAAGCTCCGCCATTACTGTCTTTTATTAAATACCAGTCTTCGTTATTTTTTTCGTAATAACCTACCATATGAATACAATGATCGTCAGTTGTGGTTCCATTACTTAACCTTAATTGTCTGGAATTATCATCAATTTGTGACTTCGGTATATCGAATGATGGGATAACAGCAACTTGTGTTTGATTATCATAACCTGGCTCAGAAATATCACCACAAATACATACTGAATATCCATTTTTTAATGAGGATTTTATTAATGACATAAAATCATCAACTGGAATATTATAATAATTGTTACAATGCCACCAATTATCCGCTTCAACTAATTCATGTTTTTCAAAAAACTTAACTTCACTGGTCGACATAAAATTAAAATAATCAATCATTTTAAGTTTTAAGAAATCTTTTAAAAAAGTCTGTGGTGTGTATTCTTTGTTATTAAAAGTAAATTTTTCTGGTGGCGAACCCATCTCGGCGTCCAAAATTGATTTTATTTCTTTCACTACAAATTCTTCATTCCACTGACAGGTTTCTTTAGTTTTATTTAAAAATGCAGTCATTTGCTCAACCATTTTGCGGTGACTGTTAAAATTTCTCTCGTGTGGTTTTCCATCGTAAACAGAATATGGCATTATACCATATTTATCCCATATTCTTGGAATAGCTGCTGCTTCAGAGCCTTCAGAGAAAGATGTATTTCCTCTTGTTTTTACAAATTCCTGAGCTCTATCTACATACTCCCAATAAACAGTGTACATCTCAGATAGTTTAACTTCAATATTGGAAATTCTTTTAACTTCACTTTCCATAAATGATGTTGTAGCATAACACCAACATGTTCCTGAATTTCCTTGGCAAACTGGTTTCTGATGCCAAATCTCAGTATAAAGTTTTTTATCGTTAGGAAATGTTTGTCCCGTTAAATCAACTTTAAAATAACGATTTTCATTTTTATGTTCAGAAACAACCTCCTTCTGCGAAGCATCCTTAAGAATAATATTTTCAAAATAACCAGGTAAATACTTTTCAAAAACAGCTTTATCTTTTGCAGGAACCTGTGATAAACATGTAATAAAAAAGCTGATACATAATATTGATAAAATGTACTTCATAATTTGATTTTTCTCAAAGGTAAAAAGAAAAATTGCAAGAATTAGCTTATTCATATTTAAATAGATGTGTAAAACCAGATAATATTTTTATTTTTGAATCAATTTTTAAGAAAGAAAATACATTCTCAATCAAATGAAAAACACAAATTTAATAAACACGGTATTAATTTTAATGCTGTTTTTATTGTCAAATTCGGTAAATGGTCAAAGCCAGAGATACGGAGTTTCTTTATCAAATAACGTTACCTCCTTTCCGGTAACTGGATACACACAATTATTTTACAGCCAATTTCATCCAGGCTTGGATGCTTTTAGAAGCTGGAAAATAAGTAAATCGGAAAAAAATAAAATTGAATTAAAAGTCAATGCAGGTTTTTATTATCACCGTTTTGTTCAAACTGCAATTAGAATTTATCCTTCTATTTCATTATACAAAACATTATGTAAAAGATTTAGTCTAGGTGCTGGTGTTGGAGGTGGCTATGGAATGTCATTCGAAGGAAGTGAGGTATTTAAATTAAATTCAGAAGGCAAATATGAAACTAAAAAGAAAATAAATGGCAGATCACAGTTTTTAATAAATTTTGAAATTGGTGGCCAATACAATTTAAAAAAGGACAACCTAAATAGTGTACGAATATTTTTAGCATTAAAAACATTTATTCAGGGACCATTTGTTAGTGGCTATGTTCCTTTACTTCCAGTAAATTCATTGTTCTTAGGTATTTCAATTCCTGTTAAATCAAAAAAAGTATAAAATGAAAACAAACATATTTATTTTGACATTAATTTCGGTATCTCTGATATTTGTTATCAACGGTTGCAAAAAAGAAATTGAAGCAACTGCACAATTGGACTGTAATTATTCAGACTCAAGTAGCATACATCCTAAAAATAATTCTTTTAATAGCATTATTAGTAAATATGTAAAAAAAGGATTGCCTGGTATTTCAGTTTTAGTTACTGATGCATCAGGAACATGGGTAGGAGCAGGTGGTTATGCGGATATTAAAAAGGGAGTTGAATATACTCCATGTCACATTTCAAAAGCTGCAAGTATTACAAAACTTTTAGTAGGAACATTGTTTTTTAAGCTTCAAGAGGAAGGAAAAATTAATGCAAATGATTTAGTCTCAAACTATATCGATAAAAAGATTTTAGATAAGATTGACGGTGCCGAAAATATTAAAATCTCAAATCTGATGAATCATACAACAGGAATTTTTGATGTTATCACTTCATCTGGTTTTTATCTAGCAGTATTAAATAATCCAAATAAAAGATGGACACAATTAGAACTTTTGAATTATGTTTATGGTGAAAAAGCTTATGAGTTAAATAATCCATACCCCGCACATTATTCAAGTACAAACACGTTGTTATTATCAATGTGCATTGAAAAAGCTACTGGCGAAAAGCATGAGAAACTTTTACACGAAAAAGTTTTAGATCCTTTAGGAATGAATGATACTTATTATCAGGGAAGAGAAGATGTTCCAAATTATGCTGCACAAGGTTATTTTGATCTTCATAACAATGGTGAAATAGTTAATGTTTCTAACCTGATTACCGGTAGTGGTAACGGATATGGTGGCATATATTCAAACGTTTTCGATTTAAATAAATTTATAAAAGCATTACTGATTGATAAAACAGTTCTTAGTCAGGCATCATTAGACCAGATGGAAACTTTTGTGCAGGAAGATGAGAATTTTTATACCGGACTAGGAATGATAAAAAAGTTTACTGAAAAATCTGCATATGGCATTGGGCATACAGGCCGCGACCTTGGCTATGTTGCCGACTTATTTTATTTTCCACAAAGAAATATTACTATGGTGTTCTTTGTTAATTATGGAACAAATGGTGAAAGCTCTTTAAAACAAGTGTTTTTCGATTTTGAAAATGAGCTTGTGGATAAAATACTGGAATGAGAAGCGAGCGTAAGCCAGGAATTAATACCAATCGCCTATTATTGATATGGTAAGCTCATTAGACGAAATGTTTATTGTCGTTGGATAACTTCCGCTATAATCTGACATTTTAAAATCAGCATATTCCATTAACTCATCTGGATCTGGACTGTCATAATCATAAACTGTAATGTAGTATGTATTTGAAAGGTTTATAATTCGGAAAGGAGCTACCAGATTCCAATTAAGCGGAAGTGTTGAAGCAGAAATATCTGAAAAATGATTACTGCTTCCATTCAATAAAATATTGCTATTTACATCTGCAATATTAAAATAAACATCTGGTCCATTTGTTAAATCCCAGCTTGAATTATACGCATTTAAAAAAGGGATTGAAGTGATTTTTATGGAGGTAATTTTAAAATTATTGTAATTTGGATGTGTAGCAGGGGTTGTTTTTGAGTCCTTTTTGCAACTTGTAAAAACAGTTATTGTGCTTATTAAAATTAAAAGTTGAAGTAATTTTTTCATTTTTCTTGCAAGTTACTAATCAAATTTAGTTAATGTTTATTACTCTTTCACAATCTTCTGCTCACATACCATATCCGATTTATTTTTAAAAAAAAATCTTATATCTCTCAAAGATAATTGTTAAAAGGTAAATGCAAAAACATATGTGTTAATTATTTTTACATAGAATGAATTAAATAAAAAATGGTATTTTTACAAAACCAGAGTTGTTAAAATATTTATCAGACAAAGAATTCATCTATTAAGTTAACTGAACACAAAGAAATAATAAATCAAATATGCTTGCAATCTTTAAAGCTATTTTTACCAAAAACTCAAACTAAATAAATTGTAAAATGCTTTTAGTTTTATTTAAAATTATTCTCATTATAATATCTGTATTAATT
>CAIQJL010000263.1 GCA_903872185.1 uncultured Bacteroidota bacterium | reverse complement strand
AGAAATAATATTGCAGGCAAGTTAGCTGATGCAGCTACAGCAAAAGCAAGTCCTACAAGAAATGAGACATTCATTCCTTTAAATAAAATGCCTAACGTAATTGCAAAAAGACCAACACAGAAAGCTGCAATTTTTCCAGCTTTAACTTTTCCATGATCTGTCATTTCAACCTTTAAATATTTGTCAATAAAATCATGCGCAATAGCACCTGACGAAGCAACAATGAGCCCACTAACAGTTCCTAACACTGTTGCAAAAGCAATTGCCGAAATTATCGAGAACAATCCAACACCGATAGATTTAGCTAATAGCGGTCCTGACATATTACTACTTTCAACATCTAAAACTCCGTTAATCATTGAACCAAGTCCCATGTATAATGTTAAAACATAGAAAAATCCGATTGCTGCAATAGCAACAATTGTAGATTTTCTAGCAGCACGCTGACTAGGAACTGTGTAGTATCTAATTAAAATATGAGGTAATGCAGATGTTCCTAAGAATAATGCTAACATTAATGACAAAAAATTTAATTTATCCCAGAATGTTGCCCCTGCAGCAGCAGATAATTTATATAAAAGACCTGGTTTCATAACATCTTTACCAGAAGTAACTTTTTGATAATATACCGTTACCTTATCTGCCCCATCGGTAAATGCTTTTTTAGAAAAACGAACAACTTCACTATTTTCTATTGTTTTAATAAATTGAAATGGACCTACAGGACCTGTTTTATCTACTTCTTTACCATCAACAATAATTTTACTTAAATGCCCCACCTGATAAAACTTATTCGCTACTTTTGGAGCACCATTATATAATTTATCACCATTTGCTAATACCGTTATATCGAGCATCTCTTCAAGATTTGCTACATCATCTTTTTTGTTTAAATGATACCAACAATTTGAGCCATTTTTTTCAAGCTTAACAAAAACTAGTTTATCAACTACTTTAGTTTTTTTAATAATATATGTTGAATCGGAAATAGTAACAACAGTATCATTAGCAACAACAGCAGCAATTTTATCAAATTTATGATAGTTTGCATTTGGTGTTAATGTTAAACCATTATTTAAAATATAAATAGTAAGTATAGTTGAGAAAACAACTAGTAAGGCACCTTTAATAAATTGCACATAAGTTGTAGAAGTCATACCAGCTGTTGCCACAATAAATATTACTATCGACCCAACAATAACAACTCCCATCCAATGTGGTAAACCAAGTAAAGGAACAACTAAGTCACCAGCTCCTACCATCTGCGGAATAAGGTAAAATATTGAAACTATAAGCGTACTTATTGCAGCTGTAAGTTTAATTGCTCTTGAATCAAATCTTGCATCTAAAGCATCTGTAAACGTATACTTTCCTAGCTTTCTTAAAGGCTCGGCAACAAGAAATAAAGCAACAACCCAGCCTGCTAAATATCCAATTGAATATAGAAAACCATCATACCCTGAATAAGCAATCATTCCGCATATTCCTAAAAAAGATGCAGCAGACAAATAATCTCCGGCAAATGCAATTCCATTTACAGCCCAGTGAATTTTTCCACCAGCAGCATAATAACTTGCAGCAGATT
>CAIQJL010000262.1 GCA_903872185.1 uncultured Bacteroidota bacterium | reverse complement strand
TTTATAGAATTAATCATTGTTAGAGATAACTCCAACAATCGCAGCAGAATATTATTTGTGCGGTTAGCGAGGACGCTAACCGCATTTCTTTTTCATTTTGTCATTTTTCATGAAGACACGAACCATGAGGTGGTAAAATAGGATGTCATTCAGAGCTCAGCGAAGAATCTATATTCCGAATATAGATCCTTCGTCCGCCGCGGCGGACGCTCAGGATGACATTGTGCTATTTGTTTTTTTCATTAATATCTCCAACCTTATCTGAAACTTTCAAAAAAACTAATACAACACCAATTTTGTCTTCAATATTTTGTTATTTGTTTGCAATTCTAAAAAGTAAATTCCTTTTGCAATTTCTTTCAAATCTATTTTTTCTTTACCAAACAAACCTTGTTTTTTGTATAAAACATCACCTTTAATATCGGTAATTATTGCAGAATATAAACCAGAATAATCAATATAAAATAATCCATCCGTAGGATTTGGATAAACCTTAAATCCATTTTTTTCTATATCAGTTATTGCAGAACAAACCTGAACATTTACATTAATTGTATCATAACTATTGCAACCATTATCATTCCATGCATGAACATTATATGTATGAACGCCCAATGAAAGAGTTGTACCATCCAATAAAATGGAACTAGTTGTTGCTCCTGTATTCCATAAATAATGGTCAGCACCAAGCCCTGCATCTAAAACAAGAGTTTCTGTATTGCATAAATTACTATTCACTAAATTTATATCAGGAGTATTAAGAAAATTAACTGTTACAGTATCTTTATTTGAACAACCAATACTATCATAAACCGTAACAATAAAGTCCATTATTCCATAATAACTATGGCTTGTGTTAACTGTTATTGATTGTGCATTACCACAACAACTCCAGTCATAATATAAAAATCCAGGAGTTGCTGCTAAAGTAGCTGTTTCATTTCTGCAAACCGTTTGATCAATGCCAGCATTAACATATGGATTTATTACAGTTATAATTATTGTATCTATCGAAACATGATTCTGATGATCGGTTACGGTTAAAACATATTGTGTGTTTTGGTTTAATATTACGGTTGGATTAAGAATAGTATCATTACTTAAACCAATAGAACTTGACCAGCTATATGTATATGGTGGCGCTCCACCAACTACAATATTATTTAACTGAAAAGGTTGTCCTTTGCATATTGTTGGATTTTGAGTATACAAATGTGCAATTGTATTTGTATCGGTAAATATTTCGCCACATAACCAACCCTGTGAGTTATAAAAACTAATAATCTGTGATGTTCTTTCTTTTAAAATGGGCACAGAATTTAAATTATTACCAGAATAAGAAATTGCATTTGGAAAAGCAACATCTATACAAATTGTTTTACCTGCCAATAACTCAAATGGACCAACTGTTCCCACACCTCGCCTATCACCTGGTATATTGTTTTGCGTTACTTCCGACCAACCTGCAGGATTATTTGGATCGCTACTATAACAATAGTTTGTATATACAGAACCGCCGTAACCAGTTCCTCCAAATGTATACGGACTACCATCTTTCCAGTAGCCATTTAAAACATTATAA
>CAIQJL010000261.1 GCA_903872185.1 uncultured Bacteroidota bacterium | reverse complement strand
CACTTCAGTTTTATTTATTTTTTTTCTAACTTTTAAAATCTCGAAAATATTCAGTATAATGTTATTGTTTAAATCTATAAGTAATTCCTTTTTATGTTTAATGCTATTTAAAATTATTTCTGAATAGTATTCAAAAAATGGGGATTTACCATAAGCAGATATTATAGCATTTAAATGCTGTCTTTGCCAGTCAGTAGAATAATCAATTTTTATTTGAGAAATGTTATTTTTCCCATTAGTTTGTCTGATAATTGGAATTGATAAAGGTAAAATTCCGTTGCAACTTAATATACTACATCTATTTCTGTAGCTTTGTCTAGAGTAATTTTCATTTGTTTCAATAAATAAATTTTCAGAATTAAAAATTTCCGAGAAATATTGAACAGGAGGAAAGTAAGCAGTTGTTAAAATGACATTTAATGCCATTATATTAAGGTTTAATAGATAAATATATTATTTCATCCTCAGGTAATCTGAAGCGATTAATTATTTCTTTGTCAAATTCTTTAACGTAATTTTCATTAATAACTTTAAAGCCTGCTTTTTCTAGTCGATTAGGATAGTCTTTTCCATGAAAGCGAACATGGTCATATTGACCAAAGTGCTTTTCACGTTCTTTAGGGCTGGTAATTGTAGAATCTTCGTAAGTTTTTTCTAATGATAAATTTATAGGAACTTGCAGAATTGCCCATCCATTGGGCTTTAAAACTCTTAATATTTCTTTTAATGCCTTTTGTTCATCGTCAATATGTTCCATTACATGATTGCAGATTAAGACATCAAAAGTGTTATCATCAAAAGGAATATCCTTAATATCCATTTTAACGTCTGCCAAAGGAGATTCAATATCTGCTGTTTTATATTTTAAATTAGATAATTTTCTGAATCTTTTAATAAAAGATTGTTCTGGAGCAACGTGAAGAACATTAAGATTTGCAGTGAAAAAATTAGTTCTGTTTTTAAAATATAACCAAAGTAATCTATGTCTTTCTAATGACAGGCATTTTGGACATAATCTGTTATCTGCCCCTTTGTTACCATAAGGTAAAAACTTTCTAAATTTTCCATTACAAATAGGACATTCAACATTATTGCCATTGTAAAAAAAAGAGATAAAAAAACTAAATATTCCACTCAGCCTGATTAAATATATTCTGGGAATATTTCTTACTATGAATTTAATAAACTTTCTCATTTTTACAGTATTTTAAATAATCTACTCCATCTTAATTCTGATGAGTTATTTAATTTATTTATAGAAAACCAGATAAAGCTAGCATTACCTATAATGTGATTTTCTGGAACAAATCCCCAATATCTGCTGTCTTTTCCATTGTCGCGATTGTCATCTAGCACAAAGTAATAATTCATTTTAAAGGTATATTCTGATGTTTCAATGTTATTAATAAATATTTTTTTGTCTTTAATAATTATTTGTCTGTTCTCATATCTCTCAATAACAGTTCTGTATATATCAATATTTTTAAGGTCTAAAGATACTTTTTTTCCTTTTGCTGGGATAATTATTGGTCCAAAATAATCTAAACTCCAATTAAAGTTTTCACTTTGCGGAAAATACGGGTTATTAGCGTCACCTTTTTGTAATTTAATCAAATTAATCTGCTTTATGTTAGAATCATTTATTAATGAATCAGAAATTTCCTTTGTAATAAAAAAGTCATATACATTTTCATTATCAGTTATACCACCTTCATTAATCTTATATTTAGTGTAAAAACTTTTTGGTAATACATTATTTGAAATTACTCTATATCTGTATTTGCAATTAGGAGCGTTTCCAATACCCTTTTTATTTACAAATATTTTTTTGTCTACTATTGCAATTGTATCACCCGCTAATGCAACACATCGCTTTAGCATTTGAGATTTTTTATCTATAGGTTTATCCTTTTCAAGTGGATAATTGAACAAAATTAAATCGTTTCGAGAAATTTCTGAGAAACCAGGAATCCTAATAAATGGTAATTGAACTAAATCGGAATATAATTTGCCATAAAATGGAACACTTAATAAAGTTATAGGAAATCTTGCACCATAATTAAGTTTATTTATAACAATATAATCACCAGGCATTAGAGTAGATTCCATTTTAGAATCACTTACAACAAAAGATTGAAATGCAAAAATTCTGATAATTAAAAGTATGGTAACAGCTATGAATATAGCTTTTAACCATTCATATATCGCACTTTTTTTTTTCTTAACTGTTTTTTTAATTGCTACTTTTTTCATGGATGGATAAAACGGAACATTCTGTTCCATCTAATCTTACTAAAGAAACTTTTATCTTTATCTAACGATAACCATACAAAAACAGCTTTCCCAACAACATGGTCTTCTGGAACAAAACCCCAAAATCTTCCATCTTGCGAATTGTGGCGATTATCACCCATCATAAAATAATAGTCCATTTTGAAAGTGTAACTATTAGTTTCTTTACCGTTTATAATAATTTTATTGTCTTTTAATTGAAAATCATTATTTTCATATACGTCAATAATTCTTTGATAAACAGGTAAATTCTTTAGAGTTAAATTTATTGTTTGTCCTTTTTTAGGCAAAGTTATTGGGCCAAAATTATCTCTGTTATAACAAATAGTACTATCTTGAGGGAATACATCTTCGCGTTCAGTTATTTCATATTCTTTAACAGATGTTACATTTGGAAATGCACGAATTGTAGCTGCAGATTCTTCGGTTAAAGGAATAATATATTGAACAATATTTACATTTTTAACAGTATCTGTATACGATTGCTGAGTCATCAATGCAAAATTAATGTCATCACCCGACAGTCCGATTCTTTCAAGATTTTTAGGATTAAGTGTTAAGCCATTTGTAGTAACAATATAGTTATATTGCATTTGTTCAAAATGTACTTGCTTGGTGCCATTTATATATACTAAACCGTGTTTAACTTCTAAAACATCACCAGGAATGGCAACACATCTTTTAATATAGTTTTCTTGTTTATCTACAGGTCTATAAATTATATCACCAAAATTTAATTTATCACTCCAAACACGTTCACGACCATATCTTCTGCACAAATCATAATAACTTTCATTTGCTCGTTTTAGTGCTACAGTGTCACCTTCTGGAAAATTAAAAACTACTATGTCATTTCGTTCAACATTTCCAAAACCAGCAAGTCTTTTGTAAGGCCATTTTATCCATTCAACAAAAGAAGGTCTAGTATCTGACATTGGCATTGTATGATGAACAAAAGGGAAAGATAATGGTGTGTTTGGTAATTTTGGGCCATAACTTACTTTACTTACAAATAAGTAATCGCCAACTAAAAGAGTTTTTTCCATTGAAGAAGTAGGAATTGTATATGCTTCAATAAAAAACATTCTGATTAATGTTGCTGCAATAACAGCAAAAATTATAGCATCAACCCATTCAATAATTCTATTTGGTTTTTTTCCACGTTTTTTCCAGAATGCCCAATTTACTTTTTTAGAAATATAAATGTCAAATAAAATAGGTAATCCTAATAAAATCCAATAATTTCCTACCCAAATAACCCATGGAATAAAAATTAAAAGAGCAATAATAAATTTCACCCATTTATTTTTTAAAAATTCAAAGTATTGCTTCATTTTATATCGTTTTAGTATTATTTGTTAATATTTTTATAAAAATCAGACATTGTATAAACTCCTTTTTTTTCTGCAACAAATTCTGCAGCTAAAATCGCACCTTTTGCAAAACCTTTTCTGCTTTTAGCAATATGATTAATTTCTATTCTATCTGCCTCAGATTCGAAAATAAGGCTATGTATTCCAGTTGTTTCATTTATTCTATGAGAAATAATAGGTAAATTATTTTCATTGCACTCTTCTGATTTTTTCCAACTACTAAAATTTGGTAAGTTGGGCAAAATGTTATTTGCTAGTGCAATTGCGGTTCCACTTGGACTGTCAATTTTTTGTGTGTGATGTGTTTCTTCAATAGTTATTTTATATTCAGGAAAATTATTGAAAATACTACTTGTATTTTTTGCTGTTTCAAAGTACAATTTCATTCCAATACTAAAATTTGGAGAATAAAATAATGTTCCATTATTCAAAGCACATTCTTTTGAAATTTCTTCAAGTTTTGAAAACCAACCAGTAGTACCTGTAATAATTGGTATCCCATTTTTAAAGCAATATATAATATTATTTATTACAGAGTCAGGATTTGTAAATTCTATAACAACGTCTGTATTTTCTTTCTTTATCGATTCGATATTATTCGAATTATTTAAATCAATAATCATAGAAATCTGATGTCCACATTGAATTGCTTCCAATTCAATTTCTTTTCCCATTTTTCCAAATCCTATGATTGTGATTTTCATTTAATAAATTTAGGTAAAAATAAAAAAAGGGAAGCAAAGATTGCTTCCCAAATATATAAATAATGTTAAGACTTAAGCAGTTTTAACAGACTTTACAATTGCTGCAAATGCTTCAGGGTTATTCATTGCTAAATCAGCAAGTGCTTTACGATTAAGCTCAATACCATTTTTATGAACTGCACCCATAAATTGCGAATAAGACATATCATGTTCTCTTACTGCAGCATTTATTCTTTGAATCCACAAAGCGCGGAACTCAATTTTTTTCTTGCGACGGTCGCGATATGCATAGCTTAAACCTTTTTCCCAAGAGTTCTTGGCAACGGTCCAAACATTTTTTCTTGCACCAAAACTACCTCTGGTGAGACTAAGGATTTTTTTTCTACGTGCTCTTGAAGCAACTGAATTGACTGAACGTGGCATAATTTTTCTTTTTTTTGAATGGTTAGCGTTCTGTTTTACACAGAAACTTTTTTGCTAATTCATTCTGTTTAACAACTCTTTTTTAAATTATTTCATGCAAAGTAAAAGTTTTACATTCAATACATTTCCACTATCAATAGTGGTGAAATGTCCAAGATTTCTTTTACGTTTTTTAGATTTCTTGGTTAGAATGTGGCTTTTGTAAGCATGTTTCCGTTTAATTTTTCCGGACCCGGTTAATGCAAATCTTTTCTTTGCACCGGAATTTGTTTTCATCTTAGGCATTTTTCAAAACATTAAATTATATCAAACTTTCTTTTTTGACGATTTTGGAGCAAACATCATAATCATTCTTTTTCCTTCAAGTTTTGGTTCTTGCTCAACTTTGCCGTATTCTTCCAAATCAGCAACAAATTTTTTAAGTAATTCTTCTCCTTGTTCTTTGTAGATTATTGATCTACCTCTAAAAAACACATAAGCCTTTACTTTTGAACCATCTTCAAGGAAATTCATGGCATGCTTCAATTTAAAATTGTAATCGTGTTCGTCTGTATTTGGTCCGAAACGAATTTCTTTAATTACAACTTTAGTTGTCTTTGCTCTGATTTCTTTATTTTTCTTTTTTTGTTGATACAGAAATTTCTGAAAATCAACAATTTTACAAACAGGTGGTTGGGCAGTAGGTGAAATTTCAACTAAATCTAATTCTAATTCATCAGCAAGTTTTAATGCATCTTGAATAGAAAAAACTCCAGAATTTTCGATATTATCGCCAACAAGGCGAACTACTTTCGCACGAATTCTATCGTTAATTGCGAAATAAAGCTCATCTTCATCTCTCTTACGAGCTCCGTATCGTTTATTAAATGGCTCAGCTATAGCTTTGTCCTCCTATTTATTATTAATTATGTTCTTCTAACATTTCATCAACTTCCTTTTTGATAAGGTTGGTAAAATCTTCGATGGTCATGCTACCTTTATCGCCTTCGCTTTGTTTACGAACGGCAATTGTTTCGGTTTGCTCTTCCTTTTCACCTACAATAAGAAGATAAGGAATTCGCTTTAATTCATTATCTCTTATCTTTTTACCTATCTTTTCGTTTCGGTCGTCAATAAGGGTGCGAATATCGCAATTATTTAACAAATTTTCAACTTTTTTTGCGTATTCGTTATATTTTTCACTAATTGGCAGAATTACAGCTTGTTCAGGGGTAAGCCAAAGCGGAAATTTACCAGCAGTATGTTCAATAAGTACAGCAACAAAACGCTCCATTGATCCAAAAGGTGCGCGATGAATCATTACAGGGCGATGTTTTGTATTATCACTTCCCATGTATTCTAGTTCAAAACGTTCTGGTAAATTATAATCAACTTGAATAGTTCCTAACTGCCATTTTCTTCCCAAAGCATCTTTTACCATAAAGTCTAACTTTGGTCCATAAAAAGCTGCTTCTCCTAGCTCAACAACTGTATTAAGGCCTTTTTCTGCTGCAGCTTCAATAATTGCACTTTCAGCTTTTTCCCAATTTTCGTCGCTTCCAATATATTTTTCTTTGTTATTTGGATCGCGAAGTGATATTTGACTAGTAAAGTCTTTAAATTCTAAAGTTTTGAATATATAAAGAACAATATCAATTACTTTTAAAAATTCTTCTTTAAGTTGATCAGGGCGACAGAAAATGTGTGCATCGTCTTGAGTAAAACTTCTTACTCGTGTAAGTCCATGTAATTCGCCACTTTGCTCATAACGATAAACTGTTCCGAATTCTGCAAAACGAATAGGTAAATCGCGATATGAATGTGGTTTAAGTTTATAAATTTCGCAGTGATGAGGGCAATTCATTGGTTTTAATAAGAATTCTTCGTCTTCTGCAGGAGTGTGAATTGGTTGAAATGAATCTGCGCCGTATTTTGCATAATGCCCAGAAGTTACATAAAGTTCTTTTTGACCAATATGTGGAGTAATAACTGGTAGATAACCGTATTTTTTTTGAACTTTCTTTAAAAATTGTTCAAGTCTTTCACGTAGCATTGCGCCCTTTGGAAGCCATAAAGGTAAACCAGCACCAACTTTTTGTGAGAATGCAAATAATTCTAATTCTTTTCCAATTTTACGATGGTCACGTTTTTTTGCTTCCTCAAGTAATATTAGATATTCTTCAAGGAGTTTTTGTTTAGGAAAAGTTATGCCATAAATTCTTGTAAGCTGTTTATTTTTTTCATTACCTCTCCAATATGCTCCAGCAAGGCTTAATAATTTAACTGCTTTTATAAAACTTGAATCAGGAAGGTGAGGACCACGACAAAGATCTGTGAAATTTCCTTGTTTATATAATGTAATTGTTCCGTCTTCTAATTCATTAATTAGTTCGAGTTTTAAAGGATCATTCTTTTTTGTAAAAAAATCTAAAGCTTCTGCTTTTGAAATGTCTTCACGAACAAAAACACACTTAGTTCTTGACAATTCAAGTATCTTTTGTTCTATTTTAGGTAGATCATTATCAGTTAAGATTATTCCTTCAGGTAAATCAACATCATAATAGAATCCATTTTCTATTACAGGACCAATTCCGAATTTTGTTCCAGGATAATAAAATTCTATTGCTTCTGCTAAAATATGAGCTGAGCTGTGCCAAAACGCATGTTTACCTTCAGTTTGTTCCCATTTAAATAATTTAATTGAAGCATCAATATTTATTGGTCGGCTAATATCCCATAGTTCATCATTAACTGAAATTGATAGAATTTCCTGAGCTAAACTATTACTTAAACTTTTAGCAATATCATAACCATTAATTCCACTTTCGTATTCTCTAACTTTATTATCGGGAAAAGTAATTTTTATCATTGTTTTAATTTTTCGAGGTGCAAAGATATGTATTTGTTGAATATGCACAAATTGTAAAACCAAATAATAAGGTTATTTTAATTAAATAACTTTAAATGTAAAAATGGTAATAACTAAATGCATTTAGAGTTTTATTAGTAAAAGGTTATTGTCTTTAATAAAGTATTATATTTGTATTAATATAATTTCATTTTCTAACTAATAAACATTTTATATGAAAAAAATTTACTTGTCATTTTTAGTGCTAGTAGTGAGTTGTTTAAGCTTAAATGCTCAGATTTTATATTCTGACAATTTTGACACTTATACATCTGGTGCAAAAGTAGCTAATACTATTGGTGCAACATGGTGGTCTACATGGTCAACTGCTCCAGGTGGTGCAGAAGATGCTGTTTTTTCAAATGCACAATCAGTAAGCCCTGCAAATTCAGTTTATGTTGCGGGAACTAATGATTTGATTTTTAAAATGAGTGATAAAGTGGCTGGTCGTTTTGAACTTAGCTGGCAAATGTATGTTCCAACTACTCATATTGGATATTTTAATATTTTAAATGATTTTGCCGGAAATTCGAGTGTATATGGTTTTCAGGCTTATATTTATAATGATTCTGTTTATGTTGACGCTGGTGCTGCTAAAGCTGCAGGTGCTCAGTTTACTAAAAATGCATGGCATTCAATAAAAATGATTATTGATTTAGATGATGATTTTGCAACTTTTTATTTAGATGGAAGCGAAATCGTAAGTTATCAGTGGAGTAAAGGAACATTTGGTGATGGTACACTTTTAAAATTAGATGCAATTGATTTTTACGCATGGGATGGTACAACTCCTCCAACACCAATTACAAATGGTAGTACTGTAGGTTATTATGTTGATGACATGAAATTTGAACAAGTTACTGCTCCTAATTCACCAACTAATTTAACAGCAGTATTAAGTGGAGCTGATATTAATGTAAATTGGGTAGCTCCAACTCCAGCTCCAAGTAATTATAAATTGAGTCGTAATAATGCAATTGTTTTTGCAACTCCAACAGCTCTTGCATACACAGATGTAGCTCCATGGCCTAATACATATAATTATATGGTAAGAGCAGGTTATGCAGGATTAGGTTATTCACATTCATCAAATACAGCTACAGCTACAATAGCTGGTGGGGTTACTAGAAATTTAGTGCTTATGGAAGGTGGCACTTATTTAACCTGTACTTATTGTCCAGGTGCAGCTATGGGTTTACGAGATTTAATTGAAGTAAATTCAAAGAGCGCTGTTGCAATTGAATATCACAATGGAGATGCTTTTGATGTAACTGAAGGTATTGCTCGTTGCAATTATTATGGTATAACTGGTTATCCAACTATGGTAGCGGATGGTGTATTACAAGTAGTTGGCGGAAATGCAACAACTAGTATGTATCCAAATTATTTATCAATGTATAATGAAAGATTCTCAATGCCTTCTTTCCATACAATGAATATTAATATTGTTCCTTTAACAGCAACAACATATTCTGCAACAATTACAATTAATCAAACTTTTGCAGCTTGGGCTTCTGGTATGAAATTACAAACTGCATTAACTGAATCAAACATTCCTCAGGTTTGGGGAAATCAAACAGAAGTTGATGATGCTTGTCGTGGTATGTATCCTGATGAAAATGGAACAGATTTAGATTTCTCTGGCTCAAGTACACAATCAGCAACTGTTACTTTCTCAACAGCTGGATTTGTAAAAAATAATTGTGAGTTTGTAGCTTTTGTTCAACATGATGCTTCAAAGGAAGTAACACAAGTTATTAAGGTTGATATGTCAAGTGTTTTAGGAATTCAAGAATTAAGCGGTGAGAAAATCAGTATTTATCCTAACCCTGCTTTTGAATATTTAATGTTGAATTCTTCTGGAAGAGGAACAATTACTATTTCTGATATTACAGGTAAAATTGTTTATAGTTCAGAAATTAAAAGTACTACTCAGTATACCGACATTTCAAAATTTTCAAAAGGTGTATATGTTGTAAAAGTTACTTCAAATGAAAATTCATTTACCCAAAAACTTGTTATTGAGTAAACTACATTAAAATATTTTAAAAATGCCTGAGGTAAAATTCAGGCATTTTTTATTTTATAAAAATCTAAACCTTTTCGATTATTATAAACTTTTAAATAAAAGTTCTAAATGTTTATCTTTGTTGCTTAGTAAAAATTAAATATTTGATGGAATTATTAGAAATATCTGCTATTTCTCCAATCGATGGAAGGTATAGAAGCAAAACCTCAGAGCTTGAAAATTATTTTAGTGAATATGCATTAATAAAATATCGAGTATATATTGAAATACAATATTTTATTGCGCTTTGTAGGATACCATTGCCTCAATTAGTAAGTTTTGATCATTCAAAGTTTGCTGAATTAAATAAAATTCATGAAAATTTTTCAATTAAAGATGCTTTGAAGATTAAAGAAATTGAGAAAGTAACCAATCACGATGTAAAAGCAGTTGAGTATTTTTTAAAAGATAAGTTTGATGAGTTTGCGGTAAGCGAATATAGGGAGTTCGTTCATTTTGGACTCACTTCGCAGGATGTAAATAACACTGCTATACCCTTATCGCTTAAACATGCAATAAGCGAAGTTTATTATCCTTTAATTGATAGATTAGTTGATAAGCTCATAAATTTATCTGAAGATTGGAAGACATTTCCGATGCTTTCAAGAACACATGGACAACCAGCTTCACCAACCAGACTTGGAAAAGAAATTATGGTTTTTGTTGAAAGAGTACAAAAACAATTAGGTTTATTATATGTAATCCCTTTTTCTGCAAAATTTGGAGGAGCAACTGGTAATTTTAATGCTCATGTTGTTGCCTATCCATCTGTGAAATGGATTGAATTTGCAAATGCATTTGTAAATCATGTTTTAGAATTGGAACGTTCTCAAACCACAACTCAAATAGAGCATTATGATAATCTTGCAGCACATTTTGATAATTTTAAACGCATAAATGTAATTTTAACCGATTTATGTAGAGATATATGGACATACATTTCTCTTGGTTATTTTAAGCAAAAAATTAAAGAAGGTGAAGTTGGATCTTCTGCAATGCCACATAAAGTAAATCCTATTGATTTTGAAAATGCAGAAGGTAATTTAGGAATTGCAAATTCTATGTTTGAATTTATTTCTGCAAAACTTCCAATTTCAAGATTACAACGTGATTTAACAGATTCCACTGTAACAAGAAATATAGGAGTTCCATTTGCGCATACTTTAATTGCAATAAAATCAATTCTTAAGGGATTAGATAAATTAATAGTAAACAAAGAAGCTATAGATGCAGATCTTAATGCAAATTGGGCAGTTGTTGCTGAAGGAATTCAAACAATTTTAAGGCGTGAAGGTTATCCAAATGCATACGAAGCGCTTAAAGATTTAACCCGAATTGATGGAAAAATCACACAAGAAAAAATAGTAATATTTATTAGCGGTTTGTCTGTTTCTGATCTTATTAAAGCAGAGCTTTTAAAAATCACACCTTTTACATATACCGGTATTTAAAGTTAAATTAATGAAAAAGCTTCGTCGACTTTTTGTTTACATAAAACCATATTGGGGATTAGCTTTATTAAATGCAGTTTTTAATGTACTAGGTGCTGTTTTTGCACTTTTTTCATTAACAATGGCAATACCTTTCTTAGGCGTATTATTTAACATCCAAGAACCTGTACATAATAAACTACCTATAACATTTAATACCATTCAGCATAATTTCAACTATTTTCTTACAATGCAAATTGAAGATCATGGTAAAATTGCAGCTCTTATTCTTGTTTGTGCTGTTGTTATTATGAGTTCGTTACTTAAAAATGTATGTATATTTCTTGCAAACTATTTTATGGCACCTATTAGAAATGGTGTTATTCAGGATATAAGAAATAAACTATACAATAAAATATTAAAGCTTCCATTATCTTATTTCTCTAATGAAAGAAAAGGTGATATTTTAAGTCGTATGTCAAGTGATGTACAAGAGGTAGAATGGAGTATAATGAGTTCATTGGAAATGATTTTTAGAGATCCGCTTACAATTTTAATTTATTTCTTCACTTTGTTATTTATGAGTTATGAACTCACACTTTTTGTAATTGTTTTATTGCCATTAAGTGCATTTATTATTGGCAGAATTGGCAAGACACTTAGAAAGCAATCAAATCAGGGACAAAGACGAATGGGTGGAATTCTTAGTGTGGTTGAAGAAACTCTTTCGGGTTTAAGAATTATAAAGGGTTTTAATGCTGAAAATAAAATGAAAGACGGGTTTGAAAGTATGAATAGCTTTTATACTCGTTTAATGATTAAAATTTTTAGAAGAAGATATTTAGCCTCGCCAATGAGTGAGTTTATGGGAACAATCGTTCTGGTTATTATGATGTATTATGGTGGTTCTATGGTGTTAAATGAACAAGGCAGCTTAACACCACAACAATTTATAGCTTATATAATTATATTTTCACAAATTATTAATCCTGCAAAAGCTTTTTCTCAGGCATATTATAATGTTCAAAAGGGAATGGCTTCGCTTGATAGAATAGAGGCTGTTTTATTTGCAGATAATGTTATTCATGAAAAGCCAGAACCAGTAATTGTAAAGGAATTTAATTCATGCATCGAATTTAAAAATGTATCATTTAAATATGAAAATGAGTACGTTGTTAAGAATGTAAATCTTATAATTGAAAAAGGTAAAACTGTTGCACTTGTAGGCCCTTCAGGAGCAGGAAAATCAACTATTGCCGATTTAATTCCAAGATTTTTTGATGTATCTGATGGCGATATTTTAGTTGATGGAATTTCTATTAAAGATATAAAGATTAAAGATCTTAGAGATTTAATGGGAATTGTTACACAACAACCAATTTTATTTAATGATACTTTTTATAACAATATAGCATTTGGATCAATAAATTCAAATGAAGAAAAAGTAATTGAAGCTGCAAAGGTTGCTAATGCATATGAGTTTATTAAGGTATATCCAAATCATCTTTATACCAATATTGGAGATAGTGGCGATAAACTTTCTGGTGGTCAAAAGCAACGTATTAGTATTGCTCGTGCTGTATTAAAAAACCCTCCGATTTTAATTCTCGATGAAGCTACTTCTTCGCTGGATACTGAATCAGAAAGACTAGTTCAGGATGCATTAACTAAGTTAATGAGTAATCGTACTTCTATTGTTATTGCACACAGACTTTCAACTATTGTTAATGCCGATGAAATTCTAGTAATTAATAATGGAGAAATTATTGAACGTGGTAAACATTGTGAGTTACTTGAAATAGATGGATTATATAGAAAATTACATAATATCCAGAATCAGCATTTTGCTTTATAAAAAATGTTTAAAGTTATTTAGTTCCAATACCATTTATCCGCCGCGGCGGATTATAGTAGGAATAACTTTAAACTTTAAACTCCCTTTGTCTCATTGCTTCGTATACAATTATTGCAGTAGCATTTGAAACGTTAAGTGAATCTATTTTCCCAAGCATTGGAATTTTAATCTGATTGGTACATTGTTTAAGCCAGATGTCAGAAAGTCCATCAGCTTCTGTGCCCATAACAATAGCACTGCCTTTTGTAAAATCAGTTTCATGGTAAAATTTTTCTGCAGTTAATGCTGCCGAAAAAATTGAAATATTTTTTGATTTAAGCCAATTAATTGTTTCTTCGGAAGAGCTTACTATAGTTTGTTTAGAAAAAATACAGCCAATACTTGAACGAATAACATTTGGATTAAATAAATCTATTATTGGATCGCAAATAATTACAGCATCAACATTTGCAGCATCAGCAGTTCTTAATATTGCTCCAAGGTTTCCTGGTTTTTCAACTGATTCTAAAACAATGATTAGTGGATTTTTTGGAAGTGTAATTGTTTCAAGGCTTGTTTTTCGGGTTTTAAAAATTCCTGTAATTCCTTCGGTATCTTCACGATATGCTATTTTGCTAAAAAGTTTTTTATCAACTTCAAAAATGTTGTACTTAGGTAAATTGAAAAAACTTAAACTATGTATTCCTTTTTTTTCTTTAAAATCAGAATTAAAAAATATTTGCAAAGGAACAAATCCTGATTTCAATGCGATTTGCATTTCGCGCAATCCTTCAGCTAAAAAAAGTCCGTGCTTTTTTCGCCCTTTTGAGTTAAGTAATTCAAGAGTAAACTTTATTTTTGGGTTTTGAGTGCTGGTTAATAACTCAAAATTTTCAACTTTTTCTGTCATTTCTATAAATTAATTGAAAGTTTAAAGTTACAAGAAAATCATTATCTTTGATTATAAATGAAAAAACATGTTGAGAATAAATATTGTATTCTTTTTTATATTCATTTCCATATTAAGCTATTCGCAAGGAATTAATTTTTTTGAAGGTTCTTTTAATGAAGTAAAAGAAATAGCAAAAAAGGAAAATAAAATAATTTTTATAGATTGTTATACCAGCTGGTGTGGCCCTTGTAAGTGGATGGCAAAAAATGTTTTTCCTGAAAGTAATATAGGTGCATTTTATAATCAGAATTTTATTAGTTATAAAATTGATATGGAAAAAGGAGTAGGTAAGGATGTTAAGAAAGAATATGCAATTAATGGATATCCAACTTTACTCTTTATTAATGGCGAAGGAGAAGTTGAGCATCGATCAATTGGTGGTTGTGATACTTCAGAATTTCTTAGAATTGGTAAAAAAGCTTTAGATCGAGATAATAATTTTGGTTCGTTGTTAAGAAAATATAATTCTGGTGATCGTTCACCTGATTTTTTAGCAAAATACGCTCTCGCATGCGTTAATCTTAGTATTGGATATGATATTAATGAGTATTTTAAAACTCAGAATGATACTGATTTATTTAAAGAAATAAATTTAACTTTAATTGAATGTTATGTGACTGATATTAACTCACGAGAGTTTAAATTTTTTGCAACAAATTATTTAAAGTATAAGGAGCTTTATGGCAACCAGAGAATTGAAAATAGATTAGTTGTAATTTTTTCGAAATCTTTATGGGCACTTACAGATCAAAAGGATCCAAAGCCAGTTCCATCTGTTATAAATGAAAGAATTAGCTTATACCAGTTTAAGGATTCTGCAAAAATTGCATTAAAAATTGAAATGCAGTTTTATTGTAATAGTAAATGGCGCGATTGGAATTATTACTCGGTGTTAGCAAATAAATTTGTAACTAAATTTGGCATAGATAGTATTCAGAATTATGAGTTAGAAACTATTATTCAGAATGTAAGCAAAAATTCTACAAATAATGAAGTTCTTAATAATGCATTATCATGGTGCGATTATTTTATAAATAAAAACTATATGGTTTCCGAAAATATGCTTAATAAAGCAAAGGTTTTTATGAAAACAGGAAATTTAAATAGTGCAAAAGAATATGCAAATAAAGCTTTAGCTGAAGAACAAAAAAAGACAACTCCCCAAATTAAAGAAATTCAAAAATTTATAAAAGAGTTAGATCAGCCTGGTGAAAAGAATTAACGTTCTAAAGGTTGAGCAAATGATTTAACATCTGTTTCCTGAATTTCATTCTGACAAAGAATAATTAATCTTTCTATAACATTATGAAATTCTCTAATATTTCCTGTCCACTTTATAGATTGTAATTCATTTACAGCGCCATCAGAAATTTGCTTCTTTGGTATCCCATAATCACTACAAATTTGTTCAATAAAGTGATTTGCTAATGCAGGAATATCTTCTTTCCGTTCATGTAAAGGAGGCACGTGAATTAAAATTACACTTAATCGATGGTATAAATCTTCGCGAAAACAATGATTATCGATTTCTTCTTTTAGGTTTTTATTTGTTGCTGCAATAACTCTAACATTTACCTGAATTTCTTTTTCTCCTCCAACTTTTGTGATTCTGTTTTCTTGCAATGCACGAAGAACTTTTGCTTGAGCAGAAAGGCTCATGTCGCCAATTTCATCTAAAAAAAGTGTTCCACCATTTGCCTGTTCAAATTTACCTATACGTTGTTTTATTGCTGAAGTAAATGCACCTTTTTCGTGACCAAACAATTCACTTTCTATAAGTTCTGAAGGAATAGCAGCACAATTTACTTCTATAAACGGACCAGTGTTTCTGTTACTTTTTTCGTGAATCTGATGTGCTACCAATTCTTTACCTGTTCCATTATTTCCGGTGATTAAAACTCTTGCATCTGTTGGTGCAATTTTTTCAATCATTTCTTTCACTTTTAAAATTGCTGGTGAATCGCCAACCATTTCATAAGCTTTGCTTATTTTTTTTCTTAAAGTTTTAGTTTCAATAACTAGCTTCGATTTATCTAGTCCATTTCTTAATGTTACCAGCAGGCGATTAAGATCTAAAGGTTTTTGAATATAATCAAATGCACCTTTTTTTAAAGAGTCAACAGCAGTTTCAATATCGCCATGACCAGAAATCATAATGACTGGAATTTCTGAATATTCTTTTATAATATTTGAGAGAACTTCAATACCATCCATTTTTGGCATTTTTATATCACATAAAACTGCATCAATTTTTGATGAATTTAAAATTTCAATTCCTTGAGGACCATCTTCAGCTATCTCAACTTCATATTTTTCGTATTCAAGAATTTCTTTTAAAGTATTTCTGATACTTTTTTCGTCGTCAATTATAAGAATCCGTGGCATAATCCAAATTTTTAGCAAGTTTACAAAATTGCATTCTCATTATAAAATATATTTAGAAACTGTTTTGAATTATTAACGAAATCCTAAAAATTGTGAATTTAGTATCACTTCACATCAAAAGACTTATCTTAGGGGCAAATTTTGAGTTATGAATATTTTTGAAGCAAAAGGAATAGTAAAAGAGTATTCCGGACATAGAGCGCTTGATAATGTGAGCGTTTCTATAAGAGAAGGTTCTGTGTTTGGAATTCTAGGACCAAACGGAGCAGGAAAAACTTCGCTGATTCGTATTATGAATCAAATAACTGCACCTGATGAAGGTGAACTATTTTATAAAGGTTTACCATTAATTTCATCAAATATTGTTGAGTTTGGTTATTTGCCCGAGGAGCGAGGATTATATAAAAAAATGAAGGTAGGTGAGCAGGCTTTATATTTAGCTATGCTAAGAGGTGTTAAAAAAACCGAAGCTCTTAAACGTCTTAAGTTTTGGTTCGAGAAATTTGAAATTCAAAGCTGGTGGGGTAAAAAGGTTGAAGAACTTTCTAAAGGAATGCAGCAAAAAGTTCAGTTTATAATTTCTGTATTACACGAACCTAAGTTCTTAATTTTTGATGAACCTTTTAGTGGTTTTGATCCAATTAATGTAAATATTCTTAAACATGAAATATTAAGAATGAAAGATGAGGGAGCAACAATAATTCTTTCTACACATAACATGGCTTCTGTTGAGGAACTTTGTGACGATATTGCATTAATTAATAAATCAAAAGTTGTTTTAAGTGGTGCTGTAAGTGAAATTCGTCAACGGTTTAAAAACAATACATATGCAGTTACATACTCAGGATTTATTAATTTAATTGAAGCTTCTTTAAGACATCAATATGAAATATTATCTCATGTTGAGAAAGATGGGTTACACCATCTTAAATTTAAACTTTTAGATCAGTCTGTTTCAACAAATATGCTTATTTCAGGGCTTTTGCCTTTAGGTAATATGATTTCGTTTAATGAAGTTTTACCAACAATGAATGACATTTTTATTAATGCAGTGGGTGAAATTATAAACGAAGAAATATTAACAAATTAAAAAAGAAATTTTATGAATAAAATATGGATAATTATAAAAAGAGAATATCTTACAAGAGTAAAAAAACGTTCCTTTTTAATTATGACTGTTCTTGGGCCAATATTAATGGCTGCGATGTTTATCGGACCTGCATGGTTATCGCAGGTTGAAGATAATGAAATTAAAACAATTGCTGTTATTGATAGTTCGAAAATATTTATTGGATCATTACCTGAAACTGAGTTTATTAAATTTGAATATTTAAAAAATGTAAAAGTCAGTGATATAGAAAATAATTTTAAGACTAATAATTATTACGCTTTATTATTTATTCCACCAAGTGTGCTTTCTTCTCCAATAGTTTCATTGTCTTCCAATAAACAGCCTAGTTTAGCTGTTAGGATGCACATTACAAACTCTTTAAAACGTGATATTGAAAGTTTGAAATTACTAAAAAGCGACATTGATCCTAAGGTTTTAAAATCAATTGAAACTGATGTGCAAGTTGGTATAACAAAATTAAATGATGATGGTACCAGAAAAGAAGAGTCAGCAGATTTGCAAATGATTTTGGGTATTGTTGGTGGTATGCTTATTTATTTCTTTATTTTTATGTATGGCGCACAGGTAATGCGTGGCGTAATTGAAGAGAAAACAAGTAGGATAATTGAAGTAATTATTTCTTCGGTTAAACCATTTCAGTTGATGATGGGTAAAATTGTTGGAATTGCATGTGTTGGTTTAACACAGTTTTTACTTTGGATTATTTTAACATTAACTATTGTTACTTCAGTTCAGTCAGTATTTTTCAAAAAAGATAATACTTTTAAAAATATTCAAGCTCAAAGTATTATGGCAGGAAATAATGGCAGTAATGCAGAAAGTTCAAAAGTAAGTCAAATATCCTATACTGAAGTTGATGCAATCTATGACGAAATTAAGAAAATTGATTTTTTAGTAGTAATAGGTTCATTTATTTTCTTTTTCTTAGCTGGTTATCTTTTGTACAGTGCTATGTTTGCTGCAATAGGATCTGCCGTAGATAGCGAGGCCGATACTCAGCAATTTATGATGCCGGTTACAATACCATTAATTTTATCAGTTGCGCTTATTGGTAATGTAACTAGTAATCCAGAAGGACCTCTAGCATTCTGGTTTTCAATAATTCCATTTACTTCACCTGTTGTTATGATGATGAGAATTCCTTTTGGTGTTCCATGGACTGAAGTAGTTTTATCAGTATCGGTATTAATAGCTTCTTTTATTTTCATGACTTGGATTGCAGGGAAGATTTATCGTACTGGTATTTTAATGTATGGCAAAAAGGTTAATTACAAGGAATTATATAAATGGTTAAAATATAAAAATTATTAATTTTTATGAGAATAGCAGCCATTGATCTTGGTACTAATACTTTTAATCTTTTAGTTGCCGACGCTGATGCTAATAACTATAAAGAAGTTTTTCGTGATAAAAGAGCTGTTAAACTTGGACATGGTGGAATAACAAAACGAAAAATTTCTGATGAAGCAATAGAGCGTGGAATTCTTGCAATTAAAGATTACATAGCAGTCATTGCTCCACTTGGTATTGATAAAATCTTGGCTGTTGCAACTTCCGCAATTAGAAGCACCGAAAATGGTTTGCTTTTTACAAAAAGAATAAAGAAAGAGTTTAATTTAGATGTTAGAGTTATTGGAGGCGATGAAGAAGCAGAACTAATTTATTCGGGTATTAGAAGAGCGGTTCCATTAGATTATGAAAATGTTTTAATGCTTGATATTGGTGGAGGAAGTAATGAATTTGTTATTGGTAACAATAGTCGCATTTCCTGGAAGCAAAGTTTTCCGTTAGGTATTGCAAGATTATTAGAATTGTTTGCTCCTTCTAATCCTTTAAAAGAAAACGAAATTGAAAATGTTTTGAATTATATTGAAAAAGAGCTTAAACCTCTTGTTGATGCTATAAAAACATTTCCTGTAAAAACATTAATTGGCTCATCAGGTTCTTTTGATACGATTGCAAATATTTGTAATATTGAATCAAAAAATAAACCATTAACCCATGAAACTACCTTTTACAAGTTTCAAAAACCAGCAGTTTTAAAATTATGCGAAAAAATTATTCATTCTACAACCGAAGAACGAATAATTATGCCAGGAATGGATTTAATGAGGGTTGAAATGATACCTCTTTCTGCATTATTTATTAAGTATATTTTAAGCATAACTAATGTGACTAACATTATGCAATCGGCATACGCAATAAAAGAAGGCATTATCTTTAGTTATTCTGAAACAGAACACTAATAATCAGGTATAAATCGGTCTTTTCCTTGGTTCGTGTATTCACGAGCCATTTTCTTTCAGTTTACTTTGATATTCCAAATTCTTTCTGTACAACAGCACCCAGCTCTTTTTCTAATTTCGAGAATTTTGAAAGGAAAACTGATAAGTAAATTATAATTGGAACTACAAAACCTAATAAAACAATACATAAAATAAATAAAAAGCGACCGCCAAATGTTGGGAAATTACCTACTATCATAATTCTATCTTTCTTAAGAATTATATTTGCACCAATAGCGCTGCTTTTTGATGCGATAATCATATTTTTTCTAAAATCTTTGAATTTGTAGTTTGGAAATTCGCCAACTAATTTGTTTTTAAGATCTTCTATCTTAACTGAGTTTTCTGGGATAAGGATTTTCATAATTTGCTTTTTATATTTAGTGCAAATTAAAAAAAAATATTTTATAAATGAAATATTTTTAAGAAACTGTTTTGAATTTTAAGAATTAAATGTAAAGTGCTTTAATTGTGTATAATATTAGAAATAACTAAGGGGTCATTCTGAGGTTCTCGAAGAATGTGCGAGTGGTGTGGGAATATCTTTCGAGTACCTCAAGATGACTGGGAATTGTGTGTTCTGAATAAGTACAATAATTGTAAAAATGTTAGAAAAAACAAAAGTATTTATTAAATTCAAAACAGTTTCTAAAATTAAAACAAATTAATTACACAATAATTTCCTTTAACCTTAACTTTAGACTGTGGTTTGTCACATCCTATATTGCCCTTAACTGTTATCTGTGAATTTTTAATTCTTTTTTCAACATTTGCTTTTGGAGAGTATTTAATGTCGCCGTAATTTAAACTTGCATCTAATATATAACAGGCATTTTCGGGAATAATTGCTTTTACATTATTGTAATTACTGTTTATTGTTATATTTTCAAAATTCTGATTTATGTTTTTAATATTTAAACTTCCGTAATTTAAATTTAAATCAGCTTCAATATCAAGTGTGTCAATAATTGTAGTTGAATAATTTGAGTTTAATGATATTTTTTTGCACTTTATTATTTTATAATCATCATATATTGACGTTGCATATATTCCATATGATTTGTTAATCCATATATGCGAGTATGAACTATTAATTTCTGAAGCAGTATTGTTGTCAATATTTAATGTCGAATATGCTACATAAAATTGACTCCATGTACATTTTTCGATTTCTGCTTTTGAATAATTTAAATTTAATACACTTAATGGTTTAGAATCGTTAAAAGCAAAATTTTTAACATTTAATTTACCATAATTTAAAGTAATATTTGCATTGCCATTTAATTCGTCAAAGCTAATATCTCCATAGGAGTTAACAGTATTGACTTTAAGATAAACAGGATGATTAATGACAAAATCGACTTGGAATCTTGATTTTCCTTTTTTAAACGATTTATCTAAATTTTCAAATTTAATAGAGGTTTTAAATGAAATATTACCAGAATCTTCTTTTAATATAACATTTGCATTTTCCATGTATTTTTGAGAATTTACTTCATTGTCTGTGAATAGTGTTATTGTAATGTCTACTGAAATCTCTTTCTTTTCCCAATTGTGATATGTAATATTTCCATAAATGTTTTTAATACTTAATAAAGTATTAAGATCAGAATTAAAATCATTGTGTAGCTTTTTTTCGAATTTTTGCTGTTGGCAAAATGTTGCCATTGAAATAGATAGTAATGCGATGAAAGTTATTATTGTTTTCATTTTATTGTTTTTTATATAAAGTTCTAATAACTATTATTCCTCATAAACAGAATATTTTTTTAAAAACCTTTTAAATCAATATCTTCGCTATTAATCTGACTAATTTGTTTGCCCATCTTTTTTTGAATTACTTTAAAGTGATGTTGTTCAATTGGTGATACTAATGAAATTGCTTCTCCGGGTGATTCTGCTCGTCCTGTTCTTCCTATTCTGTGAATATAATCTTTAGGAGAACGTGGTAATTCGTAGTTTATAACACAGGGCAGAAATTTAATATCTATACCACGAGAAATAAGATCTGTGGCTACTAAAACCTGAATTTTCCCTGCTTTAAAATTACTTAATGCTTCAGTTCTGGCTTTCTGACTTTTTTTACTGTGTATGGAAATAGCATCAATTCCATTCTTTTTAAGCTTGTCAGTTACTGTTTCTGCTCTAAAAATAGAAGACACAAAAACCAATACTTGCTTTAAATCATTATGTTTTATTAAATAACGAAGCAATGGTCCTTTTTTTTCTTCGGTACAAGTATATGCCGATTGAGTAATTAAATCAATATTTACTATTTCAGGCTCAATTTTAATAACTAAAGGATCATTTAATAGTATTTGGTTGATGCTTGTAACATCATTGTTAAGTGTAGCAGAGAATAATAGATTTTGACGTTTCTTTGGTAATAATTCAAATATTCGATTTATTTCAATTTTAAAACCAAGATTAAGCATTTTATCTGCTTCGTCTAAAATTAATGTATCAATATTAGATAAGTGAACTGCTTTTAATTCTACTAATTCCAGTAATCTTCCGGGTGTTGCAACCAATATTTGCACACCTTGTAAAGCAATCATTTGCGGACTAATTGCAACACCTCCAAAAACTGCTAAAGATTTTATTCGTTCGGGAAGTGCGGAATTAAACATTTGAAAAACTTCTCTTACCTGAGCTGCAAGCTCACGTGTTGGTACTAATACTAAAACATTTACATGTCTGTTTTTATTTGCTGTATTCCCTTGCATATTCATTAAAATGGGTAATACATAACTGGCAGTTTTTCCAGAACCAGTTTCGGCAATGCCTAAAATATCTTTCCCTTTTAGAATTGCAGGTATTGCTTCTTTCTGGATTGGAAAGGGCTCAGAATAATTTTGATTTTCGAGAGCTTTAATTAATGCAGGAGGTAAACCTAAAGAAGTAAAAGACATGATTATTTATTGTTAAAAGATATTTTCAGCAGGTAAAGATACGGGAAATTAATTTTTTAGAATGAAAATATATAAATAGGTTATACTTTAACAGTTTAGAAATAAATTTTTAAAATATAAAACTCCCAAAAACAAAGCTTTTGGGAGTTTTATCTATATAAAAATAAAGATTATAAGCCAAGTGTTTTAATACAATGCTCAATTCTATTCCAGGTTCTTTCAATGTCATTATCAAGGCCTACGCTAAATCGAATAAGTCCTTCTGATAGGCCCATTTGTAATTGTATTTCTTCAGGTACTTCAGATGAAGTGCTTTTACCAGGATTGCTAAATAATGTTTTAAAATATCCCAAACTAACTGCTAGGTAACCAACATCTTCAAGCTCCATCATTTCCATAAGTTTATTTGCTCTTTCTGCAGTTACTAGGTCAATTGTAATTACACCACCAAATCCAAAACCGGGATTCATTATTCGTTTTAATATTTCGTGATCTTTACTTCCTGGAAGTCCTGGATATACTGTACGTATTGACGCTGCATTAAATTTTTCTGCTAAATACTGAGCATTGTAACTATGCTGTTTCATTCGTATATGTAAACTATGAAGGTTTTTTAAAATTCCTGAAGAACGGAGAGGGTCTAGTACTGGTCCAAGTAACATAGCAGTTCCAGTATTTACATCTATTAAAGAATCTATAAACTCTTTATTTCCACAGATTGCACCTGCAATACAATCATTTTTACCGTTTATGAATTTTGTCATACTATACACAACTATATGAGCACCAAGTTTTATTGGTGATACTATCATTGGTGTAAAAGTGTTATCAATTACAAGTTTTACATTATGTTTATTTGCAATTTCTGCAAGTGCAGGAATATCAGAAACACGAAGTAAAGGGTTAGTAACGGATTCGGTATAAATTAATTTTGTGTTTGGGAGTATCGCTGCCTCAACTTCTGATGTATTGGTTATGTCAACAAAGGTTACTTTTATTTGAAATTTTATTAGATAGTTTTCAAGAAATGCAAATGTTCCGCCGTAAGTTGTCATGCTGGATACAATATGATCGCCTGAATTGCAAATATGTAAAATGGTATTTGTTATAGCTGCCATTCCTGAAGCTGTTACCCATGCTTCTTCTGCACCTTCCATTCTAGCCAATGCATCGGCAAGGTATTTATTGCTTGGATTCCAATGCCTTGAATATAGAAAACAGCCCTCTGCTTCACCATGAAAAGTGTCGGACATTGTTTTTGCCTGCAAAAAGGTATATGTTGCAGAATCGCTGATAGATGGGTTTACGTCACCAAACTCTCCGAATTGTCTTAAGTCCTGAACCTGACTTGCTGGATCAAATTTCATAATTATTTTTTTTAAGTTAAAAATATAATAATAT